>NZ_JBFREV010000027.1:0-76296 GCF_052114485.1 Cupriavidus sp. KB_39
GGGAAGACCTGACGGGCAAGACCTTCGCAATCTGGGGCCTCGCCTTCAAGCCGAATACCGATGACATGCGGGAAGCGCCGTCGCGGGTGCTGGCGCGCGAGCTGGTGTCGCGCGGCGCCGCGCTGCGCGTGCACGACCCGGTGGCGATGCCCGAAGCGCGCCGTGTGATCGAGACGGATCTTGCGGACATCGAAGGCGGCGCGGGGCGAGTACACTTCTGCGAGGCGCAGATGGATGTCCTCGAGGACGCCGACGCGCTCGTGATCGTGACCGAGTGGAAGGTCTTCCGGAGCCCGGATTTCAGTGCCATCCGCGCCAAGCTGAAGACCCCGGTCATTATCGACGGCCGCAATCTCTACGAACCCGATGCCATGGCGACAGCCGGCATCGAATACCACGCGATCGGGCGCTCTGCCTCGATGCGCTRAGACCCTATGAGCAAGAATCAGATTTCGCAGGACCAGATTCGACAATCGCAGGTGCTGGTGGTGGGCGACATGATGCTGGACCGTTACTGGTTTGGCGACGTGGAGCGCATTTCCCCGGAGGCGCCGGTGCCCGTGGTGCAGGTCAAGCGCAGTGACGAGCGCCTGGGCGGCGCCGCCAACGTGGCCCGCAATGCCGCGGCGCTGGGCGCCCGGGTRGGCATGCTCGGCGTGATCGGCGATGACGAGCCGGGCCGCACGCTCGAGGCGCTGCTGGCCGAGAGCCACGTGCAGCCCTACCTGCAACGCGATCCCACCCTCAATACGACGATCAAGCTGCGCGTGCTGGCCCATCAGCAGCAGTTGCTGCGCGTCGATTTCGAGAGCGCGCCGGCCAACGAAGTGCTGGCTTCGGTACAGGAGCGCTTCAATACTCTGGTGGCCGACTATCAGGTGCTGGTCTTGTCCGACTACGGCAAGGGCGGTCTGGCGCACGTCGGCCGCATGGTGGAGGCGGGCCGTGCGGCCGGCCGCACCGTGCTGGTGGACCCCAAGGGCGACGACTACTCGCGCTACCGGGGTGCCACGCTGATCACGCCGAACCGTGCCGAGATGCGTGCCGTGGTGGGCGCCTGGAAGACCGAGGCGGACCTGACMATCCGCGCCCAGAACCTGCGCCGCTCGCTCCAGCTTGAAGCGCTGCTGCTGACGCGCTCGGAGGAGGGCATGACGCTCTACACCGAGGCCGAGGTGCTTCATGTCTCGGCCCAGGCGCGCGAAGTCTATGATGTATCGGGGGCCGGCGATACCGTGATCGCCACGCTGGCCACGATGATCGGTGCCGGCGTGCCGCTCAAGGAAGCCGTGCAGCACGCCAACCGGGCCGGCGCCATCGTGGTCGGCAAGCTGGGTACCGCCGTTGTCACGTATCCCGAACTGTTCGGCGCCTGAGGCGCGTGTCGTAAAAGTCCGAAATTCGAGTCTGAAACTACCATGACCATCATCGTGACCGGCGCCGCCGGCTTTATCGGCAGCAACCTCGTCAAGGGCTTGAACGAGCGCGGCGAGACCAATATTGTCGCGGTCGACAACCTGACCCGTGCCGAGAAGTTCGGCAACCTCGTGGACTGCGAGATCGCCGACTACCTCGACAAGTCGGAATTCGTCCAGCGCTTTGCGCGGGGGGACTTCGGCAAGGTCCGCGCGGTGTTCCACGAGGGCGCGTGCTCCGACACCATGGAGACCGACGGCCGCTACATGATGGAGAACAACTACCGCTACACGCTGGCGCTGATGGAAGCCTGCCTGGAGCAGGGCACGCAGTTCCTCTACGCCTCGTCGGCGGCCACCTACGGGGCGTCGACGATGTTCCGCGAGGACCGCGAGTACGAGCGCCCGCTGAACGTGTACGGCTATTCGAAGTTCCTGTTCGACCAGGTGGTGCGGCGCCGGCTGCCGGCGGCCCACTCGCAGATCGTCGGCTTCCGCTACTTCAACGTGTACGGCCCGCGCGAGTACCACAAGGGCCGCATGGCCTCGGTGGCGTTCCACCACTTCAACCAGTTCCGCGCCGAGGGCTCGGTGAAGCTGTTCGGCGAGTACAACGGCTACGCGCCGGGTACGCAGAGCCGCGACTTCGTGTCCGTGGAGGACGTGGTCAAGGTCAACCTGTACTTCCTCGATCATCCGGAAAAGTCCGGCATCTTCAACCTTGGCACCGGCCGCTCGCAGCCGTTCAACGACATCGCCGCCAGCGTGGTCAACACGCTGCGCGAGATCGAGGACAAGCCGCCGCTCTCGCTGGAGGAGATGGTGCAGGAAGGGCTGGTCGAATACGTGAAATTCCCCGACGCGCTGCGCGGCAAGTACCAGTGCTTCACGCAGTCCGATGTGTCGCGCCTGCGGTCGGCGGGCTATACCGCCCCGTTCCTCACGGTGCAGGAAGGCGTCTCGCGCTACTGCAAGTGGCTGCTCGAGCGTAACGGCTGACCGTTTCGGATGTTTCCGACCGCCGATTGCAACATCCTCGTTGCAGTTGGCCACACATCCGCGCGGATGTTGTGAACGATTGTGGCCGACTACGCGTCTAGCCGTCACCCGCTCCTATCCTGACAAGGCTCCGTCGCCATCCCGGCACGGAGCCTTGAGTCCAATAAGGAAAGGAGTTTTCTGATGCGCAATCCCTTCGATGTTTCCCTGATCCAGTGCATGCGCCGGATGTTCGTGGCGCTGCTGGTGTCGCTCGCGTTCGGCGGCGCGGCCTATGCCAACGTGGACGTCAACGTGGCGGACGAAGYCGCGCTGACCGGCGTGAAGGGCATCGGGCCGGCTACCGCCAAGCGGATCCTCGATGAGCGCGAGAAGCATGGCGCCTTCAAGGATGCCGGCGACCTCGCGGACCGGGTGCCCGGCGTGGGGCCGAAGTCGGTGGCCAACCTCGAGGCCGCCGGGCTGACGTTCGGCAAGGCTGCGCCGCCCCCTCGCAAGGATCCCAAGGCAAAGGCCAGCGCGGCACCATCGACGCAGAAGGCGGCCCGCTGACGCCATGCGGCAGACCAGGCCCGGGGCGTCAACAGCCCGGGGCTGGTATGCGTTGTGCTTCCTTGTCGGCCGGCGCCGGCCCGGTCGCTTCGCGGCCAGGGCGGCGCGGAGTATCATGCGCGACGTCGATAACAGGGAGAAAACAACATGGCGAATGGCGAGGACACGGGCTTCCTGCCGAAATGGCGGCTGAAGACATCGGGCGTGATCGGCCCGGACGAGCGGCTGCCCGCGGGGCAGACGATTCTGGCGGGCATCCAGCACGTAGTGGCGATGTTCGGCTCCACGGCCATCGCGCCGATCCTGATGGGCTTCAATCCGAATATCGCCATCCTGTTCTCGGGCATCGGCACGCTGATTTTCTTCCTGTTCGTACGCGGGCGCGTGCCGAGCTATCTGGGATCGAGCTTCGCGTTCATCGCCGTGGTCATCGCGGCCACCGGCTATGCCGGCAGCGGGCCGAACCTGAATATCCCGGTGGCGCTCGGCGGCATCATCGCGGCGGGGGCGGTCTACACATTGATCGGCCTGATCGTGCAGGCGGTCGGCTACGCCTGGGTGGAGAAGCTGATGCCGCCGGTGGTGACCGGCGCCATCGTTGCAGCGATTGGCCTGAACCTGGCGCCGGTGGCCGTCAAGGCCGTCAGCGCCGCGCCGCTCGATACCTGGATCGGACTGCTGACCGTGCTGGCCGTGGGTCTGATCGCCGTGCGCGCGCCGGGCATGGTGGGGCGCCTGCCGGTGCTGCTGGGCGGGCTGGCTGGCTACCTCGCGTATTACATCGCCACCAATGTGATGGGCATGGGCAAGGCCATCGACTTCTCAGGCGTGATTGCGGCCGGCTGGTTCGGCCTGCCCGCGTTCACGGCGCCGGTGTTCGAGCCGAGCGCGATGCTGCTGATCGCCCCGGTGGCGATCGTGCTTGTGGCGGAGAACCTCGGCCACATCAAGGCCATCGGCGTGATGACGGGCCGCAACCTGGACCCGTATATCGGTCGCGCGTTCATCGGCGATGGCGTGGCCACGATGCTGTCCGCCTCGGGCGGCGGCACGGGCGTGACCACGTACGCGGAGAACATGGGTGTGATGGCGGTGACGCGCATCTACTCGACGCTGATCTTCGTGGTAGCGGCGGCGGTGGCCATTCTGCTCGGCTTCTCGCCGAAGTTCGGCGCGCTGATCCTGACGATTCCGGGCCCGGTCATCGGCGGCCTGACCATCGTCGTGTTTGGCCTGATCTCGGCCACGGCCGGGCGGATCTGGGTGCAGAACGGCGTGGATTTCTCCAGCTCGCGCAACTTGATCACGGTGGGGGCCACGCTGACCGTGGCCGCTGGYGACCTGACGCTGAAGCTCGGTGGCATGACGCTCGGTGGCATCGGCACGGCCACGTTCGGCGCCATCCTGCTGTATCACCTGCTGGGCAAGGGCCGCGACGAAGAAACCGCGCTGCCGCACTGATTCGGCGGCATGGCGGGGCCGGCTGGGGTGGGGGAATGCCCGCCCTGCCGGTGCGGGTAAGGTGGGTGCATTACAATGACCCGCGACAACAAAGACATTGGCGACACCCCCTCCCGCGACATTCCCCTGCACCATGGCCTACAAGACGATCGAAGACACCATCGGCAATACGCCGCTGGTCAGACTCCAGCGCATCCCCGGCGCCGCCATCGAGGCGCGCGGCAATGTGATTCTCGGCAAGCTCGAAGGCAATAACCCGGCCGGTTCCGTCAAGGACCGTCCCGCGCTGTCGATGATCCGTGGTGCCGAGGCGCGCGGCCGCATCAAGCCGGGCGACACGCTGATCGAGGCGACCTCGGGCAATACCGGCATCGCGCTGGCCATGGCTGCGGCCATCCGCGGCTACCGCATGGTGTTGATCATGCCGGAGGACCTGAGCCTCGAGCGCCGGCAGAGCATGTCGGCCTATGGCGCGGAGATCATCCTCACGCCGGTCAAGGGCGGCATGGAGTACGCGCGTGACCTCGCCGAAGCCATGGAGCGCGAAGGCAAGGGTGTGATCCTCGACCAGTTCGCCAATCCGGACAATCCGCTGGCGCACTACGAGACCACGGGCCCGGAACTCTGGGCGGAAACCGAGGGCCGTATCACGCACTTTGTGTCCGCCATGGGCACCACGGGCACGATTACCGGCGTCTCGCGCTTCCTCAAGGAAAAGAACCCGGCGATTCAGATCGTCGGCGCGCAGCCGGCCGAAGGCTCGCGCATCCCCGGCATCCGCAAGTGGCCGGAAGCCTAYCTGCCGAAGATCTACGATCCGAAGTACGTAGACCGCCAGGAGCCGGTGTCGCAGGCCGACGCCGAGCACATGGCCCGCCGCATGGCGCGCGAGGAAGGCATCTTCTGCGGCATTTCCGCCGCCGGCGCGCTGTGCGTGGCGCTGCGCGTGGCCGAGGAAGTGGAAAACGCGACGATCGTGTTCGTGGTCTGCGACCGTGGTGACCGCTACCTGTCGACCGGCGTATTCCCGGCCTGATCGGTCCCGCGTTTCTCGTACGAGTAAAGGCCCCGCGCGTTTGCCGGGGCCTTTTTCTATCTAGCGCAAGTTCAGCGCGAAGTCGTCGAGCTGGGTGATGCAGGTGTTCCAGCCGTCGAAGAAGCCCAGCTTCTCGTGCTGGTCCCGCGTTTCGTCATCGGGGTGCATCACCGTGGCGGTGTAGCGGCTGCCCGTGCCTTCGTCGGCCATGGTGATGATKGCCGTGAAGCCGAGCCACGGCTTGGCCGGACGCCAGCCGCCSGTCAGCATCGACGTCATGACAAGGCGCGATTGCGGCACCACTTCGAGAAAGCTGCCAGGGTTGTCGCTCACGCCACCGTCGGGGCCGCGCATGATGGTATGGAAGGCGCCGCCGGGCTGGAGGTCGAAGGCCAGCACCTCGGTCGTCCAGGGCTTGGGGCACCACCATTCCTTGAGCAATGCCGGATCCGACCAGGCGCGCCACAGTGCCGAGCGCGGCGCGCGCAGCACGCGGGAGATGACGAGGTCGCGGGATTCAGCGTTGTCGGCTGGGCTGTTTGACATGGGCTTGCTCCTCCTGATGTAGACGTTCGACGAATTGGGCCATGCGATCGGACCTGGCCTCCCAGACGGCGCGCTGCTCGGCGATCCACTGCTCAGCCTGCGAGAGCCGCTCCGGCAACAACTCACACGTGCGGGTGCGCCCGAGCTTGTGCGTGCGGATCAGGCCGCTACGCTCGAGCACGGTCAGGTGCTTCATGAACGACGGCAGCGCCATGTCGAAYGGCGCCGCCAGCGTGGACACCGACTGCGCGCCGCCGCCCAGTGCGCTGACAATCGCACAGCGGGTGGGGTCGGCGAGCGCGTGAAATACCTCGCTGACTGTCGCTTGATAGTTAGCCATATGGGTAACTATAGGCCAAAAGAAAATCCCCGGCAAGACAGAGCCTGGACGGGGATTTGGGGTCGGCGAATGGGGGGTGGCGATCAGCCCATCGCCGCTTTGACTGCCTCGCCGAGTTGGTACACCGCCAGCGCGTAGAAAAAGCTACGGTTGTAGCGCGTGAGCACGTAGAAATTGCGCAGGCCGATCAGGTACTCGGTGGGCTGGTCCGGCGTGGGCAAGTCCACCACCAGCACGCCGGTCTCGCCTTCGCGCTGGAGGTCGATCGGCTCGTCCACGCGCAACCCGGCGCGGGTGAGCTGGTTCAGCGTGCGCGTGGGCCACGGCTCGCCGTCTGCCGCAGCCCCGGCAATGCCCCGGCTGCCTTCGTCGCCGGCAATGCTCCAGATCACGGGCCGGCCCTGTTCCCAGCCGTGCAACTGCAGGAAGCGGCCCACGCTACCAATGGCATCGACGGCGCTGTTGCGCAGGTCGACGTGCCCGTCCTTGTCATAGTCGATCGCGTACTCGCGCAGGCTGGTCGGCATGAACTGCGGAATGCCCACCGCGCCCGCGTACGAGCCGAGTACCGAATAGACATCGGTGCGGGTCTCGCGGCACCAGAGCAGGTAGTCCGCCAACTGCTCGCGGAACAGCCGGGTGCGTGCGTCGCGGTTCGGGGTGTCCGGATAGTCGAAGGCCAGCGTGGAGAGCGAATCCAGCACGCGGAACGTGCCCATATCGCGCCCGTAGATGGTTTCCACGCCGATGATGCCGACGATGACCGACGCCGGCACGCCGAATTCGGCCTCGGCGCGGCGCAGCGTGTCGCGGTTTTCCTGCCAGAAGCGCACGCCGGCGTTGATGCGGATCGGCTCGATAAAGCGCGAGCGGTACGTCCGCCAGCTCTTCCGGCCCGGCGTGCTCGGCGGCATGATCAGCCGCGACACCGTGGCCGAATACACGGCCTGACTGAAATACGTGTCCAGCTCCGCGCGCGGGAAGCCGTGGCGGGCCACCATGTCGTCGATGAACGCACGGGTTTGCGGATGATTTCGATAGCGGCCCGGTTCGATTTCTTCTTCCCGGACGGCCACGCGACGCTTGCCGGCAGCCATCAGTCGAGGAGAAACGCCGCACAGGCCCAATGCGGCAGCGGTGAGTGCGGCGCCCAGCAGCGGGCGGCGCATGGAGCGCTGTTTGTCGGTCATGTTGTCCTTTGCAAGTCGCACCGAGTATAGCGGATGCCTCCCGGCGCCAGCGACCCCGCCGGYCCACGGATGATGTGGCACGTCATGTGCTAACGTATCGATTGGAGACAAACTTGACCCGGAAACGACAATGCCAACGGGCTATTACACACATCCCGCATTCCAGCTGCACGAGATGGGACATTTCCATCCGGAATGCCCGGAACGGCTGCAGGCGATCGAGGATCACCTGATCTCGCACGGGCTGGACGGGCTGCTGGACCGCCGCGACGCGCCGGCCGCCACCGAGGAGCAGATCGAGCGCGTGCACCGGCCCGACTACGTCTCCCAGCTGGCGTCCGTGAGCCCCGCGAGCGGCTACCACGCGATCGATCCCGATACCACGATGAACCGCCACACGCTGACCGCCGCCACGCACGCGGCCGGCGCCGCCGTGGCCGCCACCGACGCCGTGATGGCCGGCGAACTGGAAAACGCGTTTTGCTGCGTGCGCCCGCCGGGCCACCACGCCGAGCCGGACCGCGCCATGGGCTTCTGCTTCTATAACAACGTGGCGATTGCCGCCCGTCACGCGCTGGTCGCGCATGGTCTGGAGCGCGTGGCCGTGATCGATTTCGATGTCCACCACGGCAACGGCACCGAGGCGGCATTCCGCAACGACCCCCAGGTGCTGATGTGCAGCTTCTTCCAGCACCCGTTCTATCCGTATAGCGGCACGGAGCACATTGCGCCGAACATGTCGAATATCCCGCTGCCCGCCTATACCAACGGCATGGCCGTGCGCGAGGTGGTGGAGACGATCTGGCTGCCACGCCTGAACGAGTTCCGGCCCCAGATGCTGTTCATCTCGGCCGGTTTCGATGCCCACCGTGAGGACGACCTCGGCCAGATGGGCCTGGTCGAGCAGGACTACGCCTGGATGACCGAACGGCTGATGGAAGTGGCGCGCGTGCACGCCAAGGGCCGCATCGTGAGCTGCCTGGAGGGGGGCTACAACCTCAGCGCGCTGGGGCGGAGCGTGCTCGCGCACCTGAAGGTGATGATGGAAGGGTGAATACGCTCAAAGATCATCGATSCAAGTGACCCGTAATTCGCAAAAATGCGATTGACGGTGCTTCTATATGCTCCCAGCGCATAAGGCGATCGAAAAAATCTCGTTTGAGGTATGAAGCGGATCGCATAAAATGCGAGCTTCAGAAAAATAATGCGCGGCAACAACGCTGGAGACCCCACGCTGTTGCCGTTTTCTTTTCTCTTTCCATGATCGAACTGCAAGGACTCTCGCAGCGATTCCCCGGCGGGTCGGGGGAAGTGCATGCGCTGCGCGATGTCAGCCTCTCCATCGCGCCCGGTGAAGTCTTCGGCATCATCGGCCGAAGCGGGGCCGGCAAGAGCACGCTGGTGCGTGCCATCAATCTGCTGAACCGGCCCAGCGCCGGCCGGGTGATCGTCGACGGCCACGATTTGACTGCGATGGATGCCAGCCGCCTGCGCGCGGCGCGCCGCGAAATCGGCATGATCTTCCAGCATTTCAACCTGCTGTCGTCGCGCACGGTCTATGACAACGTGGCGCTGCCGCTGGAGCTGGCCGGCAAGACCAAGGCCGAGATTGCCGCGACGGTGCTGCCGCTGCTGGACCTCGTGGGTCTGTCGGCGCTGCGCGACCGCCATCCCGCGCAGATCAGCGGCGGCCAGAAGCAGCGCGTGGGCATTGCGCGCGCGCTGGCGAGCAAGCCGAAGGTGCTGCTGTCCGACGAAGCCACCTCCGCGCTGGATCCCGAGACCACGCGCTCAATCCTCGACCTGCTCAAACAGATCAATCGCGAGCTGGGCCTGACCATCGTCATGATCACGCACCAGATGGAGGTCATCAAGCAGGTCTGCGACCGCGTGGCCGTGCTCGAGGCCGGTCAGGTGGTGGAAAGCGGCCGTGTGATCGACGTCTTCCTGCGCCCGCAGCACGAGGTCACGCGCGCGATGATCGGCGACGTGATTGCCCAGGAACTGCCGGCCAGCGTGCTCAAGCGCGTGGAAAGCCGGCTCGGCAACGGCCGCGACCACGTCTACCGGCTGGCCTTCACGGGCGAGAACGTCGACCAGCCGGTGCTGGCCCAGGCGATCCGCCAGCACGGACTGGACTTCAACATCCTGCACGGCCATATCGACGAGATCCAGGGGCAGGCGTTCGGCTCGCTGGCGATCATGGCCACGGGCGAGCCGGCCGCGGTGCGCGCGGCGATGGAGTATTTGCAGACGCAGGGCGTCGTGGTGGAGGAGATCGAACATGTGGTCTGAAATGTTTGACCTGTTCCTGGCGTCGTTCGGCGAGACACTGTTGATGGTGTCGATCTCGGGCGTGGTGGGCGCGCTGTTCGGCGTGCCGCTGGGCGTGCTGCTGCACCTGACCAACCGGGGCGGCGTGCTGTCGCATCCGCTGTTCAACCGCTCCATCGGCGTGGTCGTGAACGCGGTGCGGTCGATACCGTTCATCATCCTGCTGGTGGTGGTGATCCCGTTCACGCGCTTTATCGTCGGTTCGTCGATCGGCACGACGGCGGCTGTGGTGCCGCTGACGATCGCGGCGGTGCCGTTCATCGCCCGGCTGGTCGAGGCGGCGCTGCGCGAGGTGGACAAGGGCCTGGTGGAAGCCGCGCAATCGATGGGTGCCACCACGCGCCAGATCGTCTGGAAGGTGCTGCTGCCCGAGGCGATGCCCGGCATCGTGGCCGGCCTGACCATCACCTTCGTGAGCCTGGTCGGCTATTCGGCCATGGCCGGCGCCATCGGCGGCGGCGGGCTGGGCGACCTGGGCATCCGCTACGGCTACCAGCGCTATATCACCGAGGTCATGGTCGCCGTGGTGGTGATCCTGATCGTCTTCGTACAGGCCGTGCAGAGCTTTGGCGACTGGCTCGTGCGCCGCATCAGCCATCGCTGATGGGTTTCAATTCGCAGGGAAACTAGGGGTAAATCAAAAATGCAACGTCGTAATTTGCTGAAGACTGCCGCAGCGGTGGCGCTGGGCCTGGCCGTTTCCACGGGCGCGCTGGCGCAGGAAAAGCCGATCAAGGTTGGCGTGACGGGCGGCCCGCACGCGCAGATCATGGAGCAGGTGAAGAAGGTGGCGGCCAAGGACGGCCTGAACATCCAGGTGGTGGAGTTCAGCGACTACATCCAGCCGAACGCCGCGCTGGCCGCTGGCGACCTCGASGCCAACAGCTACCAGCATCTGCCGTACCTGGAAGCCCAGATCAAGGATCGCGGCTACAAGTTCACGCACGTGGGCTTCACGGTCACGTTCCCGATGGGTGTGTACTCGAAGAAGGTGAAGTCGCTGGACCAGATCAAGCAGGGCGCCCGCGTGGGCGTGCCGAACGATCCGACCAACGGCGGTCGCGGCCTGTTGCTGCTGCAGGCCAAGGGCCTGATCAAGCTGCGTCCGGACGCCGGTCTGAAGGCCACGCCGCTGGACATCGTGGAAAATCCGAAGAAGATCAAGATCGTCGAACTCGACGCTGCCCAGCTGCCGCGCTCGCTCGACGACCTGGACGCCGCCGCGATCAACGGCAACTATGCCGAGTCCGCCGGCCTGTCCCCCACGCGTGATGCAATCGCCACAGAAGGCCCGAAGGGTCCGTACGCGAACCTGATCGCCATCCGCGCGGCGGACAAGGACAAGCCGTGGGTGGCCAAGCTGGTGAAGGCCTACCACTCGGCCGAGGTGAAGCAGTACATCGCCAACACCTACAAGGAGTCGGTGATCACCGCCTGGTAATCATCAATCGGGCGCCGGTCCGGGACGATTTTCGAGGAAATCGTCCAAACCCTGTGCACGCGGGGCATCCTGCGGCACAATGGGCGCAGATTTCTTCAGTTGCCGGGCTAGCCCCGGCAATTCTTTGTCTATAAAATAGTACGATCGTTCGAAAAACTAAAGCTGCGCCACCCCGGTGGTTATAATGGCGAGCGATTCAAATCTTTGGACTATCAGCTATCAGTGGAGTGAGCGCATGAAAGTACTCGTCGCAGTCAAGCGGGTGGTGGACTACAACGTCAAGGTCCGCGTGAAGTCGGATGGCTCGGGCGTCGACCTGGCCAACGTCAAAATGAGCATGAACCCGTTCGACGAAATCGCCGTGGAAGAGGCCGTGCGCCTGAAAGAAGCTGGCGTCGTCACCGAAGTGATCGCCGTGTCGTGCGGCGTCACGCAATGCCAGGAGACCCTGCGCACYGCGATGGCCATCGGCGCCGATCGCGGCATCCTGGTGGAATCGAACGAAGACCTGCAGCCGCTGGCCGTGGCCAAGCTGATCAAGGCACTGATCGACAAGGAACAGCCGCAACTGGTGATCCTGGGCAAGCAGGCCATCGACGATGACTCGAACCAGACCGGCCAGATGGTGGCCGCGCTGGCCGGCCTGCCGCAAGCCACGTTCGCCTCGAAGGTGGTGGTGGCGGATGGCAAGGCATCGGTGACCCGTGAAGTGGATGGCGGTCTGGAAACGCTGTCGGTCAAGCTGCCGGCCGTGGTGACCACGGACCTGCGCCTGAACGAGCCGCGCTACGTGACGCTGCCGAACATCATGAAGGCCAAGAAGAAGCCGCTGGAAACCGTGAAGCCCGAAGACCTCGGTGTGGATGTGGCCCCGCGTCTGTCGACCGTGAAGGTCGTGGAGCCGGCCAAGCGCAGCGCAGGCGTGATGGTGCCCGATGTGGCCACGCTGGTGCAAAAGCTGAAGTCTGAAGCCAAGGTTATCTGAGCGCGGGGAGAGAAAACATGACTGCACTCGTCATTGCTGAACACGACAATCAATCGATCAAGGCCGCCACGCTGAACACCGTGACGGCTGCCGCCCAGTGCGGTGGCGACGTCCACGTGCTGGTAGCCGGCGCCAATGCCAAGGCTGCCGCCGATGCCGCTGCCAAGATCGCCGGTGTGACCAAGGTCCTGCTGGCCGATGCCGCCTATTTCGGCGACGGCCTGGCCGAGAACGTGGCCGAGCAGGCCCTGGCCATCGCCAACGACTACAGCCATATCCTGGCGCCGGCAACGCCCTACGGCAAGAACATCCTGCCGCGCGTGGCCGCCCGCCTGGACGTGGCCCAGATCTCGGAAATCTCCAAGGTCGACGCACCGGATACCTTCGAGCGCCCGATCTACGCTGGTAACGCCATTGCCACCGTGAAGTCGGCCGACAAGATCAAGGTCATCACGGTGCGCGGCACGGCGTTCGACGCGGCTGCCGCCGAAGGTGGCTCGGCTGCTGTCGAGACCCTGCCGGCCGTGGCCGACCTGGGCATCTCGCAATTCGTCTCGCGCGAAGTGGCCAAGAGCGACCGTCCGGAACTGACCGCTGCCAAGATCATCGTTTCCGGTGGCCGTGGCGTGGGTTCGGGCGAGAACTACACCAAGGTGCTGACGCCGCTGGCCGACAAGCTGGGCGCCGCGCTGGGCGCCTCGCGCGCGGCCGTGGATGCCGGCTTCGTGCCGAACGACTATCAGGTCGGCCAGACCGGCAAGATCGTCGCGCCGCAGCTGTACATCGCGGTCGGTATTTCGGGCGCGATCCAGCATTTGGCCGGCATGAAGGACTCCAAGGTGATCGTCGCGATCAACAAGGACGCCGAAGCCCCGATCTTCTCGGTGGCGGACTACGGCCTGGTGGGCGACCTGAACACCGTGGTGCCTGAGCTGGTGGCAGCACTGGGCTGAGGTCTGGCCCCGCGCCGGCCCGCGTACTGTCTGGTACGGGCGCCGGCGCCCCAACAAGAAGAATGAAGCCGTTCCGGGAGCGTCCCGCGAGCGGCTTTTTTACAAGATCCAGGAGACTTCGATGACCTATCGCGCACCGCTCAAGGACATGCTGTTCGTCATGAACGAACTGGCGGACCTGAACGCCGTCAGCCAGATGCCGGGCTATGAGGAAGCCACCCCGGACACGGCGCAGGCCGTGCTTGAGGAAGCGGCCCGGTTCAACGAGGAAGTGGTGGCCCCGCTGAACCGCGCGGGCGATCTCGACCCCAGCAGCTGGAAGGACGGCGTGGTCACCACCACGCCCGGGTTCCGCGACGCGTTCCGCCAGTTCGGCGAGGGCGGCTGGCAGGGCGTGCTGCATCCGAGCGATTTTGGCGGCCAGGGCTTGCCCAAGCTCGTCGGCACGCCGTGCATCGAGATGCTGAACAGCGCCAACCTGTCGTTCGCGCTGTGCCCGCTGCTGACCGATGGCGCCATCGAAGCCCTGCTGACTGCCGGCACCGACGAACAGAAGACGGTCATCCTGCCCAAGCTGATTGCGGGCGAATGGACCGGCACGATGAACCTGACCGAGCCGCAGGCCGGCTCGGACCTGGCCGCCGTGCGCACGCGCGCCGAGCCGCAGGGCGACGGCACRTTCAAGCTGTTCGGCACCAAGATTTTCATCACGTACGGCGAGCACGACATGGCGAAGAACATCGTCCATCTGGTGCTGGCCCGCACGCCGACCGCGCCCGAGGGCGTCAAGGGCATCTCGCTGTTCGTCGTGCCGAAGTTCCTGGTCAACCCGGACGGCACGACCGGTGCGCGCAACGACGTGCACTGCGTGTCGATCGAGCACAAGCTCGGCATCAAGGCCAGCCCGACGGCGGTGCTCCAGTTCGGCGATCACGGCGGCGCCGTCGGCACGCTGGTGGGCGAGGAGAATCGCGGCCTCGAATACATGTTCATCATGATGAATGCGGCGCGCTTCGCGGTGGGCATGCAGGGCATCGCGGTGTCCGAGCGCGCCTACCAGCACGCCGTGGCCTATGCGCGGGAGCGCGTGCAGAGCCGGCCGGTCGATGGCTCGGCGCGCGAGGCCGTGACGATCATCCATCACCCCGACGTCAAGCGCATGCTGATGACGATGCGCGCACTGATCGAAGGCGCACGTGCCGTGGCCTACGTGGCCGCCGCGGCCAGCGATGCCGCCCACCAGCATCCGGACGAGGCGACGCGCCGCGAAAACCAGGCGTTCTACGAGTTCATGGTGCCCGTGATCAAGGGCTGGAGCACCGAGCTGTCGATCGACGTGACCAGCCTCGGCGTGCAGGTGCACGGCGGCATGGGCTTCATCGAGGAAACCGGCGCGGCCCAGTACTACCGCGACGCGCGGATCCTGCCGATCTACGAGGGCACCACGGCCATCCAGGCCAATGACCTCGTCGGCCGCAAGACCGTGCGCGATGGCGGTGCCGTGGCGCGCGCGATCTGCGCGAAGATCGCCGAGACCGAGGCCGCGCTCGGCCAGCACAGCTGCGCCTCGTTCCAGGCGGTGCAGGGCCAGTTGAAGCGGGGTCGCGAGGCGCTCGAGGCCGTGGTGGGCTTCGTCGTGGAGAACGCCAAGGGCGATCCGAACGCGGTGTTCGCGGGCAGCGTGCCGTACCTGAAGCTGTGCGGCATCGTGTTCTCGGGCTGGCAACTGGGCCGCGCGATGCTGGCGGCGGATGCCAAGCGTAGCGAAGACCCGGCGTTTTAYGAKGCCAAGATCGCCACGGCGCATTTCTTCGGCGAGCACATCCTGTCGCAGGCGTCGTCGCTGCGCGACGCCATCGTGGCCGGCGCCGAGCCGGTCAAGGCGATGTCGGTGGACCAGTTCTGACGCGCAACTTGCGTTGGGGATGAAAAAAGGCGACCCGAAGGTCGCCTTTTTTTCGTCGAAGTCCGAGATCAGGAACGATCAGGCCGGCACCGGACGCGGCACGCCGTGCGTGCGCGCGGGCTGGCGGTAGCGGTCCACCGACAGGTCGTCGGCGCGAATCGCTGGCTGCGTGCCCGAGACCAGGTCGGACAGCAGCTTGCCCGAGCCGCAGGCCATGGTCCAGCCGAGCGTGCCGTGGCCGGTGTTGAGCCACAGGCCGCGAATCCCGGCGGGGCCGACCACGGGCGTGCCGTCCGGCGTCATCGGACGCAGGCCAGTCCAGAACGTGGCGCGGCTGACATCCCCGGCGCCGGGGAACAGGTCCGTCACCACGTGTTCGAGCGTGCGGCGCTTGGCCGGATCGAGCGAACGGTCGTAGCCGACGATCTGCGCCATGCCGCCCACGCGGATGCGGTCGTCGAAGCGCGTGATCGCCACCTTGTAGGTCTCGTCGAGCACCGTGGATACCGGGCTGCGCGCGGCATCGGTCATCGGCACCGTGATCGAGAAGCCCTTGAGCGGGTACACCGGCAGGTTCGACAGCCCCGGCAGCACATTGCGGACGAACGGCGTGGACCAGCTCCCGAGCGCCACCACCACGGCCTCGGCATACATCGGCTGGCCGCCRACCACGGCACCGGTCACGGCATCGCCCTGGGTCATCAGGCCGTCGATCGAGCGGTTGTAGAGGAACTGCACGCCGAGCGATTCGGCCATGGCTGCCAGCCGTTGGGTAAACAGCTGGCAATCCCCGGTTTCATCGTTCGGCAGGCGCAGGCCGCCGGCCAGCTTGTGGCCTGCGGCGGCCAGCGCCGGTTCGCTCGCGCCGAGTTCCTCGCGCGAAAGCAATTGATAGGGCACGCCCGCTTCCTCGAGCACGGCGATGTCGCGCGCGGCGGCTTCGAGCTGCGCGTCCGTGCGAAACACCTGGAGCGTGCCTTGCTGGCGGCCTTCGTAGGCAATACCGGTCTCGGCCCGCAGCGTGCGGATGCAATCGCGGCTGTACTCGGCCAGTCGCACCATGCGTTCCTTGTTCACGGCATAGCGTGCCGGCGTGCAATTGCGCAGCATCTGCCACATCCACTGGAGCTGGAACAGCGTGCCGTCAGGCTTGATGCTCAGCGGCGCGTGCTCCTGGAACATCCACTTGATGGCCTTGAGCGGCACGCCCGGCGCGGCCCACGGCGACGCGTAGCCCGGCGAGATCTGGCCGGCGTTGGCAAAGCTGGTGCCGAGCGCGGGCGCGGACTCGCGATCCACGACGGTCACTTCATGACCGGCACGGGCCAGGTACCACGCGCTGGTCACGCCAATAACGCCACTGCCAAGCACTAGAACACGCATCTCGATGACTCCGGACCTGCGAAAGAATGGAATAGAAGGATTCGTATCTATACTATTGACTTCAAAGCAGTGTTAGTTACCGATTAAATTAGAAAAACAGGAAAAAGTCATGAGAACGACACGTCAGCCGGTGCGCGGCCTCGATCGGCTGGATCGGAAGATTCTCACGGTGCTCCAGGACGACGGGCGGGTGTCGATGAAAGACCTGGCAGAGCGGGTGGGGCTGACCATCACGCCCTGCATCGAGCGCGTGAAGCGGCTGGAGCGCGACGGTGTCATCATGGGCTACTACGCCCGGCTGAATCCGGGGCTGCTCGGCAGTGCGCTGCTGGTATTCGTGGAGATTTCGCTGGGCAACAAATCGGGCAATATGTTCGAGCAGTTCCGGCGCGAGGTGCTGCGGATTCCCGAGGTGCTGGAATGTCACCTCGTCTCGGGCGACTTCGACTACCTGATCAAGGCGCGGATTCGCGAGATCAGCGAGTACCGCCGTCTGCTCGGCGACATTCTGTTGCAGTTGCCGGGCGCAGCCCAATCTAAAAGCTACGTGGTGATGGAAGAAATCAAGGAGACATTGGCCATCTCGGTGGAAGAGCGCGAGTAAGGCCGTTCGATGCAAGATGGGTGACGAACACGACCTCGGCGGTGACGGGGAGGGCGAGGGCGCCCGCCGTCCGCCCGTGGCCCGCAAGGGGCGCGGCGCCGTCAGCAACCTCCAGGGACGCTTCGAGCGCGACCAGCGCGAGGCGTTCGACGACGGCTGGGCGCCGGCCGATGACGACCCGGCCCCCGCCGATGACGCGCTGCCGCCCAAGCTCGTCACCCGGGTCACGCTCGAGCAGGCCCGCTCGATCCTGTCGCGCAACGCCTCGCCCGACATCCCGTTCGATGTCTCGCTCAATCCTTACCGGGGCTGCGAGCACGGCTGCATCTACTGCTTCGCCCGGCCGACGCACGCCTATCTGGACCTGTCACCGGGGCTCGATTTCGAGACGAAGCTTTATGCCAAGACCAATGCGGCCGAGCGCCTGCGCGAAGAATTGTCCAAGCCGTCGTATCGGTGCGAGACCATCGCGCTGGGCGTGAACACCGACGCCTACCAGCCCATCGAGCGCGAGCAGCGCATCACGCGCAGCCTGCTGGAGGTACTGCACGAGACCGACCACCCGGTGGCGCTGATCACGAAGTCGTCACTGATCGAACGGGATATCGACCTGCTGGCGCCCATGGCCGCCAAGCGGCTCGCGGTGGGGGCTGTGACGATCACGACACTCGACGCCGGCATCGCCCGCACGCTGGAACCGCGCGCAGCCACGCCGGCGCGGCGGCTGCGCACGATTCGTGAACTGACCGATGCGGGGATTCCGGTAGGGGTGAGCGTGGCGCCGATTATCCCGTTCGTCACCGAACCGGACCTCGAGCGCGTGCTGGAAGCCGCCCGGGAGGCCGGGGCGGTCTACGCCAACTACATCGTGCTGCGTCTGCCGTGGGAGGTGAGTCCGCTGTTCCAGGAGTGGCTCGAAGCGCATTTCCCGGATCGTGCCGAGCGGGTCATGAACCGCGTGCGCGAGATGCGGGGCGGCAAGGATTACGATGCCGACTTCGCCTCGCGCATGCGCGGCACGGGGATTTGGGCCGATCTGATGCGTCAGCGGTTCTACAAGACCGCCGAGCGGCTAGGCTTCCGTTACAACCGGTTCGAACTCGATACGTCGCGCTTCAGGCCCCCGCCCAGGCCGACCCGGCCCAACGGGCGTCCGCGCGGTACCGACGACCGGCAGGGTTCGCTGTTCTGAGGCGCCGCCTGCTGATCCTCGATCATGCGGCAGGCCAGCTCCAGCGCGGCCTTCGCACTGGTCGTCGGCAGGCCCGACGACAGGGCCAGCCTGACTGCGATAGCAGCCAGGCGTCCTTCTTCATACGTGGGATGTTCCATCGGGCACTCCTTTGCATCGTCCCGCCATGGCGGGCCATGCTCCATTCCGTGCGTACTCGGACTTACCAGTATGGGTGATTTGCAGAAGCGCGTTTGACCAATGTCATCCCATTGTCAGGTTGCAGCGAAAGTGCGCGCTGACTATTGGGAAAGCGCCTTGGCCGCCTCCACCTGCGACTCGAAGAACGTCTGGAAGCTGATGGCGAGCCCGGCCATGAGCAGGCCGGTGCCGATCAGSAGCGACAGGATGACCAGGATCACCACGGGCCAGCCGGAGCGCGTGGGCKTGCCGTGTGCGTTATAGCGCGCATCCCAGCGGTCGTCGGGGCGTAGCCCGAACACGATGGCGGTCAGGAATGCCGCAATCACCGAGGTGCCGCCCGCCACCGCGAACGTCCAGTTCAACGCGGTGGACCCGGCGCCCGTCACCAGCGACGCAATTCCGATCGCCCCCGCCAGCGTGGCCAGCAGGTGTGCCCAGCCGAACTTGTCGCCGAAGCCCTTCAGATAGAAGCGATGTGCTCCCAGGCTGCCGAACAGGAAGGCCAGGGCGACGGTGATCAGCTTGGACTTGCCCCGGGCCGGGCGRCGCGCATCGGCGCYGAGGGCAGGGGCTTGGCTTGCGGTGGTAGGCATTGTGGAGGCGATGTGGCAGGCACGGAGGCTGACAATCGTCACATTGTACGTGGAGGCTGCGCCCGGTGAGGATATCGGGACAAGACCGGAGTGGCCGGAGCCGGACCAGTGGGTGCCGGGCAGAGGCAGGTCAGTTCGATTGCCGTCTGCGCAACAACGGCACGCTGCGAGGGCGCCGGGGTTGAACCCCGTCTGGAATCGCCGACTGCACCGGGCGGCAGCCTGTGCGGGCACGAGGCCCGCACATCTTGAAAGACCAAGCAAAACGGCCGGAGTTCCGGCCGTTCGAGAAAGGGGAGAAGGGGAGAGGCGCGGGACTCAGCGCCCGCCATCGCGGCTGCGCGCCTGCCAGCCCGGGCCCATGCCGGATGGACGCATGTCGTTGCTGCGCCCCGGGTTATCATTCACGCTGCTGCGGTCGGACGTCTGCCGTACCGGACGATCCTCGTCGCGGCCCGGCGCACCGGGCGGGCGCCCGCTCAGGCGGTCGTCATTGCGCGCCCGCTGCTCCATGCGTTCGATCTGTGCCCGCACATGATCCCGGCTTTCGGCACGTACGCTCGCCATTTCCCATCCGCCGGCAACGCGGTTGACGCGCGCCGACTGTTCGGCCCGGGCGGTGTGCCAGAAGGCAACTTGCGCGTGGCTGGCGGCAATACTGCCGATCAGGCCCGAGAGGGCCAAGGTACCAGCCACCAGGAGACGCAGGTGGGGGCGGGTAAGCATGSGAGATCCCAAGATCCTTAGCAGGGAAAGAGTCAGGAAGATGGGTTCATGGTACGCAGGCGCCGTGTGACCGCCTATGCCAATCCCGTTACCCGTGTAACCGATTGTTTCGACATTTTTGCCAGCTTTATAACGTCGCGCCGGTGGCGGGGTTYGCGCGGGATTCGCGGTTTACGCGACGGTGCCTGCAGGCCATGTTGCGCCAACGGCGCACCGGTGGCSGCGCCCGGCGCGAATTGCGCGCTAAGTGTTTGTTTGGCATTGGGAACTGGGCTATACTCTTGCGTTTCGTGTTCGCACACCCCCGTTTTTTCGAGGAATAACCCCATGGTCGTAATCCGTCTGGCTCGCGGCGGCAGCAAGAAGCGCCCCTTCTTCAATATCGTTGCCGCTGACTCGCGCAACCGTCGCGATGGCCGTTTCATCGAGCGCGTTGGTTTCTACAACCCGCTCGCCTCCGGCAAGGAAGAAACCCTGCGCCTGGTGCAAGACCGCCTGACGTACTGGCAAGGCGTTGGCGCCCAGCTGTCGCCGACGGTTGCCCGTCTGGTCAAGCAAGCCGCCAAGGCCGCTGCCTGATTGCCGCCAAGGCGCGCGGCCCGTTGTGGCGCGTGCCTGACGCATCGGACGCATCGTCTCAGTGACTGGCAACGCCCCCGGCCGCAAGCCGTTAAATCGGCAAGGTACCGCGGCGCAGGCCGAGGTATCGGGCCAGCCGCCCAAGCCCCGCAAGCTGCCCGCAGCGCTGCTGTTCACCGACAGCCTGCCCGACGATCTCGTCGAAGTGGGCTATGTGGGCGCCGCCTATGGCATCCGTGGCTGGATCAAGGTCCAGCCGCACGCGGACGACGCCTCCGCATTGCTCCACGCCCGCCGCTGGTGGCTGCTTCGTGCGCCGCAGGCCGGCGTGGTGGTGGCGCCGGCACAGCCGGACGAGGCGCTCTGCGTCAAGATTGCCCAGTCGCGCGAGCATAGCGGCACCGTGGTGGCCCAGGCCACCGGCGTAGCGGAACGCAATGTTGCCGAAGCCCTGAAAGGGCGTCGCGTCTGGATCCGGCGCGCGGATTTTCCGCCGCCGGAAGAGAATGAGTTTTACTGGGTCGACCTGATCGGTTGCGCCGTGCTCAACGAACAGGGCGAAACCCTGGGCGAGGTATCCGGCCTGATCGACAATGGTGCCCACCAGATCCTCCAGGTGGCGTACACGCTGCCGGATGGCAAGCCCGGCGAGCGGCTGGTGCCGTTCGTGGACGCGTTCCTGCGCACGGTGGATACCACCACCCGGCGCATCGTGGTGGACTGGGGGCTCGACTACTGAAGTACCGAAGCACACCAAGGGGCCGCGGATGCAGTTCGATGTAATCACGCTGTTTCCCGAGATGTTTCGGGCGCTGACCGACTGGGGCATTACCAGCCGGGCGGCCAAGCAGCAGCGTTACGCGCTGCGCACCTGGAATCCGCGCGACTTTACGGTCGACAATTACCGCACCATCGACGACCGGCCTTACGGCGGTGGTCCTGGCATGGTGATGCTGGCCAAGCCGCTGGACGACGCGATCGACGCGGCGGCCGCGGCGCAGGCGGAAGCCGGTGTGGCAGTCCCGCATGTGGTGCTGATGTCGCCGCAGGGCGCCCCGCTCACGCATGAGAAGGTGATGTCGCTGTCGCAGCGGCCTGGCCTGGTGCTGTTGTGCGGTCGCTACGAGGCGATCGATCAGCGATTGATCGAGCGTCGCGTGGACGAGGAAATCAGCCTCGGCGATTTCGTGCTGTCCGGCGGTGAACTGCCGGCCATGGCGCTGATCGACGCGGTAGTGCGGCATCTGCCCGGCGTGCTGGGCGATGCGCAGTCGGCCGTGCAGGACAGTTTCGTCAACGGCCTGCTCGATTGTCCGCACTACACGCGGCCGGAAGAATATGAAGGTGTGCGGGTGCCCGATATCTTGCTCGGGGGCCATCATGCCGAGATCGAGAAATGGCGGCGCCAGCAGGCGCTGGCCAACACCGCGCGCAAGCGTCCCGATTTGATCGAGGCGGCGCGTGGTCAAGGGTTGTTGTCCAAGGCCGATGAGAAATTTCTGTCGGAGTGGACGGCGAAAGCAGGGCGGGAGTTCGCTCCCGCCAAATGAAAACCCCATCCTCTGCCGGGGCCCGGGACAAGTCCTGGGGCATACAACGCTGGCATGATGGTAATGGAGAAAAAACGATGAACATCATCGAGCAAATCGAGCAGGAAGAGATTGCGCGCCTGACCGCGAACAAGACCATTCCCGCGTTCGCCCCGGGTGACACCGTGATCGTCAACGTGAACGTCGTGGAAGGCACCCGCAAGCGCGTGCAGGCCTACGAAGGCGTCGTGATCGCCAAGCGTAACCGTGGCCTGAACTCGTCCTTCATCGTGCGCAAGATCTCGTCGGGTGAAGGCGTGGAACGTACGTTCCAGCTGTACTCGCCGCTGATCGCCGGCATCGAAGTGAAGCGTCGTGGCGACGTGCGCCGTGCAAAGCTGTACTACCTGCGCGAGCGTTCGGGCAAGTCGGCACGTATCAAGGAAAAGCTGGTCTCGAAGGCTGCGAAGGCTGCTGCCGCCGAGTAAGGCGATGCCGTCCGGCGCCGGGCAACCGGTGCCGTATCGGATTCGGAAAGGACACCTTCGGGTGTCCTTTTTGCTTATATGTGTGCTGCAGCGCGACATGGCGCGCTTCTGTCATACTCAATGGTGTCATGCGCCCCAAATTCGACCCAGAAACCTTGCCGGTCATCGGCACCGACGCCCAACGCGCGCCGCTCTCGGCGCCCCGGATGCGCCCGGACTTTATCCGCCACCGCCTGCTATCGCCGCCAGCCTGGGAACCCGAGCTGACCGATGAGTCGCGCGTCTACGACCGGAGCCGCGGCCTGCGCGAAGCCGCCGTGCTGGTGCCGTTGGTGGACCGCGCCGACGGCCTGACCGTGCTGCTGACCGAACGCAACGCCAACCTCAACGCCCACGCGGGCCAGATCAGCTTTCCGGGCGGCCGGCAGGAGACCTACGATGCGGACCGCATCGCCACRGCGCTGCGTGAGACGAAGGAAGAAATCGGGCTGGATCGGGACTATATCGAGGTGCTCGGCTCGCTCCCTGAYTACATCACGGGCACCGGCTAYCACGTCAGCCCCATTGTGGGGCTGGTGCGCACCGGTTTCGCGCTCGAGGCCGATGCCGGCGAAGTGGCGGACATCTTCGAGGTGCCGCTCGCCTTCCTGATGGACCCCTCACGCCACGAGCGGCGGCTGCTGCGCTGGGCGGACGGCGAACGTCAGTTTTATTCGATGCCGTACCCGCGCGAGGAAGGCGGCCACCGCTTCATCTGGGGCGCCACCGCGGGCATGCTGCGCAACCTCTATCACCTGCTCGCCGCGTAAGAACTCGGCGTATTACCAGGCGGGACGCAGGCGTCAGGCGGCTGCCTGACCGGCCTGCGTCGCGCAATGCGGGCATTGCTTGCCCACCGCATAGCTGGGCTGYTGCTGTTCCTCAGGCGTAACCACCGCGCGGCAGGCAAAGCACTGCACCGGGCCGGCCGGCTCGAGATTGGGGTTCAGGGCGGTTCGGTAGTCGAACACGAAGCAGTCGCCCTTGTAGTGGCTACCGCCCACTTCCTCRAAGTACTTCAGGATGCCGCCTTCGAGCTGGTAGATGTGCGCCATCCCCACTTCCTGCATGTGGATGGCGGCCTTCTCGCAGCGGATGCCGCCTGTGCAGAATGACACCACCGTCTTGCCCTCCAGCTCGGCCTTGTGGGCGGCGATGGCGGGCGGGAAATCGCTGAATTTCGCAATGTCGTATTCCACCGCGTTCTCGAAGGTGCCCACGGCCACCTCGAACGCATTGCGTGTATCGAGCATCACCACGGGGCGGCCGGCGTCGTCGTGGCCCTGGTCGAGCCAGCGCTTGAGATCCACGGGCCGCACGGACGGCGCCCGGCCCGCTTCGGGGCGGATCAGCGGCATCTTCATCGTGATGATTTCCTTCTTGGCGCGCACCAGCATCCGCTTGAACGGCTGGTTGTCCGACAGGCTCTCCTTGGGCGCGATGTCCGCAAAGCGGGCGTCGGCGTGGAGCCAGGCCATGAAGGTGTCGATGGCGTCGCGCGGGCCGGCCAGGAACATGTTGATGCCCTCGGGCGCCAGCAGGATCGTGCCCTTGAGGTCGGCCGCCTCGCAGCGCGCGCGCATTTCCGGACGCAGGGTCTCGATGTCGTCCAGCGTGACGAATTTGTAAGCGGAAATATTGACGATCTGCATGGGATGGGTGCTGCCGGACCGCGCGGCGGGCCGCGCGATAACTGCCTGATTGGAAAGGCGAAATTATAGCCGCTTGCGGGCCTGGCCGACACCCTGTTTCCAGGCACTCCGGACCGGGCCAGGCGTCGTCCCAGCCCCTCATTTTCCGAAAAGTCTCAAGTTTTCAGGCGGGGGGAGCCGGTACAATGGCGCCCTATGTCTGCACCCCGCTTCGTACACCTCCGCCTGCATTCCGAATACTCCGTCGTGGACGGCATTGTCCGCCTGGAGGATGCCGTCAAGGCCGCCGCCAAGGATGGCATGGGCGCGCTCGCCCTGACCGACCTCGCCAACGCCTTCGGCCTGATCCGCTTCTACAAGGAAGCGCGCGGAGACGGCGTGAAGCCGGTAGTGGGCGCAGACGTCTGGCTGACCAACGCCGATGACCGCGACAAGCCCGCGCGCATGCTGCTGCTGGTGCAGGACCGCCGTGGCTACCTGAACCTGTGCATGCTGCTGTCGCGCGCGTGGCTGGGCAACCAGCACAAGGGGCGCGCCGAGATCGAGCCGGGCTGGTTCGACGAACCGGGCGAGGAAGGCCTGCCGCTGGCCACCGGCATGATCGCGCTGTCCGGCGCCATGGGCGGCGATATCGGCCAGGCGCTGGCCAATGGCAACGAGGACGGCGCCCGCCGGGCCGCCGAGCACTGGGCGCGCGTGTTCCCGCAGCGGTTCTATATCGAACTGCAACGGGCCGGGCACCCCGGCACCGATGCCTACGTCCAGCAGGCCGTGCAACTGGCCGCCGCAATGCAGCTGCCGGTGGTGGCCACGCACCCGGTGCAGTTCATGACGCCGGACGACTTCACCGCGCATGAGGCCCGCGTCTGCATCGCCGAGGGCGAACTGCTGGCCAATCCGCGCCGCACGCGCAAGTTCACGACCGACCAGTATTTCAAGACGCAGGACGAGATGTGCGCGTTGTTCGCGGACATTCCTTCCGCGTTGCAGAATGCCGTCGAGATCGCGCGGCGCTGCAACCTGACGCTGGAACTGGGGAAGCCGCGCCTGCCGCTGTTCCCCACGCCGGACGGCATGTCGCTCGACGACTACCTGATCCACATGGCGCGCGAGGGCCTCGAGAAGCGTCTGGCCGTGCTGTTCCCGGACGAAGCCACGCGCGAGGCGCAGCGGCCCGAGTACTACGCGCGGCTGGAGTTCGAGACCGGYACCATCATCAAGATGGGCTTCCCGGGCTACTTCCTGATCGTGGCGGACTTCATCAACTGGGCCAAGAACAACGGCGTGCCGGTGGGGCCGGGCCGGGGCTCGGGCGCTGGCTCGCTGGTGGCATACGCGCTGGGCATTACCGACCTGGACCCGCTCAAGTACGCGCTGCTGTTCGAGCGTTTCCTGAATCCCGAACGGGTCTCGATGCCCGACTTCGACATCGACTTCTGCCAGCACGGCCGTGACCGCGTGATCACGTACGTGAAGGAGAAGTACGGCAAGGACGCCGTGTCGCAGATCGCCACGTTCGGCACCATGGCCGCCAAGGCGGCTGTGCGCGACGTGGGCCGCGTGCTGGACCTCGGCTATGGCTTTGTCGACGGCGTGGCCAAGCTGATTCCGTTCAAGCCGGGCAAGCTCGTCACGATCGAGGAAGCCAAGAAGGAAGAGCCGGTCCTGGCCGAGCGCGAGAACAACGAGGAAGAGGTGCGCCAGTTGCTGGAGCTGGCGCAGCGYGTGGAAGGCATGACCCGGAACGTGGGCATGCACGCCGGCGGCGTGCTGATCGCGCCGGGCCGGCTCACCGATTTCTGCCCACTCTACACCCAGGGTGGCCAGAACGACGGCATGAGCGGCGTGGTGAGCCAGTACGACAAGGACGACGTGGAAGCCGCCGGCCTGGTCAAGTTCGACTTCTTGGGCCTGACCACGCTGACCATCCTCGACTGGGCCGAGCGCTACATCCGCCGGCTGGATCCGAGCAAGGCCGACTGGAACTGCAGCCAGATCCCGCTGGCCGATGGCCCCGCGTTCGACATCCTGAAGACCGCCAACACGGTGGCGGTGTTCCAGCTGGAAAGCCGGGGCATGCAGGGCATGCTGAAGGACGCCAAGCCTGACCGCTTCGAGGACATCATCGCCCTCGTGGCCCTGTATCGCCCGGGTCCGATGGACCTGATCCCGAGCTTCTGCGCCCGTAAGCACGGCCGCGAGAAGGTCGAGTACCCCGATCCGCGCGTGGAACCGGTGCTCAAGGAGACCTACGGCATCATGGTCTACCAGGAGCAGGTGATGCAGATGGCGCAGATCATCGGCGGCTACTCGCTCGGTGGCGCCGACTTGCTGCGCCGCGCCATGGGCAAGAAGAAGGCCGAGGAGATGGCCAAGCACCGCGAGCTGTTCCGCGAGGGTGCTGACAAGAACGGGCTGTCGTCACAGCAGGCCGACGACATCTTCGACCTGATGGAGAAGTTCGCGGGCTACGGCTTCAACAAGTCGCACGCGGCCGCCTACGCGCTGCTGGCGTACTACACGGCGTGGCTCAAGGCGCACCATCCGGCCGAATTCATGGCGGCCAATATGTCGCTGGCCATGGACGATACGGACAAGGTCAAGATCCTCTACGAGGATTGCCGACTGAACGGCATCGCCGTGCTGCCGCCCGATGTCAACGCCAGCGAATACCGCTTCGCCCCGACCGATGCCAAGACCATCCGCTATGGTCTGGGCGGCATCAAGGGCTCGGGGCAGGGCGCCATCGAGGACATCTTGCGCGCCCGCGAGGAAAAGCCGTTCGCGGACCTGTTCGATTTCTGTGAGCGCGTGGACCGCCGGCAGGTCAATCGCCGCACGATCGAGGCGCTGATCCGCGCCGGCGCGTTCGACAGCCTTAATGACAACCGTGCCCAGTTGCTGGCCTCGGTGTCCATCGCCATGGAGGCGGCCGAGCAGAAGGCGGAGTCGGCCAACCAGGTGTCGCTGTTCGACCTGATGGGCGACGCCGGCGATGCCCACCGCCCGGAGCTGCTCGACGAGCCGCGCTGGACGGCCAAGCGCACGCTGCAGGAGGAAAAGCAGGCGCTCGGCTACTATTTCTCCGGCCATCTGTTCGATGCGTGGCGCGACGAGGTACGCCGCTTCGTCAAGGGCACGCTGGCCGGGCTCGAAAAGGAAGTACAGGGCAACGGCGGCGGCTATGGCCGCGACGTGCGGGGCAAGATCGTGGCGGGTGTCATCACCGGCATCCGCACGCAGATGACCCAGCGCGGCAAGATGCTGATCGTGCTGCTCGACGACGGCACGGGCCAGATCGAGATGACCGTGTTCAACGAACTGTTCGACGCGAACCGGCACATGTTCCGCGAGGATGAACTGCTGATCGCGCAGGGCAATGCCCGTCACGATACCTTCACCGGCGGCGTGCGGTTCACGGCCGAGTCGGTGATGGACCTCGTGGCCGCGCGCGCCAAGTATGCCGACGCGGTCTGCCTGGGCTTCAACGGCAACGCCTCCACCGAGCGGCTGCGCGAACTGCTGACGCCGTACCTCGCCAACACGGCGCGTACGCCGGGCGTGCCGGTGCGTATCCGCTACGTCAACAAGACCGCGCAGTGCGAGGCCACGTTGGGCGACCAATGGCAGGTCACCCCGTCGGACGACGCCCTGACCACCTTCCGCAATGCGCTGGGCGACAGCGTCCGGATGATCTATGGCTGAGGCGGCGGTGCGATCGATGACGCAGGGCGGCAAGCGGCGCATCCTGTTCCACGTCACCCATCTGCTGCATGGGGGTATCGAGACCGCGCTGGTCTCGCTGCTGAACTCGCTGGACCGCGGCCAGTTCGAGATCGGGCTGACGATCACCTATCCGTCGGACGAGCTGGCCTCGCATTTTCTTGAGAGATTGCCGAAGGACGTGAAGGTCCACGTTCTGGCGCCCGAGGCCTGGCTGTCGCACTGCCGGCAGCTCAAGAAGAAGCGCAAGCTCGGGCCGCTCGGCAAGATCTACGAGGAACTGCTACTGCCACCGGTGCGCAAGCCGCTGATGAATCGGCGCTTCCGCAAGATTCTGCAGGGCTATGACCTGGTGGTGGACTACGACATGTCCGTGTCACGGCTGACGGGCAAGCTGCCCGTGCCGATGATGGGCTACCAGCATTTCAGCGTGGCSCACCTTGCRCGCGGGCATGSCCGCAAGCTCCGCAAGCTGCGGCGCCAGTGCCGCGAGCACTACGACGCCGTGGTCGTGCTCAACGACATCATGCTGCGCGATGCGCAGGCGCTGATTCCCGAGGCTGCGGACCGCTTCGTGCGGCTCTACAACCCGATCGATCTGGACAGTATCCGCGAGAAGGCCCAGGCGCCGGTCGATGCGCCGGCCGGGCCCTTCGTGGTGTCGGTGGGGCGGCTTGAGGAAAGCCAGAAGGACTTCACCACGCTGCTGCACGCCTACGCGCGGCTGGTGGCGGATGGCATCGAGGACCGGCTGGTCATCGTCGGCGATGGCGCCTCCCGCCCGCAGCTTGAGGCGCTGGCCGGGTCGCTCGGCATTGCCGACCGCGTCACGTTCCAGGGTTTCCAGTCGAATCCGTACGCCTGGATCCGGCGCGCGCGCCTGATGGCGTTCAGTTCGAAGATGGAAGGGCTGCCGAACGTCCTGCTGGAGGCGCTGGCGGTGGGTCAGGTCGTGGTCAGTACCGACTGCCCGACCGGGCCGCGCGAGATTCTCGACGAGGGCCGGGCGGGACTGCTGGTGCCCGTCGGCGATGCGCCGGCGCTGGCGGATGCAATCGGGCGCGGCCTGCGAGATGCCTCGCTGCGTGCCGCGCTGCTGGCACACGCGGCGGTCCATATCGAGCAGATGGGCTTCGGGCCCACCGCGCGGGAGTTCAGCGTGGTGGCAAATCGGTTGATGGCGGGGGTGTCTCCGTTGCCTGCCGGTGCAGCAGCCACAGCTTGACGTACTTGTAGTAACTGGCCTGCCCGTTCATCAGCGCCACGCCGAGCCCCTGCGGGCCGTCGAGGAAGCCGCRCCGGAACAGGTAGGTCCGCAGGAAGGCCCAGCTGCCATGCAGCAGGGCGCTGGCCGGCGAGGCGGTCTTGCCGCGTGCGAAGGCCTGTTTGGCGCCGAGCGTTGAATATTGATCGATCTTGCGCAGCACCTGCGAGAAGTCGTCGTAGGTGTAGTGCAGCAGCGGTGAGCGCAGGTGCGCCACCGGGGCATCGGTGACCACGTTCTCGTGGACGAGGTCATCGGTGAAGCGGGCCTTGCCCAGCCGGAACAGGCGGGTGAGGCGGTCCGGATACCAGCCGCCGTGGCGGATAAACCGGCCGCAGAACCGCGAGAGCCGGGGCATGTCGTAGGCATCGGCCTGGCCGGAGCTGATGGCAGCCAGGATCTCGTCGCGCAGCGCGGGCGTGACACGCTCGTCGGCGTCGATGGACAGGACCCACTCACTCTGGGCCTTGGAGAGGGCAAGGTTTTTCTGGGGGCCGAAACCGGGCCACGTGGCGGTCTCGTAGACCTCTGCACCCATGGCGCGGGCGGCCTCCACGGTGCCGTCCGTGCTGCCCGAATCCACTATAATCGCGCGGTCGCACCAGGAGACGCTTTCGAGGCACTCCCGGATATTGTGTGCCTCGTTTTTCGTAATCAGTACGACAGAGATTTTCATAGAGATGCTTGCAAGGTTCCCCTTTTGGAACGCCATTCTAGCGGTAGTCGCAGTCTTGGCAGGCACAACCCCCCGTGCGAGCGGGGCGGAGTCATCGTGAACGAAAACAATAAACAAACGCCCCAGGAAGCCGACACCCTCAAGCGGGTCTGGGCTTACCTGAAGCCCGAGATGCGCGTGTTCGCGCTGGCCATCCTCGCCATGGCGCTGGTGGCCGCCAGCGAGGGGATTATCCCCAAGGTTGTCAACGACCTGCTCGACAAGGGGTTTGGCGGCGACTACGCCGGCAAGCTCTGGCATGTGCCCGCGCTGCTGACCGGCGTGGCGCTGGTCCGTGGCGTGGCGCAGTTCGCGTCCGGCTACCTGCTGGCCCAGATCTCGAACCGCGTGCTGTTCAAGATGCGCATGCAGATGTTCGGCCGGATGCTGCAGGCGCCCGCGYTGTTCTTCCACCGCAACACCGCCGCGTCGCTGATCAATGCCGTGATCTTCGAGGTCAACCAGGTGATGCAGATCCTGACCGGGGTGTTGATCACGCTGGTGCGTGACTCGCTGACCGTGCTGGCGCTGCTGATCTACCTGTTCTATACCAACTGGCGGCTCACGCTGGTGGTGGCGGTGCTGCTGCCCGTGATCGGCTTCGTCATGTCGAAGGTGAACCGGCGCCTGCGCCGGCTGAACCGTGACCACCAGACGCTGACCAACGAGGCCGCGTACGTGGTCGAGGAAGCCGCCGGCGGCTACAAGGTGGTCAAGCTGCATGGCGGGGAGACCTACGAGCAGTCGCGCTTCGAGGCCATGGCCGAGCGCCTGCGCGGCTATTCGATGCGCATGGCCGTGGCGGGCGGGCTGAACCAGCCGGTGACGGCGTTCCTGGCGTCGCTGGCGCTGTCCGTGATCCTGACCATCGCGATGATCCAGGCCCAGGGCAACCAGACTACGGTCGGCGGCTTCACCGGCTTCGTCATGGCGATGCTGCTGCTGATTTCGCCGCTCAAGCACCTGACCGACCTGAACCAGCCGCTGCAACGCGGSCTGACCGCCGCCGAGATGATCTTCCGGCTCATCGACGAGCCGATCGAGCCGCAGACCGAAGGCCTGCGGCTGGAACGTGCCAAGGGCGATCTGGTGTTCGAGGACGTCGGTTTCCGCTATGGCGACGCCGGCCGGCCGGCGCTCCAGCATGTCAATTTCCGGGTGGCCCCGGGCGAGGTGGTGGCGCTGGTCGGTCCGTCCGGCAGCGGCAAGACCACGCTGGTCAACCTCGTACCCCGCTTCTTCGATCCGACCGACGGCCGGATCCTGCTCGATGGCCAGCCCATCGCCCAGTTCGCGCTGACCGACCTGCGCCGCCAGATTGCGTTCGTGAGCCAGGATGTCGTGCTGTTCAACGACACCGTGGCGGCCAATGTGGCCTACGGCGTGCATCCGCGAGAAGCGATCGATATGGCACGCGTGGAGCGTGCACTTGCAGCGGCCTACCTGACCGATACGGTCAAGGGGCTGCCGGAGGGGCTGGAAACCAATATTGGCGACAACGGCATGAAGCTGTCCGGCGGCCAGCGCCAGCGGCTGGCCATTGCGCGCGCGATCTACAAGGACGCGCCGATCCTGATCCTGGACGAGGCGACTTCCGCGCTCGATTCGGAATCGGAGCGGCAGGTGCAGGCGGCGCTGGAGTCGCTGATGGTGGGGCGGACCACGCTCGTGATCGCCCACCGGCTGTCCACGATCGAGAACGCYGACCGCATCGTCGTGCTGGAGCAGGGCCGCGTGGCCGAGCATGGCAGCCATGCCGAACTSCTCGCCGCCAACGGGCTCTACGCGGGCCTGCACCGCATCCAGTTCGCCACCCAGCAGTAACTTCCTCCGATCACCCGAGGGGCGGCGCCGGTCAGATTTACCGGATCTCCGCGCAAGCGCCGCTTTTCGGGTCGAACAGCACCGGCCACGCCTGCTCGTAGATACCCGGCGTGCAGTGCTTCTCGCAGCGGGCATGGGCCAGCGTCACCCGGCGCGGGTCCTGCCACACCATCAGCTTGCAGCCGCTGCCGTCAATTGCATGCAGTTCTATGTGTGGCGTCTGCTGTACCTGCTTGAAATCCTCCAGATCGAACGTGCACGAACCCTTCCGGGACACCCAGAGCTTCCATTTCAGCGTCTGCACGGCATTGCCCGTGACCTTGACCAACGCGTCTTCGCGGAAGCCATCCTCCTCGGTGCGCTTGCAACTGCCAGACAGGTTGATCACGCGCGCCGCGATGGGCGTGGCGCGGCTTTCAGGCGGCGGTGGGTAGGGCTTGGGGGCGGTGGGGCCCTGCATGGGCGCCGAGCGGTCGGCCAGCATCGGCGGCGTGCACGCCGCGCACAAAAAAACAGCCAGCATGGCTGGCAGTGTGGGTTTGAACGGCATGCTGGCTCCTCGGTGCGATCCGGCCGTCATGCATGGCGGCCCGCCTCCCTTATATATATAGAGGACGGCCGCCGGAACGCGAGCGGGAGGGGATCGGGACAAGTCCTGAGGAGCGCGCCGGCTCCGGCAATCTATAGTGAGAGAATGCCCGGCACGTGCCGGGTCTCGTACTTGTCAGACTCGCTCCAGCCGCCTGTGCGGCAGCGGCGGCAGGGTGGTCTCGATACCCTGACCGGGCCGCACCACGCCGCCCGCCACCACCACGCCCATCACGCCAGCCTTGCGCACGATCTCGCCGTGCGCGTCCTTATACACCACCTGACTCAGCAGCCCTTCACGGAATTGCTCGATCTGCGCACACGGGTTGCGCAGCCCGGTGATCTCGATCTGCGCATCGCCAATCCGCAGGCGAGTGCCGACCGGCAGCCCGAGCAGGTCGATGCCGGCCGTGGTGATGTTCTCGCCAAGTTCCCCATAACCGATGTCGAACCCGGCCGCCGCCAGCGCCGCGTGTAGCTCGGCGTGGATCAGGTGGACCTGACGCAGGTTCGGCTGGGTCGGGTCCACGGCCACGCGCGAGCGATGCTTGACCGTGGTGCCGGCATGGGCGTCGCCTTCCACGCCGATGCCGGGCAGCAGCCGGATGGACGTCTCGCGCGGCTTGCTGAAGCCGTGCACGGGGCTGCGGCTGACCCCCACCACCTGCGCCAGTCCGGCGGCTAACCCGGCGGGAAGTCCGGTCCCCATCAGGCGACCTCGCGCATGGCTTCGCGCGGCACGGCATGCTGCACCGCGCCAGCCGGGTAGCCGGCCGAGAACACCAGCCGGCCCGCCGACCACGTGTGCGTGACCATCGGCTGCCCGGCCACGGTAGCCACGGCGATCAGGTCCGCGCGCAGGCCCGGCACCAGGCGGCCCCGGTCGTCGAGCAGGCAGGCGTCGGCGGGGTTGGCGGTGACCAGCGCCAGCGCCTCGTTGAGCGGCAGATCGGCCTGCCGCGCCGCGGCGTAGGCCGAGGCGATCAGCGTGGACGGCTGGTAGTCCGAGCAGAGGATGTTGCCCACCCCGGCTTGGATGGCGTCGATGGCGCGCATCGACCCGCTCTGGCTCTTGCCGCGCAGCACGTTGGGGGCGCCGAGGATGGTCGGCAGCGCATGCGTGTTCGCCGCGCGGGCGGTTTCCAGGTTGATCGGGAACTCGCTCATCCGCACGCCGAGTGCCTGCATCGCGGCAATGCGCTGGGGGCTGTCGTCGTCGTGGCTGGCCGTGGGAATGCCCAGCTCGTGCGCCCGGGCCACCAGCCGGTTCACGCGCTCGTGCGCGCCGTCCAGTTCGGCCGTCTTCTTGGCGGCGGCGTCGGCGGCTTCCTCGCGGCTCATGCCGTGGTTGCCCATCATGTACGAGAGATAGGCGTCCAGCGTCTTGAACTGGCCCTGGCCCGGGGAGTGATCCATCACGGAGAGCAGGTCCACCACGCCTTCGGCCATCAGCATTTCGAGCACGGGCACGGCGGCGGCGTCGGTCACCTCGTAGCGGCAGTGGATGCGGTTGTCGACCAGGCTACTCGCACGGTACGCGGCCACGGTGCGCACCAGCGTGGCGGCCGTCTCGTTGTTGCGCACGCCGAACTGGTTGCTGGCGAACGAGAGCGCGTGGTACGGCGTGGTGATGCCGGCGGCGGCGTTGCGGCGGTCCACCTGCGCAACGGCGAAGTCCAGCGGGAACAGCACATTGGCGCGCGGCTCGGCTTCCTTCTCGATGGCGTCGCAGTGCACATCGATCAGGCCCGGCATGACCGCGTGGCCGCGCAGGTCGATCACGGTGGCGTGGGCCGGCACGGCAGCCGGCGCGGGTTCGATGGCGGCGATGCGGCCATCCTCGATCAGCAGGGCGCTGTCTTGCAGCACGCGGTCCGGCAGGACCAGCGTGGCGTGGGTCAGGTAGGTGGTGGTCATGGGGGCGGTCGTCCGTCAGGCGATGGCGGTAGCGGGTTGCAGCGGCAGCAGGCGCGTGGCCACGGCGTCGCGCACGGCTTCGTCGTGGAAGATGCCGATCAGCGCGCGGCCTTCGGCCTGGGCTTCGCGGATCAGGTCGATCACCACGGCGCGGTTGTCGGCGTCGAGCGAAGCGGTGGGCTCGTCCAGCAGCAGGATCGGATGGCCGCCGATCAGCCCGCGTGCGATGTTCACGCGCTGCTGCTCGCCGCCCGAGAAGGTGGCCGGCGGCAGGTCCCAGAGGCGGCGCGGCAGGTTCAGCCGTTCGAGGAGCACGGCGGCGCGGGCGCGGGCTGCCTCGTGCGAGGTGCCACGCTGTTCGAGCGGCTCCGCCACTACGTCGAGCGCCGAGACGCGCGGAATGGCGCGCAGGAACTGGCTGACGTAGCCAATCACATGGCGGCGCAGGTGCAGGATGCGTTGCTCCGGGGCCTGCGTCAGCTCGACCCACGGCGCGCCTTCGGCGCTGGTATCACGCAGGCGGATGGTGCCTTCGGTGGCCAGATAGTTGCCGTAGAGGCAGCGCAGCAGCGTGCTCTTGCCGGTACCGGAGCGGCCGGACAGCACGAGGCATTCGCCGCGCGCGGCGTCGAAGTCGATCGCGCGCAGCACGGGCAGGCGGATGCCGCCCTGGTTGTGCAGCGTGAACATCTTCCCAAGGCCGCGCACCTCGATCAGTCGCTCGGCAGGGGTGTGGAGGTTGTCGGTGGACATCGTCGTCAGCCTTGCAGGATGGAGGAGACCAGCAGCTGGGTGTAGGGGTGCTGGGGGTCGTCGAGGATCTGRTCGGTCAGGCCCTGTTCGACCACGCGGCCGCCCTGCATGACCAGCGTGCGGTGGGCCAGCAGGCGGGCGACGGCCAGGTCGTGGGTGACCAGCACGGCGGCGAGGCCGAGATCGGTCACCAGGCGGCGCAGCAGGTCGAGCAGGCGGGCCTGTACGGAGACGTCGAGCGAGGCGGTCGGCTCGTCCATGAAGACCAGGCGCGGATGGGTGACGAGGTTCCGCGCGATCTGCAGGCGCTGCTGCATGCCGCCCGAGAACGTGCCGGGCACGTCGTCCAGCCGGGCCAGATCGATTTCCATCTTCTCGAGCCAGGCGCCGGCCACTTCGCGCAGGTTGCCGTAGTGGCGCTCGCCCACGGCCATCAGGCGCTCGGCGATGTTGGCACCGGCGCTGACCTGCATGCGCAGGCCGTCGCGGGCGTGCTGGCGCACGAAGCCCCAGTCGGTGCGCGCCAGCAGCCGCATACGGGCGCTGGAGAGCGTGGCGAGGTCGGTCAGGCCCGATTCGCGCATGTCATAGCTGACGCTGCCGCGCTGCGGCGGCGCCTGCATCGACAGGGCCTGCAGCAGCGTGCTCTTGCCCGAGCCGGATTCGCCGACCACGCAGAGCACYTCGCCCGGATAGAGGTCGAAGCTGACGTCGTGGCAGCCGTGCAGGCCGTCCCAGGTGCGYGTGAGGTGGCGGACGGAAAGAAGCGGCGTGGCGGTCATTKGCACACTCCCGCGGCTTCCACGGCCTGCGCGGCCTGGCGGTCGGCGCAGTACTCGGTGTCGGAGCAGACGAACATGCGGGTGCCGGCGTCGTCGGTAATGATTTCGTCGAGGTAGCTGTCCGTGGCGCCGCACTGGGCGCAGCAGCTCGACCACTTCTCCACCGTGAACGGGTGATCCTTGAAATCGAGGCTCCGGACMGAGGTGTACGGTGGCACGGCGTAGACGCGCTTCTCGCGGCCAGCGCCGAACAGCATCAGCGCGGGGCTGCGGTCGAGCTTGGGGTTGTCGAACTTCGGAATGGGCGACGGACGCATCATGTACCGCTGGTTGACGATCACGGGATAGTCGTAGGTCGTGGCGATATGCCCGTGGTGGGCAATATCCTCGTAAAGCTTCACGTGCATGGCGCCGTACTCGGACAGCGCGTGCATGGTGCGCGTCTCGGTCTCGCTCGGCTCCAGCCAGCGCAGCGGCTCGGGAATGGGCACCTGGTAGACCATGGTCTGGCCTGCGCGCAGTGCCGTTTCCGGAATGCGGTGACGGGTCTGGATGATCGACGCCTCGGCGGTGCGCTCCGTCGTCTGCACGCCGGTCACGCGGCCGAAGAAGCGGCGGATGTTGATGGCGTTCGTCGTGTCGTCGGAACCCTGGTCGATCACCTTCAGCACGTCCTGCTTGCCGATGATGGCGGCCGTCACCTGGATGCCGCCGGTGCCCCAGCCATAGGGCAGCGGCATTTCGCGGCTGCCGAACGGCACCTGGTAGCCCGGAATCGCCACGGCCTTGAGCAGCGCGCGGCGCAGCATGCGCTTGGTGGATTCGTCGAGGTAGCCGAAGTTGTAATGATCGTCGCGGGCGACGGTGGCCGGATGGGCGATGGTCTGTGTCATGCCAGCGTTTCCTCTTGGATAGCGGCTTGCGCGGCGGCATGCGGCGCGGCCGGGGCGGCGGCGTTGGGCGCAGCGGCTTCCTGCTCGGCACGCAGGCGGCGCAGCAGTTCCAGGTTGGCCTGGAAGTCGACGTAGTGGGGCAGCTTCAAATGCTGGACGAAGCCCGAGGCCTCCACGTTGTCGCTGTGATAGAGCATGAATTCGATGTCGTTGGCCGGGGCGTCGGCAGCTTCGCCCAGCTCCGCCGCGCGCATCGCGCGGTCCGCCAGCGCCATCGACATGGCCTTGCGCTCGTTGTAGCCGAACACCAGCCCGTAGCCGCGCGTGAAGCGGGGCGCCTCGTCGGCGTTGCCGCTGAACTGGCTGACCATCTGGCACTCGGTCAGCTCGACCTCGCCGATCGTCACGGCGAAGCCCAGTTCCTCGACGAACAGTTCCACCTCGGCCGTGCCGTAGCGGATCTCGGCCGCGAACGGGTGCGAGTTGCCGTAGCCGCGCTGGGTCGAGTAACCCATCGACAGCAGGAAGCCCTCGTCACCGCGCGCCAGGTTCTGCAGGCGGGCGGCGCGGTCGGCCGGGAAGGTCAGCGGCTCGCGCGTCAGGTCCGGCGGGGCGGGGTCGCCGGGCGGGATGGCGTCGGCTTCGACCAGTKCATCGGCTTCCAGCAGGCCCGTCACGCGCGGCATGCCGGCGGCCAGCGGCTGGGCGGACGGCGGCAGCGGTTCCGGGTCGCGGCCGGCTTCGAGCGAGAAGTCGAGCAGGCGCTGGGTGTAGTCGTAGGTCGGGCCGAGTACCTGGCCGCCCGGCACGTCCTTGAACGTCGACGAAATGCGGCGTTGCAGGCGCATGGTGCCGGTATCGAGCGGCTGGGTGTAGCCGAAGCGCGCCAGCGTGGTGCGATAGGCGCGCAGCAGGAAGATCGCCTCGATCTGGTCGCCGGCGGCCTGCTTGAGGGCGAGGGCGGCGAGGTGCGGGTCGTAGAGCGAGCCTTCGGCCATCACGCGGGCCACGGCCAGCGGCATCTGCTCGCGGATCTGGGTGAGTGTGAGTTCGGGCACCGACGTATCGCCACGGCGATAGCTGTCGAGCATCTGGTACGAGTTCAGGATGGCGCGTTCGCCTCCCTTCACGGCTACGTACATGTYAGTTCTCCCCGTGCGTCAGGTGCGTGGTGCGCGTCAGTGCGCAGAATTGGTCGCCGCTGGCCAGCAGCAGGTCGACGCCGAGCGGGAAGCCGGCGTTGTTCGCGGCCCAGCTGGCCTGGAAGTCGGCAGGCAGGCCGGTGACGGTCAGCGCCTGCGTGGTCTCGATGCCGGGGCCGCGCAGCGTGAGCGTGTCGCCTTCGGTCAGCGAGGCCACTTCGACGATCAGCGTGGCCGAGCGGTCCGGGTAGGCCGGCTGGCCCTGGGCGCAGTCGGCGAGGGCGGGCATCGCATGGCCGGCCGGCACGCAGACGAAGGTGGCGGCGTCCAGTTGATCGACCAGCGGGCAGCCGCAGTGGAAGCGCAGGAAGGCGCGCGCCGGGGCGGAGACGTCAGCGGGCAGCCAGACCGGCGTGTCGGGGTCGGCCAGCGTCAGCAGCAGCGCGGCCAGCGCGGGCGAGAGGCCCTCGGGCACGCCGCTGGTGGCCGGCAGCGACGCGAGCCGGCCCGGATGGGCGAAGGCTTCCAGCGTGGCGCGGAACACCTGCTGGGCGTCATCGACCGGATTGTCGAAGCCGGGCAGCAGCGAGGCGGCCGGCGTGCCGAAGTTCGGCAGATTCGATTGCGTGGTGGGCATGTCAGTCCTCTCCGCGTGCCATCGTGAAGAATTCGACGCGCGTCTGCGCGGCGGTGGCGGCCTGCTGCGCTGCGCGGTCGGCAAAGGCCTGCGCCAGCGGGGCCAGGACGAGGTCCGTCACGCGCTGGTGCCAGGCCGGCAACTGGAGCAGGGCGTCCAGCACGGCGGCCTGCTCGGCGTGGCGGGTGCCACGGCCCTGTACATAGGCGACGCCGGCGGTCCCACCGGTTTCGCCATCCTCGATCACCACGGCGCAGCGCGTGACGGTCATCTCGCCCAGATTGAACTGGGCGCCCGTGCCGCCAGCGCGGCCTCGCACCATGGCCATGCCCGACTCCGGCTTGCGCAGCAGGCGGTAGGCCGGCAGTGCCGCCGCCTCGCCGAGCCGCGCGTAGGCCGCTTCCAGCGCGTCAGACCGCGCCAGAGCCAGGGTTCGCAGCCATGCGGCGCGTGCCGCATTGGTTTCGCTTTGCATCATCACCCCTATACGTCTATACGTTTAGATGTAAAATACCACAACACGGCGATACTAGACCACAGCCACATGAAGCTTTCATGACGCGCTGGCCGACCCGGAGCGGATTGATCGGGCACGCCACGCGGGCGCTCCGTGTGAGGCACAATCGCACGGTATTGAATGACGATGAAAGCATGATGAAAGAGGGAAGCGATGTCTGAACGGGAAGTCGAACGTGGCTCCGGCGTGGCCGTGTGGCGCCAGATTGGCGAGGCGCTGGCGGACGACATCCGCAACAAGCTCTATGGCCCYGGCGAGCAGTTGCCGCCCGAACCGGAGCTGGCCACGCGCTTTGCCGTGAACCGCCACACCATCCGGCGCGCCATGGGTGAGCTGGAGCTGAGCGGTCTGGTGCGCATCGAGCAGGGGCGCGGCACCTTCGTGCAGGAGCACGCCATCGACTACGCCATTGGGCGCCGCACGCGGTTCTCGCAGAACCTGGCCGCGCAGGGCATGCGCGGGCATATGGAGATCCTGGGCAGCCAGGTGATCCGCGCGCCGGAGGTGGCCAAGCACCTCGGTCTGGCGCGCAATGCCGACGTGCTGCACGTGCAGATGGTGGGCAAGGCCGAGGAGCGGACCATCGACGTGGCCGAGCACTACTTCGACCCCAAGCGCTTCCCGGGCATGGAGGAGCAGGTGCGCGCCAAGCTGTCGATCTCGCGCGCGCTGGCGCACTTCGGCATTGCCGACTACACGCGCAAGTGGTCGCGCATCACCGCCGCCATGCCGAGCGCSCCSGTGGCGCGGCTGCTGAACCAGCCCAAGACGCGGCCGGTGCTCCAGGTGGAAGCGCTCAACGTGGACATCGACGGCGCACCGCTGCAATACAGCATGACCCGCTTTGCYGGAGACTGGGTGCARCTCACCGTCTCCGACAGCGACTGAATCCGGGTGCGCCGCGAGTGCGGCGCTTGCATCGCATTGGTCTAGACATCCGGTGTAGACATGCGAGTGTCATCAACCAGGGGTAGTGTGTTGCCCATGCCTACGACAAACCAAACTCATTCGGCGCGGCTGGCCGGCATCACGGGTCGCCGTGTGCTGGGCGCGGCCGCCATTGGCCCGGCAACGCTGGGCTTCGACCACGGCAGCGTCGCCTCGCCGCAGCAGGCGCCCGAGAGCGGCCCCTGCATCGATGCGGGCGATCTGCTGGTGCTGCCCGGCATCGTCGACATCCATGGCGATGCCTTCGAGCGTGCCGTGATGCCGCGCCCCGGCGTGAGCTTCCCGTACGCGGGCGCGCTGCTCGACGTGGACCGCCAACTGCTGTCGCACGGCATCACGACCGAATTCCACGGCGTGACGCTCTCCTGGGAAGGCGGCCTGCGTGGCGAAGCCTACGCGCTGCGCATGTTCGATGCCCTGGCGCACTTGCAGCCGGTGCTGGGCGCTTCCCACAAGGTGCACCTGCGCTTCGAGGCCTATCACCTCGCTGGCGTGGAGACCGCGCTGTCCTGGATGGCCGATGGCCGCGTCGGCCTGCTCGCCATCAACGATCACCTGCCGATGATGGCGCGCAAGATGGCCAACGACAGCAAGCTGGCCCAGTACGCCGAGCGCGCCGAGTGCGACCCCGAGACCTTCCGTACGCGCCTGCGCACGGCCAGCCGCAACGCGCAGGACGTGCCGGCGGGCGTGTCCAGCCTGATCGCGGCCGCCCGCGCGGCGGGCCTGCCGGTGGCTTCGCACGATGACCCGGACCTCGCCACGCGCCAGCACTATCACCGCCAGGGCTGTCATATCGCCGAGTTCCCGCTGACCATCGAGGTCGCAAAGCTCGCCCGCCAGATCGGCGACGAAACCGTGTTCGGCGCGCCCAACGTGGTGCGCGGCACCAGCCACACCGGCGCCCCCAACGCCACCGAGATGGTGGCGGCGGGCCTGTGCACGGTGCTGGCCTCTGACTATTACTACCCCGCGCCGATCCAGGCCGCGTTCAAGCTCGCGCAGCTTGGCGTGGTCTCGCTGGCCGAGGCGTGGCACCTCGTCTCGCGCAACCCGGCCCGCGCGGCTGGCCTGCGCGACCGGGGCGTGCTCGCGCCGGGGCTGCGCGCCGACGCCATCCTSGTCGATGACAGCGTGCCGGGCCTGCCACGCGTGTGCGGCACCATTGTCAACGGTGAGCTGAAGCACGCCACGCGCGTGCTGCCGATGATCGACATCGCCGAGGCCCGCTACACGGCGGACGGCGACGAAGGCAGTCTGGCCGCATGACGATGGCCGCACCGCGCTTCGCGATCTACCTGGCGCCGGCCGAGCCGTTCCGCACGTTCGGCGCGCAGTGGCTGGGGCGCGATGCCGATACCGGCGCGCCGCTGCCACTGCCRAAGAACCTCGGGCCGCGCCCGGACGCCTGGGTGGCGGCGCCCGCCCACTACGGCCTCCACGCCACGCTGAAGCCGCCGTTCCGGCTGGCGGCGGGCACGGATGGCCCGATGCTCGATGCCGCCGCGCGTGACTTCGCGCATGGCGTCGATGCCTTCCACGCCCGGCTGACGCTGCGCGCGCTGCGCGGCTTCCTCGCGTGGTGTCTCGATGACGGCACAGAGAGCCACGAAGGCGCCCGCCAGATGCACGCGCTGGCCGATGGCTGCGTGCTGGCCTTCGAACCGTTCCGCGCGCCGCCCACCGAGGCGGAGCTGCGCAAGCGCAAGCCGGACCAACTGAGCGCCGCCCAGCGGCGCATGCTCGAGGCGTGGGGCTACCCCTACGTGTTCGAGACCTTCACCTTCCATATCACGCTCACCGGCATGCTCGACGCTGCTGCGGAAGCCGCCGCGMTCGCGCAACTYGCGCCGGCCAGCCAGCAGCTCTGCAGCGCGCCGATGCATGTCGATGGCATCGCCGTGTTCGTGCAGCCCGAGCCCGGCGCCGACTTCCTCGTCGCGCGCCACTATGGCTTTAACGGCAGCACGCGCGATGGCGCCGGTGCAGCCTGGCTCGCATCATGACGATCTATACCCGCGCCAATCCCCACACTGATCCCCACGCGGACGGCCACGGCCTGTTCTACGTGATGGGCCCCTCCGGCAGCGGCAAGGACTCGCTGTTGCGCGCGCTGCGCGAGCGGCTGGGCCCGCAGGACCGCGTGGTGGTGGCCCATCGCTACATCACGCGCGCCGCCGATGCCAACGAGGCCTCGGTGGCGCTGTCCACGGACGAGTTCGCGCGCCGCCGGGCGCTCGGCTGCATGGCGCTGCACTGGCACAGCCATGGGCTGGACTACGGCATCGGCGTGGAGATCGAGGACTGGCTCGCGCGCGGGCTCAAGGTCATCGTCAATGGCTCGCGCGAGTACCTGCCGACGGCCGTCGCCCGCTATCCGGGCCTGTGCGCGGTGCACGTGCGCGTGAAGCCCGAGGCCCTGGCGGCGCGCCTGCGCCAGCGGGGGCGGGAGTCCGAAGCGGCGATCGCGCAACGKCTGGCGCGCGCGGGGCAGGCGTTCGACGTGCCGGCCGGCTGCAAGCTGGTCGAGATCGACAATAGCGGGGCGCTGGATGACTCGGCGGCGTCGTTCGCCCGGTTGATCGGGGTGAGGCACGACTGAGTTGTTGATCGTCGACAGCAAAGAAAAAGCCCGGGACTCCCGGGCTTTTTCCCTGGGCGCGTGGCTTACGCGTGCCGTGCGCAGCCGGCGGCGATGTCCAGATAGTGCGCCAGCGCCGGCGTCGGCAAACCCACTACCTTGGCCAGATCGTCGTAGCGGCGCAGCCGCACCGCCGCTKCGGCGTGCGGGCTGGCGATGAAGGCGTCTGCCTGCGCGGCGTCGTACGGGCCGCCCTGCAGGGCCAGGCTGTGGACCGAGGCCGGCGAGAGTGTGGCGAAGTAGGCCGGGTCCATCGCGCACAGGTAGCGCTTGGCGGCCACGTGCAGGCGCACGGGCTCGGTCACGTTCGCGCCGAACAGGTCGGCCAGCGCCTGCGCGGCGGCCTCCTGGTGGCGCATGTCGGTGGTGCTGCTCTCGGCCAGCATCAGATGGCCCACGTCGTGCAGCAGCGCGGCAGCCACCAGCGCCGCCGGCTCGCCGGCCTGCTCGGCCAGCTGCGCGCACTGCAGCGCGTGGGCGGTCTGGCTGATCGCCTCGCCGCCATACCAGTCCTTACCGTGGTTGGCGAACAGCGTCTCGATGCGTGCCAGGGTCAGGCGGTCCGCGCTCATACCAGCACCTTGCGGATCTGGGCGGACACGATGTCGATGCCGGTCACGAACAGGATGATGATGATCATCACCGCGCAGGTCTGCGCGTACTGGAAGCTGCGGATGATCTCCCAGAGCACGGTGCCGATGCCGCCGGCGCCGACGATGCCGACCACCGACGCCGAGCGCACGTTCGACTCGAATCGGTACAGCGCGAAGGACAGCCACAGCGGCAGCACCTGCGGGATCACGCCGTAGACGATCTCCTCGATCGGGCCGGCGCCGGTGGCGCGCACGCCTTCCACGGGACGCGGGTCGATGGCTTCCACGGCTTCGGCGAACAGCTTGGCCAGCACGCCGGTGGTGTGGATCCAGATCGCCAGCACGCCGGCGAACGGGCCGAGGCCCACGGCCACGATGAACAGCATCGCGAAGACCATCTCGTTGATGGCGCGGCAGGCGTCCATGATGCGGCGCGCCGGCTGGTAGACCCACACCGGCACGATATTGGCGGAGCACAGCAGGCCGAGCGGCACGGCCATGAACACGGCGATGGCGGTACCCCAGAGCGCGATCTGCACGGTCACGAGCATCTCGTCGAGGTAGTTGCGCCAGTCGCGGAAATTGGGCGGGAAAAAGTCGGCGGCGAACTTCGCCATGTTGCCGGAGTCGCGCAGCAGGTCCATCGGGCGCATGTCGGCGCCTTGCCAGGACATGGCGAGCAAGGCCAGCACGATCGCCCAGACCAGCATCATGGACAGCGAGGTGCGCGGCGGGCGGACGTTGCTGTGCGGCGCGGGGGACGGGGGCGGGAGGCCGGGCTTGGCGGTGGCGGTCATGGGGGGCATCGGATGGAATACGGTGAAGATGGCSCARGGCCGATGGCARCGCGCCATCGGCCCTGGGCGGGGTACGGCTTACTGGGCGCTGATGGCCTTGTCGATCTCGGCCAGGCGGCGCGATACGTCAGCCAGCTGCTTTTCCTTGTCGGCGGCGGCCAGCGTGGTGTCGGTCTCGATCTTGGACTTCTGCTTGGCCAGCTCGATCTGGCGGATGGGCAGCAGCTGCGCGTCCGACGAGACGCGGAAGCCCTGGTAGGTCAGCGTGGTCAGGATCTGCTTCTCGCGCGCAGCGTCGGCACCCTTGCCGTAGTTGACGAAGAAGTCCTGGATCTTCTTCTTCGTCTCGGCCGGCAGGTCCTTGCGGTAGACCATGGGGTCGGCGGCGATCAGCGGGCTCTTCCACAGCACGCGCACCTCGTCATAGGCGTTCTTGCCCGTGTTGATGCGATAGCGCTCGAAGTTCTCGGTGTTGTTCACGGCCACGTCCACCTGCTTGTTCAGCACGGAGAGCAGGTTGGTCTCGTGGTTGCTGATGCGCACGGCCTTGAACAGCGTCTTCGGCTCCACCTTGTGGGCGGCCCACAGGTAGTAGCCCGGCACGGCCGTGCCCGAGGTGGAGTTCGGATCGCCGGCGCCGTAGGAGAGCTCCTTGCCGCGCTTGATCACGTCTTCCACCGTCTTCAGGTCGCTGTCCTTGCGCACGACCAGCAGCGACCAGTAGCCCGGGTTGCCGTCCTTGTCGATCACGGACGCGAACACCTCGCCGTTGGCGCGGTCCACGGCTTCCATGGCCGACTTGTTGCCGAACCAGCCGAGCTGCACCTTGTTGAAGCGCATGCCCTCGATGATGCCGGCGTAGTCGGAGGCGAAGAACGGCTTGACCTGCACGCCGAGCGCCTTGCTCAGGTCGTCGATCAGCGGCTGCCAGGCGGTCTTCAGGTTCGACGACGATTCCGTCGAGATAAAGCCGATGTTCAGGGTCTTGGCGTCCTGGGCGTAAGCGGGCAGGGCCACGACGCCCGAGGCGACCACGGCGAGAAAGGTTCTGCGAAGCATGTGTGACTCCGTTTCGGATGAGTCGTTGTGGATAACGGCAAATGACGGCAATACAGCGGGAAAGCGAAAAGGGGGGCGCGGTGGCGATCAGGCGGCCGCGAGATTCATCGTGACCATGGCCGGCGCCGGCATGCCGCTGGCGGTGTCGGCTTCGTCGGGAACCGAGTCGTGGAGCAGTTCCTCGGCCTCGGTGCCGTACAGGTCGCGCAGCATGCCCGGGGTGAGTGCGGCGGACGGGCCGTCGTAGACCACCTTGCCCTGGCGCAGCGCCACCACGCGGGGGCAGTAGCGCATGGCCACGTCCACCTGGTGCAGCGACACCACCACGGCCACCTTGCGGGTGCGGTTGATCTGCGAGAGCAGCGTCATCACGCGGCGCGACGATTCCGGGTCGAGCGAGGCGATCGGTTCGTCGGCCAGGATGACCTTGGCGTTCTGCACCAGCGTCCGTGCGATGGCGGCGCGCTGCTGCTGGCCGCCGGAGAGCGTGGAGGCACGCTGAAACGCATAGTCGTCTATACCAACCTGGGCGAGGGCGTCGAGGCCGGCCTGCACTTCATCGGCCCTGAACAGGCGGAACAGGCTGCGCCAGGCCGGGATGCGGGTGAGCATGCCGACGAGGACGTTGGTGATCACCGGCAGGCGGCCCACCAGATTGAACTGCTGGAAAACAAAGCCGATTTCGGCGCGCACCTTGCGCACGTTGCCAGCCAGGCGGCCATGGCGCTGGATGGATCGGCCATTGACCAGGATCTCGCCAGCATCGCCGGACACGAAACCGGCCACATGGCGCAGCAGCGTGGACTTGCCAGAACCCGAGGCGCCCAGCAGGGCCACCATTTCTCCCGGCGCGACGTGCAGCGTGACATCGTCAAGCGCCTTGCGGTCCGCGCGGAACGATTTGCTGAGTCCGCGGACTTCGATTGCATGCGTCATGTCGACTCCCTTGCTTGAATGACTTGGCGCATTCTGGGGGGAGTGGATGACAGAACGATGACGCTGGGCGGGAGAGTGAGGGGTGAATGTCTGCGGGGTGAGGCATTGGGCGCGTGACGCCCAATGCACTTACATCAGGATGATGTCGTACTGTTCCTGATGGAACGTGGATTCCACCTGGAGCGAGATCGGCTTGCCGATAAAGTCGTTGAGCATCGCCAGATGCTGGCTTTCTTCCTCGAGGAACAGATCGATCACTTCCTGGGAGGCCAGGATGCGGAACTCGCGCGGATTGAACTGGCGGGACTCGCGCATGATCTCGCGCAGGATGTCGTAGCAGACCGTGCGCGGCGTCTTGACCTGGCCCTTGCCCGTGCAGACCGGGCACTGCTCGCACAGCACGTGYGCCAGCGACTCGCGCGTGCGCTTGCGGGTCATCTCCACCAGCCCGAGCTGCGAGAAGCTGTTCACGGTGATCCGGGTGCGGTCACGGGACAGCGCGCGCTTCAGYTCGGAGAGCACCGCGTCGCGATGCTCMACGTTCTCCATGTCGATGAAGTCGATGATGATGATGCCGCCGAGGTTGCGCAGCCGCAGTTGCCGGGCGATGGTGTGCGCGGCCTCGAGGTTGGTCTTGAAGATCGTGTCGTCGAAGTTGCGGGCGCCGACGTAGCCGCCCGTGTTGACGTCGATCGTCGTCATCGCCTCGGTCTGGTCGATCATCAGGTAGCCGCCGGACTTCAGGTCCACCCGCCGCGACAGCGCCTTCTCGATCTCGGCGTCGATGTTGAACAGGTCGAAGATCGGCCGCTCGCCGGTGTAGTGCGAGAGCCGGGGCAGYACGGCCGGGGTGTACTCCTGGGCGAACTCCACCAGCTTCTGGTAGTTCTCGCGCGAGTCGATCTGGATCACGCCCGTGGCGTCGTTGATGAAGTCGCGCAGCACGCGCTGGGCCAGGTTCAGGTCCTGGTACAGCAGGCTGGTGGCCGGCTGGGTGGTCGCGTTCAGGCGGATCGACGCCCAGATCTTGCGCAGGTAGGCGATGTCGTTGCCGAGCTCGTCGTCGCTGGCTTCCTCGGCGATGGTCCGCACGATAAAGCCGCCACGCTCGTCGCGCGGCACCAGCCCCTGCACGCGGGCGCGCAGCGCCTCGCGGTCCACCTCGCCCTCGATGCGCTGCGAGATGCCGATATGCGGGTCCTGGGGCAGGTACACCAGCGTCCGGCCGGCGATGCTGATCTGCGTGGACAGCCGCGCCCCCTTGGTGCCGATGGGGTCCTTGATGACCTGCACCATCAGGGCCTGGCCCTCGAACAGCGTCTTTTCGATGGCGAGCGGCGGGGCGCCGTTCTTGTCGGGGTCGCGCGGATGCCAGATGTCGGCCACGTGCAGGAAGGCCGCGCGCTCGAGGCCGATGTCGATGAATGCGGATTGCATGCCCGGGAGCACGCGCACGACCTTGCCGAGATAGATATTGCCAACCAGCCCGCGCGTCAGCGTGCGCTCGACATGCAGTTCCTGCACGGCGGCCTGCTGCACGATGGCAACGCGCGTCTCTTGCGGCGTGATGTTGACGAGGATGTCTTCAGTCATAGCGATGGATGCGCGCTGCCGTGTTGTCGGCGGCTTGTTGTTGTCGTTCGGCGCCGGGCGGGATGGCTGCGGGACGGGGCGCTCAGAAGCGCAGCCCGGCCTCGCGCAGCAGGGCCGCGGTCTCGAACAAGGGCAAGCCCATGATACCCGAATAGCTGCCGTCGATTCGTTCGACAAACTCGGCCGCGCGGCCCTGGATGCCGTACGCGCCAGCCTTGCCGAGCGGCTCGCCGCTGGCCACGTAGCGGGCGATCTCGGCGGCGTTCATCGGCCGGAAAGTGACGTGCGAGATCGACAGCGCATGGCGCTGGCCGAGCGTGGAAACCACGGTCACGGCGGTCAGCACGCGGTGGGTGGTGCCGGCGAGCGCGGCCAGCATCGCGGCGGCATCGTCCGGGTCGGCCGGCTTGCCCAGGATGTCGCCACCCCGGCATACCGTGGTGTCGGAGGTCAGAATCGGATGGTCGGGCAGGGCGCGGCGCTCGCGGCGGCGCAGGGCGGCTTCGGCCTTGAGCGCGCAGACGCGCTGCACGTAGGCGTCGGGCATCTCGCCGGGCAGCACGGCTTCGAGCGCTTCGGCATCCTCGTCGTCATCGGCGAGCAGCAGTTCATGGGAGACGCCGAGCTGCGTCAGCAATTCGCGGCGGCGCGGGCTTTGGGAGGCGAGGTAGAGGAGGTCGTGGGTCACGGCGCGCATCGGGAAAATCGATGCGGCGATTGTAACCGTCGGCGGCGGGAACTCAGACCCGGTGATACGGGTGGTTTTGCGTGACGGACCAGGCGCGGTAGAGCTGTTCGGCCAGCAGCACGCGCACCATGCCGTGGGGCAGCGTCAGGCTGGAGAGCCGGATCAGGGTGGTGGCGCGTGCCTTGAGGGCCGGGTCGAGCCCGTCTGCGCCGCCGATCAGGAAAGCCACGTCGCCGCCTTCGCGCTGCCAGCCGGTCAGCTGGTCGGCCAGCTGCACCGTGGTGAAGTCGCGCCCGCGTTCATCGAGCGCGACGATCCGGCACTGCTTGGACAGCGAACCGAGCACGGCGTCGATGCGCGCGGCTTCCCGCTGCATCACCGTGGCGGCGTTGTTGCTCGACGAACGGGCTTCCGGCTTGACTTCGCGAAGTTCGATGCGCAGCTCCGGCGGCATGCGCTTGGCATACTCGCCGAAGCCGGTTTCGATCCAGCCGGGCATCTTGTGGCCGACGGCCACGATCACGAGTTGCATGGGCGATCTGGCGATACCGGGTGGATCGGTGCGAACGGCTTAAGTCGACGCAGTCGACTCAGGCCGAGCGCTTGCGCGGCGCGGCGGTCTTGGTCGCAGCCTTCTTGGCGGCCGGCGCCTTGCGTGCGGGGGCCTTGGCGGCAGTCTTGGTCGCCGGCTTGGTGGCCGTCTTGGTCGCCACCTTGCGGGCCGGCGCCTTCACGGCCGGGGACTTGCGGGCCGGCGTCTTGGCAGCCGCCGTCTTGGTGGCGGCGCCGGTGCTGGTCTTGCGCACCGGCTTGCGGATCGTGGCGATGGCGTCCGGATCGGTGTCCTCGTGGCCCATCGGCGGCGAAGGCTCCTTCATGCCTTCCGGCAGCTTGGCCAGCGCCGGGCGCAGGCTCGAGGCACGGCGCGAGCGCGGTGCCGGCGCCGAAGCCTCGGCTTCGTCGTCGTCCATCGGCTCGCTGGCCTTGGCCAGGCTCCTGGCGCCGGTCAGCTTCACGCGCACCGGCTTGTCGCCCCAGATTTCCTCGAGGTTGTAGTACAGGCGCAGTTGCGGCTGGAGGATGTGCACCACGGCGTCGCCGCAGTCCACCAGCACCCACTCGCCCGTCTCCAGGCCCTCGACGGCAATGATATGGCCGCCGGCATCCTTCACCGTATCCCGCACAGAGGCGGCGAGCGCCTTGGTCTGGCGGTTCGAACTACCGCTGGCGATCACCACCCGGTCGAATAGTTCGGTCAGGTGAGTGGTGTCGAACACCTTGATGTCCTGCGCTTTGACATCCTCGAGCCCGTCGACGATGGCGCGTTGCAGTTTACGAATATCCATGGTGTCTTTCTTGTTCAGCTTCGTTCGGGATAGGGGCGAGCCGGTCAGGGATTGCGGTATAACCCGCGACTCGCGATGTAGTGTGCCACGCCGGCAGGCAGTTGGTCATCCGCCGCCTGGCCCTCAGCCAGGCGCTGGCGCAGGCCGGTGGAGGAAAGATCGACGGCAAGGGTCTGGTCGATCCACATCCGGCCGGAGGGCGTGCATTGTATCAGGTGCGTGTCCGCCAGCCGCTGGTTCATCGCCGCGAGCACCGGACCGTCCAGCGCGGCGAGGTCGAAACCGGGGCGGGTGGCGATGCACAGGTGCACTTGTTCGAACAATGCCTCCCAGCCGTGCCAGGTGTGCAGGCGCAGCAATTGGTCGGCGCCCATCAGCCAGGCCATGGAGGTATCCGGGGCGTATTCGTCGCGCAGGTGGCGCACCGTGTCGATGGTATAGCTCGGGCCGGCCCGGTCCACCTCCATGCGACTGACTCGTATCTTGGCGCGCGGGCTGTCCAGCGTGGCGGCGGCCAGCTCGGTCATGGCGAAGCGGTCGGCGGCGGGCGTCACATGGTCGCCCTTCTGCCAGGACTCSCCGGTCGGAATCCAGACCAGCTCGTCGAGCGCCAGATGGTCGATGCAAAGCTGCGCCAGCGAGACATGGCCGCGATGCGGCGGATCGAAAGTGCCGCCCAGGATACCCAGGCGGTACGGGCGGCCGGTGGACGGGGCGGGGTCGGTGGCGCGGGAATCTTCGGGAACAGTCATCACACTCGCCGTCAGGCCCACTCGCGTGCCGGCAGGAAGTCGGTGTACAGCGCGGCCTCCGCGCTGCCCGGCTCGGGTTGCCAGTCGTAGCGCCAGGTTACCTGCGGCGGCATCGACATCAGGATGGATTCGGCGCGGCCGCCCGATTGCAGGCCGAACAGCGTGCCGCGGTCGAATACCAGGTTGAATTCCACATAGCGCCCGCGCCGGTAGGCCTGGAAGTCGCGCTCGCGCGCGCCGTAGGGCGTGTCYTTGCGGGTTTCGAGGATAGGGAGGTAGGCGTCGAGGAAGGCGTCGCCGACCGATTGCATCATCGCGAAGCTGCGATCGAAGCCCAGCGCGGCGAAATCGTCGAAGAACACYCCGCCGATGCCGCGYGCCTCGCCCCGGTGGCGCAGGAAGAAATACTCGTCGCACCACTGCTTGAAGCGCGGGTACAGGTCGTCGCCGAACGGTGCCAGCGCGGTCTTGCAGGTGCGGTGGAAGTGCGCGCAGTCATCGGCATGGCCGTAGTACGGCGTCAGGTCCATGCCGCCGCCGAACCACCAGACCGGGTCCGCATCCGGCTTCACGGCCACGAAGCAGCGCACGTTCATGTGCACCGTCGGCACGTACGGATTGCGCGGATGGAACACCAGCGAGACGCCCATGGCCTCGAAGCTGCGCCCGGCCAGTTCGGGCCGGTTGGCGCTGGCCGAGGGGGGCAGGGTGTCGCCGCGCACGTGGGAGAAGCCCACGCCGGCGCGCTCCATCACGGCGCCGCCTTCCAGRATGCGGGTGCGGCCACTGCCGCGCAGGCGCTCGGTCGGCGGCTTTTCCCATTCGTCGGTCAGGAATGGCTGGCCGTCCACGGCGGCGATGGCGTCGGTGATGCGGTCTTGCAAGCCGAGCAGGTAGGCGCGGACTGCCTGGGAGTCGATCATGATGGGCGGAATCGGATGGGCCGGTAGCGCGACGGCCGCCGCCCGGAGGGCGCGGCCGTCATGGCGCTGTCATGATTGTACCGGCTGGACTCCCGCCGCGCCTTGGAACGTGGCGCGCGGGTGTCCGGCGCGCGCATCAGCGCTTGATGGCGCGGTAGCCAATGTCGGTGCGGAACTGCGCGCCGTCGAAGCGGATCTGCTCAACGGCCGCGTAGGCGGCGCGCTGCGCGGCCTTGACGGTGTCAGCCAGCCCCACCACGCAGAGTACGCGGCCGCCCGAGGTCAGCAGGGTGCCGTCCTTGAGCGTGGTGCCGGCGTGGAACGTCACGGCCTCGGCCGTCTCGGCGGGAATGCCGGTGATGGCATCGCCCTTGCGGGGCTCTTCCGGGTAGTTGTGGGCAGCCATCACCACGCCCAGCGCGGTGCGGCGGTCCCAGTCCAGCTCCACCTGGTCGAGCTTGCCGTCCACGGCCGCTTCCATCACGTCSACGAGGTCGGTCTTCAGGCGCGCCATGATCGGCTGCGTCTCCGGGTCGCCCATGCGGCAGTTGAACTCGAGCGTTTTCGGGTTGCCGTCCTTGTCGATCATCAGGCCGGCGTACAGGAAGCCGGTGTACGTGATGCCATCCTTTTCCATGCCGCGCACGGTCGGCATGATGATCTCGCGCAGCGCGCGGGCGTGCAGCGCCGGCGTGACCACCGGGGCGGGCGAGTAAGCGCCCATGCCACCGGTGTTGGGGCCGGCATCGGCGTCCAGCAGGCGCTTGTGGTCCTGGCTGGTGGCCAGGGCCAGCACGTTCTTGCCGTCCACCAGCACGATGAAGCTGGCTTCCTCGCCTTCCAGGAATTCCTCGACGACCACGCGCGCGCCGGCATCGCCGAGCTTGTTGTCGGCCAGCATCATGTCGACGGCGTCGTGCGCTTCTTCCAGCGTCATCGCCACGACCACGCCCTTGCCGGCGGCCAGGCCATCGGCCTTGATCACGATCGGGGCGCCCTGGGCGTCGATATAGGCGTGCGCGCCGGCCGCATCGGCAAACGTCTGGTAGGCAGCCGTGGGGATGTTGTGGCGATGCATGAACGCCTTGGCGAAGTCCTTGGAGGACTCCAGCTGGGCGGCGGCCTGGGTGGGCCCGAAGATGCGCAGGCCACGGGCGCGGAACACGTCGACGATGCCGGCGGCCAGCGGGGCCTCGGGGCCGACCACGGTGAACGCCACCCCTTCGCGCTCCACGAAGGCGGCGAGCACCTCGGGATCGGTCAGCGGCACGTTCTGCAGGCGCTTGTCGAGCGCCGTGCCGCCGTTACCCGGCGCCACGTACACCACTTGCACCTTGGGGGACTGGGCCATTTTCCACGCTAGCGCGTGCTCACGTCCGCCCGAACCGACAACCAATACTTTCATGATCCACTGCCAGAAAAGAAACGCATGCGAAAAGCGGCAGCTGGCCGGGGCCGGGCTGCCGCCATGGGGCGCGGCGGAGGACTTAGTCCTCGATCACCGCGTTGGTGAAGACTTCCTGTACGTCGTCCAGGTTTTCCAGGGCGTCCAGGAGCTTCTGCATCTTGACCGCGTCGTCGCCGGTGAAGCTCACCTCGTTCTGCGGCTTCATCACCACATCGGCCAGCTCGGCCTTGAAACCGGCCGCTTCGAGGGCGGACTTGACCGTCGAAAAGTCGTTCGGCGGGCAGGTCACTTCGATCGAGCCGTCGTCGTTGGTCAGCACGTCATCGGCGCCGGCTTCGAGCGCGGCATCCATCAGCTTGTCCTCGGGCGTGCCCGGCGCGAACAGGAACTGGCCGCAGTGGGTGAACATGAAGGCCACAGAGCCTTCCGTGCCCATGTTGCCGTTGTGCTTCGAGAACGCGTGGCGGACTTCGGCCACGGTACGGGTACGGTTGTCGGTCAGGCAGTCGACGATGATCGCCGCGCCGGCCAGGCCGTAGCCTTCGTAGCGGATTTCCTCGTAGTTCGCGCCTTCCAGGCCACCCACGCCGCGCTGGATCGCGCGCTGGATGTTGTCCTTGGGCATGTTCGCGTCCATGGCCTTGTCGATCGACAGGCGCAGGCGCGGGTTGGAGTCGGCATCACCGCCGCCGAGCTTGGCGGCGACGGTGATTTCCTTGATCAGGCGCGTCCAGATCTTGCCCCGCTTGGCRTCAGCGGCGGCTTTCTTGTGTTTGATATTGGCCCATTTTGAGTGACCGGCCATGATTCTCTCCGAGGCGGAATAGCTGTGGTGCAGCGTGCTGGGTGGCGCTTCTGGCGGCCACGCCATGTGATGGATGTGCCAATTTGCTGGCTATAATCAGCGCAGGATTTTATCACGCGGCCCCCGCCTTCCGATCCCGGATACCGCCGCTATCACCACGAGACCATCATGGCCGACCCCATCCTCATCGCCAAGAACGCCGACTGCGAGCTCGTCCTGCTGCCCGAGATGGGGAATCGGCACGGTCTCATCACCGGCGCCACGGGTACCGGCAAGACCGTCACGCTGCAGACGTTGGCGCAGGGCTTCTCGCGGCTGGGGGTGCCGGTGTTCATGGCGGACGTCAAAGGTGATCTGTCAGGCATCTCCCAGGTCGGCAAGCCATCGGACAAGCTCAAGGCCCGCCTGGCGGAACACGGGCTGCCCGAACCGGTCTGGGGCGCCTGCCCGACCACGCTCTGGGATGTCTTTGGCGAAAAGGGGCATCCGGTGCGCGCGACGGTCTCGCACATGGGGCCGCTGCTGCTGTCGCGGATGCTCGAACTCAACGACACCCAGCAGGGCGTGCTGAACCTCGTGTTCCGCATTGCCGATGCCAACGGCCTGCTGCTGCTCGATGCCAAGGACCTGCGCGCGATGCTCCAGCACGTGGGCGACAACGCCAGCCAGTTCACCACCGAGTACGGCAATATCTCGGCGGCTTCCATTGGCGCGATCCAGCGCGGGCTGATCGCGCTGGAGTCGCAGGGCGCGGACAAGTTCTTCGGCGAGCCGATGTTGARCCTGGAGGACTTCATCCAGACCGAGAAGGGGCAGGGCGTCGTCAACATCCTCGCCGCCGACAAGCTGATGAATGCGCCCCGGCTGTACGCTACCTTCCTGCTGTGGATGCTGTCCGAACTGTTCGAGCGGCTGCCCGAGGCCGGTGACCTCGACAAGCCCAAGCTGGTCTTCTTCTTCGACGAGGCGCACCTGCTGTTCAACGACGCCCCCAAGGCGCTGCTGGACAAGATCGAACAGGTGGTGCGGCTCGTGCGGTCCAAGGGTGTCGGCGTGTACTTTGTGACGCAGAACCCCGTAGATATTCCCGATACCGTCCTGGGCCAGCTTGGCAACCGCGTGCAGCACGCGCTGCGCGCGTTCACGCCGCGCGACCAGAAGGCGGTGAAGGTGGCCGCCACGACCATGCGTCCCAATCCGAAGCTCAATCTCGAACAGGCGATTGGCGAACTGGGCGTGGGCGAGGCGTTGGTCTCATGCCTGGACGCCAAGGGGACGCCAGTCGTCACCGAGCGCGCATGGGTGCTGCCCCCGGGCAGCCGCATCGGCCCGGCCACGCCAGACGAGTGCAAGGCCCTGATCGCCAATTCGCTCGTGGCYGGCACCTACGARAAGACCGTRGACCGGGAATCGGCCTACGAGAAGCTGCGCGGTAGCGTGGCGACCGCCGGCAATGGCCAGACACAGGCACAGAAACCCGGCACTCCCCAGCCGCAGGCCGAGGAGGGCGGTAGCAGCTGGGCCGGCGAAATCTTCGGCTCGCTGACCAAGGGCACCGGCAAGACCGGCCGCGGCGACTCCATCCTCGAATCGATGGCCAAGTCCGCCGGCCGGACGCTCGCCTCGCAAGTCGGCCGGGAACTGGTCCGTGGCGTGCTGGGCAGCCTGCTGGGCGGCGGCGGGCGAAAGAAGTAGGGSCGCTCAGCGCGGCCCATCCTCATTAAATATGGCGYATRAGGCGCATCAAGCGCCTCACATTTCACATCAGTTCTTGGTGCCGAACAGCCGGTCGCCGGCATCGCCCAGGCCCGGGATGATGTAGGCGTGCTCGTCCAGATGGCTGTCCAGCGATGCCACGTATAGCCGCACGCCCGGGTGGGCCTTCTGGAACACTTCCACGCCTTCCGGCGCGGCGACCAGTGCCACGAAGGTGATGGCTTCGTCCTTCACGCCGCGCCGCTTGAGCACATCAACCGCGTGCGCGGCCGAATAGCCCGTGGCGACCATCGGGTCGCAGAGGATGAAGCTGCGGTCTTCCACGTCCGGCAGGCGCACCAGGTACTCCACCGGGCGATGCTGTTCGTCTCGGTACACGCCGATATGGCCGATACGGGCCGACGGAATCAGCTCGACCAGGCCATCGCTCATGCCTACGCCGGCGCGCAGCACCGGCACGATGGTCAGCTTCTTGCCGGCGATGACCGGGGCTTCCAGCGGCACCAGCGGGGTCTCGATGCGGCGCGTGGTCAGCGGCAGGTTGCGCGTGATCTCGTAGCCCATCAGCAGCGTGATCTCGCGCAGCAGCTCGCGGAACGTGCGCGTGGACGTGTCCCTGTCGCGCATGTGCGAGAGCTTGTGCTGGATCAGCGGGTGATTGAGGATGAACAGATTGGGGAAACGCGGATCTTGTTTCATGGCGGCGGCAGGCTCGGCGGAGGGTGGTGGGCGCGCGGGCMTGGCAAGGCCGGCGCGGCGCCCGATGCAGCGGGATTGTAATGGATGCCGCCCCGCTCCACGCGGCCATCTCCGCCACCATYSGGGCCGCCGGGCCCCGCCTTTGAWCTCGTCCCGCCTTAGTCCACCGTGATGGCCGCCGACTTCGCCACTTTGCCGAAGCGCTCGTACTCGGTCAGCGTCAGCGTCTGGAGTTCGGCCGCGCTCGATCCCTTCGGATTGAAGCCGGCCTGCTGCAGCTTGTCGCGCACCTCGGGGCGGGCCAGCGCCTCCACGAAGGCCGCGTTGAGCGCCTGCACCACCGGCGCCGGCAGGTTAGCCGGGCCGTAGACGCCGAACCACGGCTCCACGGCGTAGCCGGGCAGGCCGGCTTCGGCCAGGGTCGGCACGTTGGGCAGCGACGGCGCGCGGGTCTTGCCGGCCACTGCCAGCGCGCGCAGCTTGCCCGCCTGGATATGGGGCAGCGAGGCGGGCAGGTTATCGAACATCACCTGGATATGGCCGCCCAGCAGGTCGTTGATGGCCGGGCTGCTGCCTTTGTAAGGCACGTGGGTCAGGCCGGTCTGGGTCATCTGGGAGAACATCGCGCCGGCCAGATGCATCGACGTGCCGGTCCCCGCCGTGGCATAAGTCAGCCCCGGGTGCGCCTTGGCATAGGCAATCAGCTCCGGCACGGTCTTCACGGGCAGGCTTTCGCTGACCTCCAGCACGATGGTCGAGGTGCCCAGCAGGCTGATCGCCGTGAAGTCCTTGCGGGGGTCGAACGGCACGTGCTTATAGATATGGGGATTGAGCGCGTTCGTCGAAATCGCCCCGAAACCGATGGTGTAGCCATCGGCAGGCGCCTTGGCCACGGCTTCCATGCCGATGTTGCCGCCTGCGCCGGGGCGGTTCTCCACCACTACCGGCTGGCCGAGCTTCTCGGCTACGCGTTGGCCGACGGTGCGGGCGACGAGGTCCGTGGTGCCGCCGGCGGCGTAGGGCACCACGAAGCGGATCGGCTTGGCGGGGAAGGCATCGGCGGCGCCGGCGGGGGTGGCCGCGGCGGCGAACAGGACGCCGGTGGCAAGGACGGCGCGGGCGAACGGGAAGGGCATGGCTCGGTGTCTCCGTATTTCTCTAGTTTCTTTATATGGCAGGGCGCCAGGACGGCGCGGGCCATTGTAGGGGAAAGCCGCTGGTGCCGCGCGCCGCACCCCGGCGCGCCTTGCGCCTTTTGACATACAATCGACGCGTTCCGGCCCCGCGTCTTCCTCGCGTCACCCCCTCGCGACTGCGGCCGGCATCCGAACCCTGCGTCTCCCGTGCCCGCTTCCCAGAAGTCCCTGTCCACGCCCGCCGAGCTGCCCGCGCCGCAGCGCTACGGGCTCGCCGTCGCGGCCGTCGGCGCCGTGCTGTTTTCCGCCAAGGCCATCGTGGCCAAGCTGATGTACCGATATAGCGTCGATGCCGTCATGGTCATCACGCTGCGCATGCTGTTCGCGGTGCCGCTGTTCATGGCCATCGGCTGGTGGCAGGCACGCAAGCTGCCGGCGCTGTCCTGGGCCGATCGCGGCCGGGTGGTCTTCCTGGGCTTCATCGGCTATTACCTGTCCAGTTTTCTCGATTTCCTCGGCCTGCAGTACATCACCGCCGGCCTGGAGCGGCTGATCCTGTTCCTGACGCCGTCCTTCGTGCTGCTGACCACCGCGCTGGTGTTCCATCGGCCGATCCACGCCCGGCAGTGGATGTCGCTGCTGCTGGCCTATGCCGGCATCGTGCTGGTGTTCGCCCATGACCTCGACGTGAGCGGCGCGCAAGTCTGGCTTGGCGGCGCGCTGGTGCTGGCCAGCGCCTTGTCGTATGGTGTGTACCTGATCCTGAGCGGCGAGCTGGTCAAGCGCGTCGGCTCGCTGCGGCTGGTGGCCTACGCGATGTGCGTGTCCACGGCCTGCTGCGTGGTGCAGTATGTGGCGCTGGGCCGTCCGCTGGCGGCGCTGGCGCAGCCGGCCCCGGTGATGTGGCTGTCACTCATCAATGCGGTGTTCTGCACGGTGCTGCCGGTGTCACTGACGATGATCGCGGTGGCGCGCATCGGGGCGCCGATGGCGTCGCAGGCGGGCATGATCGGCCCGGTGTCGACGCTGCTGCTGGCCTTCTGGCTGCTCGGCGAGCCGATCACGGGCTGGCAGATCGCCGGCAGCACGCTGGTGCTGGGCGGCATGTATTTGTTGTCGAGCCGCCGGGCCTGAATATTTTCGAGAGCAACCGGGACGCCGCATCAAGAGCCGGCGCCCGGTTTTAGCAACCAAGGAAGGAGAGCAAGCGATGGATTTCGGACTGCGCGGTAAGCATGCGCTGGTGTGTGGCGCCAGCAAGGGACTCGGGTTTGCGTGCGCCGACGCGCTGGCGGCCGAAGGTGTGGACGTCGTGATCGTGGCGCGCGGCGCCGATGCGCTRGAAAAGGCCGCCGCCGACCTGCGTGCCCGATACGGCCGCCGCGTGCTGGCCGTGGCCACGGATATCACCACGCCCGAGGGCCGCAAGCTCGCGCTGGACGCCGTGGCCAAGCTCGGCGACCTCGACATCCTCGTGAACAACGCCGGCGGCCCGCCCCCCGGCAATTTCCGCGACTGGGACCGCGACGCCTGGCTCGCCGCCATCGACGCCAACATGCTGACCCCGATCGAGCTGATCAAGGCCACCGTGGACGGCATGATCGCGCGCAAGTGGGGCCGCATCGTCAACATTACGAGCGGCGCGGTCAAGGCACCGATCGACGTGCTGGGTCTCTCCAACGGCGCACGCTCGGGCCTGACCGGCTTCGTGGCCGGCCTGGCGCGCGAAGTGGCGCAGCACGGCGTGACCGTGAACAACCTGCTGCCCGGCCCGTTCAACACGGACCGCCTGTTCAAGACGATGGAAGGCGGCGCCAAGAAGGCCGGCCTGAGCGTGGAGGAAGTGGCCGCCAAGCGCGCCGCCGCCAACCCCTCGCGCCGTTTTGGCGAGCCGGCCGAGTTCGGCGCGACCTGCGCGTTCCTGTGCAGCAAGCAGGCCGCCTACATGACGGGCCAGAACGTGCTGCTGGACGGCGGCGCGTACCCGGGGACGTTCTGATGGGCAAGCCGCGCATCGCGCTGATCGCCCACGATCACAAGAAGGACGACATCGTCGCCTTTGCCGGCCGTCACCGCGAGATGCTGGCGCGCTGCGACCTGCTGGCCACCGGCACCACCGGTGGGCGCATCGCGGCTGAAACCGGCCTCGAGGTGGAGCGCATGCTGTCCGGCCCGTGGGGCGGCGATCTCCAGATCGGCGCGCAACTGGCCGAGGGCCGGGTGACCGCGGTGATCTTCCTGCGCGATCCGATGACCCCGCAGCCGCATGAACCGGACATCAACGCGCTGGTCCGGGCGTGCGATGTCCACAATGTGCCGTGCGCGACCAACCTCGCCACGGCCGAACTGCTGCTGGTGGAACTCGCGCGGCACTGCTTCGAAGACGAAAAAGCCGCCGGAACGCCGGCGGCTTGAGTCGGGACAGACGTTGCCGTCAGCGCGGCCGGATCGTGGTCGCGGTGGCGCGCATCGTCGCCTGCCGCAGGATGTGCGGCGGCAGSCGCTTCAGGATCAGGTGGACGGCCAGYGGWATCAGCACCACGTCATCGACAATGCCGAGCCCGGCGATGAAATCGGGAATCAGGTCGATCGGGGAGATGGCGTAGAACACCAGCCCCAGCGCGGCGGGTTTGAGCCACGCGGGCGCGTCGGGATGACGCAGCGCGAACCAGAGCAGGCGGCCGTCGCGGCGCACCAGCGTCCACAGGGCCGAAATTCGCTTCCACATATGGGCCTCCTTATCCACACGCAACATGCGCAACACGCGCAGCCAGTGCGCATGCAGGGATAACTTGGGCCGATGCAGGGGGATTCAAGTTCCCCTCCGCCCGAGGCAGCGGACGGAGGGGCGGTCAGTCAGGCCTGAAACCGGCGATCAGCCCGGCACGTTGCCTTCCACGCCTTCCACGTAGAACTTGATGTCGTGCAGGAACTTGTCGTCGGCGACCTGATCCTTGGCCAGCTGTTCCTTGCCGGCGTTGTCCTTGAGCGGACCCTTCCAGATCGGGGCGGTGCCGTCGATCACCCCCTTCTTGCGTTCCGCGACCAGCGCCTTCACGTCATCCGGCACCACGGCGTTGAAACCYTTCAGGTCGATCATGCCTTCTTTGAGGCCCCACCACGTGGTGCTGTTCTTCCACTGCTTGTTCAGCACGTCTTCCACCACCTTGTTGTAGTAGACGCCCCAGCTAATGACGGAGGCGGCCAGGTGGGCCTTTTCGCCGAACTTGCTCATGTCGCTGTCCCAGCCGAACGCGTAGACGCCCTTCTCCTGCGCGGTCTGGACGACGGCGGCGGAGTCGGTGTTCTGCATCAGCATGTCCACGCCCTGGCCGATCAGGGTGGTGGCGGCCTCGCGCTCCTTGCCCGGATCGAACCACTTGTTCACCCACACCACCTTGACGGTGGCCTTGGGGTTCACACTGCGCGCGCCGAGCGCGAACGAGTCGATGTTGCGGATGACCTCGGGAATCGGTACCGACGCCACCACGCCCATCTTGCCCGACTTGCTCATCTTGCCGGCCACCACGCCAGCCAGGTAGGCGCCTTCATAGGTGCGTACGTCGTACTGGGCGAGGTTGTCGGCGGTCTTGAAGCCGGTGGCGTGCTCGAACTTCACGTCCGGGAATTCCTTGGCCACCTTCAGCATCGATTCCTGATAGCCGAACGTGGTGCCGAAGATCAGCTTGTTGCCCTGGCTGGCCAGGTCGCGGAACACGCGCTCGGCGTCCGCGGCGGACTCGGGCACGTTCTCGACGAACGAGGTCTTCACCTTGTCGCCGAACTTGGCTTCCACCGCCTTGCGRCCGGTGTCATGGGCGAAGGTCCAGCCGGCATCGCCCACCGGGCCGATRTAGACGAACGCCACCTTGAGCGGTTCGCTGGCGGCGGCTGCCGGCGCGGAGGCCGGGCCTGCCGWCTCGGCCGGCTTGTCGGCCTCTTTCTTGCCGCAGCCGGCCAGGGCCAGTACGGCGGTGGCGGCCAGGGCTGCCAGGGTGGTCCTGCGTGACACGATCATCGATCTCTCCTTGAAAAACGTCTTGTGATGCGTTTGGTTTTGACTACTGGTTGGCTCGAAAAAACGGAAACATCAGGCATTGCCCGGGCGGAACGGCTTGCCCAGCGAGGCCGGCATATTGAGCCGGATCCACGCCGGGTTCCGCGAAATCAGCGCCAGCACGACGATGGTGGCCGCGTATGGCAACATCGACAGCACCTGCGACGGCACCGACACGCCAATGCCCTGCAAATAGAACTGGAGGATGGTCACGCCGCCGAACAGCCACGCACCCACCAGCACCCGGCCCGGACGCCACGTGGCGAAGGTGGTCAGCGCCAGCGCGATCCAGCCCCGGCCCGAGACGAGGTTCTCCACCCACATCGGCGTATAGACCAGCGACAGGTAGGCGCCCGCGAGCCCGCAGCAGGCGCCGCCGAACAGCAGCGCGCCAAAGCGGATCCAGCGCACCGGGTAGCCCAGCGCATGGGCGGACTCCGGGGACTCGCCAATCGCGCGCAGCGTCAGCCCGGCCCGTGTGCGGAACAGGAACCAGGTGATCGCGGCACATAGCAGAATGCTGAAATACACCATCCAGTGATGCTGGAAGAAGGCCGGCCCGACGAACGGGAGGTCGGCCAGGAACGGCACCGACTTGGCCTGCGCGGGCATGGCGTAGCCGACGAAGCGCTGCGCCATGAAGGCCGACAGGCCCGTGCCGAAGATCGACAGCGCCAGGCCCGTGGCCACCTGGTTGGTGGCCAGCACCAGCGCCAGCCACGAGAACAGCGAAGCCATCAGCATGCCGGCCAGCGCGCCAGCCGCGAAGCCGAGCATCGGCGACTGGGTTTGGTAGCCGACCATGAAGCCGAACGCGGCGGCCACCAGCATCATGCCTTCGGCGCCGAGGTTGAGCACGCCGGCGCGCTCGTTGACGAGCAGGCCCAGCGCGGCCAGCAGCAGCGGGGTGCCGGCGTTGATCGCCGTGGCGATCAGGGGAGCGAGTTGTTCCATATTGTTATCGGCTCCGGTTCAGGCGGCCCGGGCGCGCCAGCGCAGCCGGTTGTCGATCAGCGTGTCGCACGCCAGCAGGAAGAACAGCAGCATGCCCTGGAACACCCAGCCGATGGCCGAGGGCAGCCCCAGCCGCGACTGCGCCATCTCGCCGCCTATATAGAAGAGCGACATGACGATGCCGCCGAACACGGCGCCCACCGGATGCAGCCGCCCCACAAAGGCGACGATGATGGCCGTGAAGCCGTAGCCGGGCGAGATCGACGGCAGCAGCTGGCCGATCGGCCCCGTCACCTCGAACGCGCCTGCCAGCCCGGCGGTGCCGCCCGAGATCATCAGCGCRCTCCACAGCGCCTTGCGCGACGAGAACCCCGCRTAGCGCGCCGCCAGCGGGGCRGTGCCGCCCACCTGGAGCCGGAAGCCGGCAAAGCTGCGGAAGACGAACACCGTCATCGCGGCCACCAGCACCAGCATGACCAGGAAGCCTACGTGCAGCCGCGAGCCGGACAGCAGGTTCGGCAGCAGGAACTCGGACGAAAACACTTTCGACTGCGGGAAGTTCATCCCCGCCGGGTCCTTCAGCGGTCCGTTGACGACCCACAGCAGCAACTGCTGGGCGATGTAGGTCAGCATCAGCGAGACCAGGATCTCGTTGGCGTTGAAGCGGTCCTTGAGCAGCGCGGTGATGGCCGCCCAGGCCATGCCGCCGACGATGCCGGCCAGCCCGGCRATGACCAGCACCGCSGGCCCGGAGATGGTGTGGCCCGGYGTGTCGAAATAGAGCACGGCGGCCCCGGCGAAGATGCCGCCGAGGATCAGCTGCCCGTCCGCGCCGATATTCCAGACATTGGCCCGGTAGCAGACCGACAGCCCCAGCGCGCAGAGCACCAGCGGTACGGTCTTGAGCAGCACTTCGCCAATCGCGCGCTTGTCTTTCAGCGGATCGACCAAAAACACCTTGAGCGCGGCCACCGGGTCCTTGCCGAGCACCAGGAACAGCAGCGCGCCGAACAGCAGCGTCAGCACCAGCGCGAATAGCGGCGAGGCATAGGCCATCGGGCGCGACGGGGCGCCGCGCGGCGCCAGCGTCAGCGGGGAGCGGAGATCAGCCATGGCTAGCCCCCTCCGTGGTGGCGTGCGGCCGTTCGCTGGCCGGCCCGCCCTCCCATAAGCCGCTCATCCACAGGCCGACCTGCTCGCGCGTGGCCGATTCCACGGGAATCGACGGCGACAGGTGGCCCTTGGCCATCACATGGAGCCGGTCGCACAGGCCGAACAGCTCGTCGAGTTCCTCGGACACCACCAGCACGGCGCAGCCGGTGGCCTTGAGCGCGAGGATTTCGTTGTGGATCTGTGCGGCGGCGCCCACGTCCACGCCCCAGGTCGGTTGCGCCACGATCAGCACTTTCGGACCACTTTCGATCTCGCGTCCGACGATGAATTTCTGGAGATTGCCGCCCGACAGGCTGCGCGCCAGCGCCGCCGGCCCGCTGGCYTTGACGCGGAAGCGGCTGATGATGCCGGCCGCCAGCCCCTCGGCCGCCTTCGGCGACACCATGCCGCCACGCACATAGGGCGGCGTCTGGTGCGACAGCAGGGTATTGGCCGACAGGCTCATGCCCGGCACCGCGCCCCGGCCTAGCCGTTCCTCGGGCACGAAGGCGAGCCCTACGCGGCGGCGCGCGGCGGCGTCGAGCCGGCCCACCGGTTGCTGGTCGATCTGCACGCTGCCCGCCGCGCCACGCGGGTCCTCGCCGGAGAGCGCCGCCAGCAGTTCCTGCTGGCCGTTGCCGGACACCCCGGCGATGCCGACGATCTCGCCGGCATGCACATCGAGCGCAATCTGTTGCAATTCAGTGGCGAAGGCGTGGGCGCGCGGCACCGAGAGGTCGCGCACGGCCAGCCGCACCGGCCCGCGCTCGGTGGTCACGCGGGCCTCGCGCGGCGGCTCGCCGCCGATCATCAGCCGCGACAGCGACGCCGCGCTTTCCGCGCGCGGGTCGCAGACGCCCGTCACCCGGCCCATCCGCATCACGGTGGCGTGATGGCACAGCGCGCGGATCTCGTCGAGCTTGTGACTGATATAGAGGATGCTGGTGCCTTCCTCGGCCAGTTGGCGCAGCGTGACGAACAGCGTCTCCACAGCCTGCGGGGTCAGCACYGAGGTGGGCTCGTCCAGGATCAGCAGTTGCGGCCGGGCCAGCAGCGCGCGGACGATCTCCACGCGCTGGCGCTCGCCCACGGACAGCGTGTGCACGTGGCGGTTCGGTTCCAGCGGCAGGCCGTAGCGCGCCGCCGTGTCGCGGATGCGTTCGGCCAGTTGCTTCATCCCGCCGACTTCCTTCGGCGGCAGGCCGAGCGCGATGTTCTCGGTCACGGTCAGCGTGTCGAACAGCGAGAAATGCTGGAAGACCATGGCGATGCCCAGGTTGCGGGCATCGTGCGGGCTGGCGATGGCGACCGGCGCCCCGTTGAAGTGCACCTCGCCGGCGTCCGGACGGACCGCGCCGAAGATGATCTTCATGAGGGTGGATTTGCCGGCGCCGTTCTCGCCAAGAACAGCGTGGATCTCGCCGGGGGCGACGGAGAGGCTCACGTCGTCATTGGCGGTCACGCCGGGATAGCGCTTGGTGATGTGGGCAAGCGCCAGCCTGGGGGGAAGTTGTAATGTCACTGAGGCGGCTCGGATTGTTGTGGCAGCAACGTTGAGATCAGGCACGTGACAGCGGCTGTGCGTGGCGCAGCATCGCCGCGCGGCAGGTTGTCATCATCATGGTGTCGTGATGCCCGGAATTTGCTGTGGATTATATAAGTGCGCGGGGGTTCGGCGGCCCGTTTCCGGCCGCAGGCCATGCCCCACAACGGTTACAGGCAGGTTGCAAGTCGCGTGCCGAGCACGCGGGCAAGAAAAAACCGCCGCGCTGTCACGAGGACAGGGCGGCGGTCAGCAAGGGCCCYGGCGCATGGCCGGGGCAGGGGAGGAGGTTAGCGCCGGCTAGCGCAAATTAGCGCCGGTCAGGCATTGGCTGCCACGCCAAAACGSCCTTCGCGGAAGTCGGCCAGCGTCTGGTAGATCTGTTCCTGCGTGTTCATCACGAACGGKCCGTACTGCGCGATCGGCTCGTTCAGGGGCTGGCCGGCAATCACCAGGAACTGGGCATCCTGCGTGGCGGTCACGACCACGCCATCGGCCCCGCCGGCGTTGTCGAGCACGCCCATGCGCTGCGCTTCCACCACGGCATCGCCGATCCGCACTTCRCCCTGATGCACATAGACAAAGGCGTTATGGCCGGCCGGCACTGCCTGCGTGAAGGTCTGCCCGGCAGGCAGGTTCACGTCGAGGTAGATCGGCGCGGTGACCGGACGCGTCATGGCCCCGGCCACGCCGTGGGAGGCGCCGGCCAGCACGCGTACGGTGCCGCCGGAAGGCAGCGCCACAGTCGGGATCGACGCCGCCGGCATGTCGCGGTACCACGGCGTGGTCATCTTGTCCGCGGCGGGCAGGTTCAGCCAGAGCTGGAAGCCTTCCATGCGGCCGTCTTCCTGCTCGGGCAGTTCCGAGTGCACTACGCCGGAGCCAGCCACCATCCACTGCGCGCCGCCGCCTTCGAGCAGCCCTTCATTGCCGGCGCTGTCGCGGTGACGCATGCGGCCAGCCAGCATGTAGGTGATGGTCTCGAAGCCCCGGTGCGGGTGATCGGGGAAGCCGCCGATGTAGTCGTCCTTGTTGTCGGTGCCGAAGGCGTCGAGCATCAGGAACGGGTCCAGCCGGCGTTGCAGGTTCTGCGTCAGCACGCGGGTGAGCTTCACCCCGGCGCCATCGGACGTGGCAATGCCGCGCACCACGCGATCGACGGTGCGCGAGCGCTCAACSGTCTCCTGGGCGGTGGCCGGAACGGTGGCGAGAGTGCGGGTTTCCATGTTGTGGTTTCTCCTGTGGCGGACGGCCCTCGGCCGTCTCTGCATACCCGTAAATGTAGGGGTTTGGTGGCAAAGCGGTAGACGGCGGGCGGGCAACAGATTGTTCCAATCGTGTTGCAAATGAGCGCCCAGTCAGTGCATGGCTGCAACGGACTGGCCGGCGTTTTAGAAGCCGAAAGATCGCCGCCAGATGGCCGAAGAAGGCGCCTGAAACCATCTGGGAAAACGCGAAGATGACAGATTGACAGAAGTTGTGTAGAATAGCGCTCTCTTTGTCATCCGTTGCTGGAAATTGCTGTGGTCCGGTTTGTGCCGGAATCCCCGCGATCCCTTGTCCAGCAACGGCCGATTGACCGGCGGCGCCCACCGAAGCGCGTTTCCACAACGACACCAGTCGCCGCCACTGGCCAAGCCGGATCGAACTGATCCGATTGCGCCGCTACCGGGCGATTCGCACCCACCGCTGTACCGCGCGAATCCCCTTCACAAGGCTGTCCCGCCCCTCGCGTGGCAGCCACAAGTCCGTCCGCTGGCAATCGTGCCAGTCATGGCGGCAAGGCAATCTGAACCGGGCCCCGGCGGGCACCCATCCGAACTACCGCCGGCCCTTTTGTTTTCCGCTTCCGGGAAGTGGCGCCTGATGCTCATGGTGCCGCCCCCGGCGTTGGAAAGGGGGAATATGTCGAAGCAAACCATCCGGGCATTGGCCTGGAGCGGTGTCATTGCCGCCGCGCTGGCCGGTCTGGTCGCGTGGATTGGTGTGGATGTGATCCATCAGTATCACGAGCGTCTGTTCTACGACGTAGGCGACCACCTGCGTCTGGTCGCGATCTCGATGGCGATGGCACTCGTCACCGGCGTGCCGGCGGGCATCGCGCTGAGCCGGCCCTGCATGCGCCGCTGGGCGGACCGCCTGATGCAGATCTTCAATATCGGCAATACCGTGCCGTCGCTGGCCGTGCTGGCGCTTGCGCTGGCGGTGCTCGGCATTGGCGAGCGCCCGGCGGTGCTGGCGCTGTGGCTGGCGTCGCTGCTGCCCATCGTGCGGAATACGTACGAAGGGCTGCGCAACGTYTCGCCGGCGCTGCGCGAGGCCGCGCGCGGCATTGGCATGACGCCGTGCCAGCGCCTGGTGCGCGTGGAACTGCCCAACGCGCTGCCCGTGATCCTGGCCGGGGTGCGCATCAGCCTGGTGATCAACGTGGGCACCGTGCCGCTCTCGTTCCTGATTGGCGCCAACAGCCTTGGCGAGCTGATCTTCCCGGGCATCTACCTGAACAACCAGCCGCTGCTGCTGCTGGGCGCCGCGGCCACCGCGCTGCTCGCGCTGCTGCTGGACGCGCTGTTCGCCACGGCCGGCCATATCTATCTGCGCCGCCGCGGKCTGGCGTACTGAGGAGTCGAATTACATGGGAATGCAACGAAACTGGGAGCGCCGGCTGTTCTGGCTGTTCGCCGTGGTGGGCGTGGCGGCTGCCGCCGTGCTGCTGGGCACCGCGCCCGCCCGCGCGCAACAGCCGGCCGGCGAGCCTGTGCGGGTGGGCGGCAAGAACTTCACCGAGCAGCTGATCCTGTCGTCGATGACCACGCAGTACCTGCGCGCCAAGGGCATCAACACGGAAGTCACCTCGGGCCTGGGCAGCACGCTGATGCGCCAGGCCATGGAGTCCGGYCAGCTGGACGTGGTGTGGGACTACACCGGCACCGCGCTGATCGTCTTCAACAAGGTCGAGGAAAAGCTGGACGCCGAGCAGAGCTACGCACGCGTGAAGCAGCTGGACGCCGCCAAGGGTCTGATCTGGCTGGACGCCTCCAAGGTCAACAACACCTACGCGCTGGCCATGCCGAAGGAGCGCGCCGAGCCGGGCCTGACCACGCTGTCCGCCTACGCCGCCAAGCTGCGCGAGAAGGCCGCCGATGACAAGGCCCGCCCGTTCGCCGTGGACATGGAGTTCGCCGCGCGCCCGGACGGCCTGGAGCCGCTCAAGGCCGCCTACCAGCTGCCGCTGGGCCGCAAGGACGTGATCCAGCTCGATCCCGGCCTGGTCTACACCGCGCTCAAGAACAATCAGGTCGATCTGGGCCTGGTCTACACCACCGATGGCCGTGTGAAGGGCTTCGACCTCGTGCTGCTGGAAGACGACCTGCACTTCTTCCCGCCGTACAACGCCGTGCCCGTGGTGCGCAAGGCCGTGCTCGACAAGCGGCCGGAACTGGCCGGCCTGCTCAACGCGCTGTCCGCCCAGCTGGACAACGCGGCGATGACCGACATGAACTATCAGGTCGATATCGGCCAGCAGCCGGTGGACAAGGTGGCAGGAGACTTCCTGCGCAGCCACGGACTGATTTGAGGAGCCGCCCATGGATTTGCTGACTTATCTCGCGCATAGCTGGCCGACGCTGCTGCGGCTGACCGGCGAGCATCTGGCGCTGGTGGGCTCCGCCGTGGGGCTGGCCATCCTGATCGGCGTGCCGCTCGGCATCCTGATCACGCGTCACCGCTTCCTGGCCACGCCGCTGCTGGCGCTGGCCACGGTGGTGCTGACGCTGCCGTCCATCGCGCTGTTCGGGTTGATGATCCCGATCTTCGCGCGCTTCGGCCACGCGCTCGGCTACGTGCCGGCCGTGACCGCCGTGTTCCTGTACTCGCTGTTGCCGATCATGCGTAACACCTACACGGCGCTGGCCAATGTCGATCCCGGCATCCAGGAGGCCGGCCGTGGCATCGGCATGACCACCTGGCAGCGCCTGCGGCTGGTGGACCTGCCGCTGGCCGTGCCGGTGATCCTGGGCGGCGTGCGCACGGCCGTGGTGATGAACATCGGCGTGGCCACCATTGCCGCCATCATTGGCGCCGGTGGCCTTGGGGTGCTGATCCTGCAAGCGATCAGCCAGAGCAACATGAGCAAGCTGGCCGTGGGCGCGGTCCTCGTCAGCGTGCTCGCCATTGTGGCGGACGCCGGCCTGCAAGCCCTGCAGCGCGCGCTGACGCCGAAAGGAATCCGCCAACCATGATCGAACTCGACCAACTCACCAAGTCYTTCCACCAGAAGGACGGCACGGAAGTGCGCGCCGTGGAYGCCGTCTCGATGACGGTACCCAAGGGCGAGATCTGCGTCTTCCTGGGCCCCTCGGGCTGCGGCAAGACCACCACGCTCAAGATGATCAACCGGCTGATCGAGCCCACCTCGGGCACGGTCCGCATCGAGGGCGAGGACACCGCCGGTATCGACGGCGTGGCGCTGCGCCGCAAGATCGGCTATGTGATCCAGCAGATCGGCCTGTTCCCGAACATGACGATCGAGGAAAACATCATGGTCGTGCCGCGCCTGCTCGGCTGGGACAAGCGCCGCTGCCGCGAGCGCGCCCGGGAGCTGATGTCGATGGTGCAGCTCGACCCGGACAAGATGCTGGGGCGCTACCCGCGCGAGCTGTCGGGCGGCCAGCAGCAGCGCATCGGCGTGATCCGCGCGCTGGCGGCGGACGCTCCCGTGCTGCTGATGGACGAGCCGTTCGGCGCGGTGGACCCGATCAACCGGGAGAGCATCCAGAACGAGTTCTTCCAGATGCAGCGGCAGCTCGGCAAGACCGTGATCATGGTGTCGCACGACATCGACGAGGCGATCAAGCTGGGCGACAAGGTGGCCGTGTTCCGGCGCGGGCAACTGGTGCAGTTCGACCATCCGGACGCGCTGCTGGCCCAYCCGGCGGACGACTTCGTGCAGGCCTTCGTCGGCCATGACAACACGCTCAAGCGCCTGCTGCTGGTGCGCGCGGGCGATGCGGCGACSATGCCGCCGAGCTGCCGTCCGGACATGTCGCTGGCCGAAGCGTTCGGCGTGATGGACGAAGCCGACGTGCGCCACCTGCCTGTGATCGATGAGGCGCAGCGCGCGCTGGGCTACGTCACGCGCCGCGACGTGCGCAACGCGCTGGCCAAGGGCGGTAGCTGCGCCGATGTGCTGCGCCCGTTCGCGGTCAGCGCCGCGTTCGACGAGCACCTGCGCATCGTGCTGTCGCGCATGTACCAGCACAACACGAGCTGGCTGCCCGTGGTGGACGGCGATGGTGTCTACCTGGGCGAAGTCACGCAGGAGTCGATTGCCGACTACCTGAGCTCGGGGCGCTCGCGCGGCAATGCGCCGGTGATTCCGCCGCCGGTGTCGTCGCCCGTCACCACGCCGAGTTCGGCGCCGATGCGGGTGGCCGCCTGATCGCMTGATCGCGGCTGGAGCGCCCTCCGCCATGAAAAACGGCCGCTTGCGCGGCCGTTTTTTCGTCCATCAGAACAACGACGCGGCTCAGGCGCGGCCGAGTTCGCCGTCCTTCAGRCGCCACAGGTTCAGCGGGTTGCCATCCTGCACGGCGGCCGGCAGCAGGGCGGCCGGCACGTTCTGGTAGCACACCGGACGCAGGAAGCGGTCGATCGCCGAAGCGCCCACCGAGGTCGTGCGGGTGTCCGACGTGGCCGGGAACGGGCCGCCGTGCACCATCGCGAACGACACTTCCACGCCGGTCGGGTAGCCGTTGAACAGCACGCGGCCCACCTTGCGTTCCAGCGCCGGCAGCAGGCGCGCGGCCACGGCCTTATCGCCGGCATCGGCCTGCACCGTGGCCGTCAGCTGGCCTTCCAGGATGCGGGTGACGGCCAGCAGCGTGTCCACGTCGCGGCAGGTGACGAGCACCGTCGACGGGCCGAACACTTCGGCATGCATGCGGTGATCGGCGATAAAGCGTTCGGCGGAGGTCTCGAAGAACGCCGGACGGGCCTGGTTCGGACCCGTGCCTGCCAGGCCGCAACCCGGGCGGGTCAGGCCTTCCACGGCGGACAGTTGGGCAACGCCACGCTCGAACGCCTGATGGATGCCCGGCGTCAGCATCGTGCCGGCGGCCTTGGCCGACACCGCTGCCACGGCGGCGGCGCGGAAGGCGTCCAGCGCCGGGCCTTCGATGGCCAGCAGCAGGCCGGGRTTCGTGCAGAACTGGCCTACGCCCATCACCAGCGAATCCACCAGGTCACGTGCGATGGCTTCGCCGCGCGCGGCCAGTGCCTCGGGCAGCAGGTAGACCGGGTTGATGCTGCTCATCTCGGCGTAGACCGGAATCGGCTGCGGACGCTCGTTGGCGACCTTGACCAGCGCCATACCGCCCGTGCGCGAGCCGGTGAAGCCCACGGCCTGGATCACCGGATGGGCGACCAGCGCGGTACCGATGGCGATGCCGGCGCCCATCACGAGCGAGAACACGCCTTCCGGCAGGCCGTTATCGGCAACTGCCTTTTGAATCACACGTCCGACCAGTTCCGAGGTGCCCGGGTGCGCCGGGTGGGCCTTGACGACCACCGGGCAGCCTGCGGCCAGCGCGGAAGCGGTATCGCCACCGGCCACCGAGAACGCGAGCGGGAAGTTGCTGGCGCCGAACACGGCCACCGGACCGACGGGGATGTTCTGCATGCGCAGGTCGGGGCGCGGCGGGGTGCGCTCGGGCAGGGCGCTGTCGAGCGTGGCGTCTTGCCAGCGGCCGTCGCGCACCACACGTGCGAACAGGCGCAGCTGGCCGGCGGTACGGCCGCGCTCGCCCTGCAGGCGGGCGATCGGCAGCGCCGTCTCGGCGTGCGCGCGCTGGACCAGTTCATCGCCCAGTGCCTCGATGCCTTCGGCGATCGATTCGAGGAAGCGCGCGCGCTGCTCGGGCGTGGTCGCACGATACGTGTCGAAAGCCGCCTCGGCCAGTTGGCAGGCGCGGTCCACATCGGCGGCATTGCCACCGTGGAACGTCGGGGCCAGAGTCTCGCCCGTGGCCGGGTTGATGGCCTGGAAAGTGTCTTCGGTGCCGCGTACGGCATTCGCGCCGATCAGCATCTCGCCGGTAAGAGTCATGGTGTATCGATCCTGCGTCGTATCAGAAACATGTCATAAGACATCATATGACAWCGGAAAGTCGCCCGCAACCGCGCCGCCCCCAATTACCGAAGGGGCCGCGCGCATGGCGTCAGGCGGAAGAAGCGGAGGAGCCTGCCAGGGCAGAAGCCTTGCGCAGGCGCTCGCGGCTGTTGGTCAGGTGCATGCGCATGGCGGCCTTGGCGGCCTCGGGGTCGCGGCGCTCRATCGCATCGTAGATGCTTTCGTGCTCGAAGTTGACGCGCTCCAGGTACTGCTCGCGCTCGGGCGTGCTGACCTGCAGGCGGCTGCGCGGAATCACCATCGTGCCGAGGTGGCCCATGATGTCCGTGAAATAGCGGTTGCCGGTGGCGCGCGCGATGGACAGGTGGAACTCGAAATCCGAGCCCACGGCGTCGCTGCCTTCGGAAGCCTTGCGTTTCATGTCGTCGAGCGCGCKGCGGATGGCCGTGAGCTGCTCGTCGCTGCGCCGCGTGGCGGCCAGGCTCGCGGCCTCGGCTTCCAGGCTGACGCGGAATTCCAGCATCGCCAGCACGTCCATGGCCGTGACCATGGCCGAGGGGTCGATGCGGAACGGCGAATGGGTCTCCACCGGGCGGGCCAGCACGAAGGTGCCGATGCCATGGCGGGTCTCGACCAGGCCGCTGGCTTGCAGGCGCGAAAGTGCCTCGCGCACCACTGTGCGGCTCACGCCCAACGTGGCCATGATCTCGGATTCCGTTGGCAGCTTGTCGCCGGGCTTGATCTGGCCCTGCTGGATGCTCTCGGTCAGGTTACCCACTACTTCCTCGGCAAGCGTGCGGCCGCGGCGGCGCAGGGGAGCGGGCGAAGTTATCGGGACATTGGACATGGGTAGGGGAAACTGAGGTATTGACCGTCGCAAGATGCGCTCATTATACTGCGTCGTAAGTCATACGATGACAGATAACGCACAGGTTTGCGAGACCCCTTGCCATAATCGGCATCGATCTGTTGCGTATGGCGGCCAAACATCACAAGCAGGGCGCAGTCTCGATGTGGAGCGCGAACCCGGCATCACCCTGAAACGCGTTTTCGGAGACAGATCCACATGACCGCATCCCAACATGCCGCCGGCGGCGTCACGCCCGTCGTCACCGAGTTGACTGTCGTCCCCGTGGCGGGCCACGACAGCATGCTGATGAACCTGTCCGGCGCGCACGGCCCGTACTTCACCCGCAATATCGTGATCCTCAAGGACAGCGCCGGCAATACCGGCGTGGGCGAGGTGCCGGGCGGGGAGGGCATTCGCCAGACGCTGGAGGATGCGCGTCCGCTGGTGGTTGGGCAGCCGATCGGCCAGTACCAGGCCGTGCTGAACAAGGTGCGTGCGACGTTCGCCAACCGCGACGCCGGCGGCCGTGGCCTGCAGACCTTCGACCTGCGCATCACCATCCACGCCGTCACGGCGATCGAGGCGGCGATGCTCGACCTGCTCGGCAAGCACCTGCAGGTGCCCGTGGCCGCGCTGCTCGGCGAGGGCCAGCAACGCGACGCCGTGGAGATGCTCGGCTACCTCTTCTATGTGGGCGACCGCCAGAAGACCACGCTCGACTACCGCACCGAGCCCGATGGCGACAACGAATGGTTCCGCGTGCGCAATGAAGTGGCGATGGACGCCAAGGGCGTCGTCCGTCTGGCCGAGGCCGCGTACGAGCGCTACGGCTTCAACGACTTCAAGCTCAAGGGCGGCGTGCTGAGCGGCGACGAGGAGATGGAAGCCATCATCGCGCTGCACGAGCGCTTCCCCAAGGCGCGCGTGACGCTGGACCCGAACGGCGGCTGGCTGCTGGCCGACGCGATCCGCCTGTGCCGCGACAAGCACGGCATCCTGGCCTACGCCGAAGACCCTTGCGGCGCTGAAGACGGCTATTCGGGCCGCGAGATCATGGCCGAGTTCCGCACCGCCACCGGCCTGCCGACCGCCACCAACATGATTGCCACGGACTGGCGCCAGATGGGCCACGCGGTGCGCCTGCACTCGGTGGACATTCCGCTGGCCGACCCGCACTTCTGGACCATGCAGGGYTCGGTGCGCGTGGCGCAGATGTGCGCGGAGTGGGGCCTGACCTGGGGTTCGCACTCGAACAACCATTTCGATATTTCGCTGGCGATGTTCACCCACGTGGCCGCCGCCGCGCCGGGGCGCGTGACCGCCATCGACACGCACTGGATCTGGCAGGACGGCGAGCACCTGACGCGCAGCCCGCTGAAGATCGAGGGCGGCCTGGTGCAGGTGCCCAAGACGCCGGGGCTGGGTGTGGAACTCGACATGGACGCGCTGGCACGCGCCAACCGTCTCTATCAGGAGAAGGGGCTGGGCGCGCGCGATGACGCCATCGCCATGCAGTTCCTGATCCCGGGGTGGAAGTTCAACAACAAGGCGCCGTGCATGGTCCGGTAACGCGTCCGATCACGGATTCAAGCATTAAAGATAAGACAGTAAGACAGGAGACAAGACAATGCTGAAACAGAAGACGCTGTTCCGCCGGATTGCCGGTGTATTCGTCGCCCTGGCCGTGGGCGCCACGGTCAGCAGTGCGGCCGTGGCGGCTGGCACGGCCTGGCCGCAGAAGGCGGTGACGATGGTGGTGCCGTTCCCGGCCGGTGGGTCGTCAGACACCATCGCCCGCGTGCTGGCGCAGCCGCTCAACGACAAGCTGGGCCAGCCGTTCGTGATCGACAATCGCCCCGGCGCCACGGGCGCGATCGGCGCGACCTTCGTCAAGCGTGCCCCGGCCGACGGCTACACCCTGCTGGTGGCCTCGATCGGCGTGTACGCGGTCAACCCGTTCCTCCAGAAGAACCTGGCCTACGACCCGGCCAAGGACTTCGACCTGCTGACCGTGGCCGTGCGCGCGCCGAACGTGCTGGTGGCCAACCCGAACTTCCCRRCCAAGAACCTGGCCGAGCTGGTTGCGCATATGAAGAAGAACCCGGGCAAGGTGAGCTTCGCTACCTCGGGCGCAGGGTCGTCTGACCACCTGACCGCGGCGCTGTTCTGGCAGAAAAGCGGTACCGACGGCCTGCACGTGCCGTACAAGGGCGGTGCGCCGGCCATCTCGGACCTGCTCGCGGGCCAGGTCGATGTCTCGTTCCAGAACCTCAACGCGGTCATCCAGCACATCCGCACGGGCAAGCTGCGCGCGCTGGCGATTACGTCGGACAAGCGCTCGGCGCTGCTGCCGGACGTGCCGACGATGGCCGAGGCCGGCGTCAAGGATGTGGAAGTCTATTCGTGGCAGGCCGTGGCCGCCCCGAAGGGCCTGCCGGCCGACGTGAAGTCGCGCCTGCACGGCGCGCTGGTCAGCGCGCTCAAGGAGCCGGGGATGCAGAAGAAGCTGGGCGAGCAGGGCTTCGAGATCGTCGCCAACACGCCGGAGCAGTTCGTCCAGTTCGAGAACGAAGAACTGAAGCGCTGGAAGACCGTGATCGAGCAGGGCAAGATCACGCTGGAATAAGCGCCAGGACCGAATCACCGTGGGGGGTCAATGCTCCACTGCAGTCCTTCGCCCCGCCTGAATGGCGGGGTTTTTTATTGTCTGGCGGAAGCGGTGAGATTCGAACTCACGGATGGGTCACCCCATCGGCAGTTTTCAAGACTGCTGCCTTAAACCACTCGGCCACGCTTCCTTGGAGGGCCGCATTATACAAGGTGGCGGCGGCCCGTAGTGTGATGCCCTCGTCAATCGCCTTGTCTGCGGTGTCGGTGTTTGTCGGACACAGCGGAACCTTGTGAGCCGGTTCGCCTCATATTGGCAGGACGCGCGGCGCCTGCCCACCGCGCGTTGGCATGTCAAACAAGCGATAGAGGAGGACTTATCCATGCAGCAACATCGCAGCAAATCATGGCTGGCCCTTGGCGCGCTGGCCTGTGCGGCCACCCTGGCAGGGTGCGCGCAGCCCGGCTACAACGGCTATGGCAACTACAACAACGCCCCGCCGAACACGGGCTATCAGGACCCGAACCAGAGCACCTACCAGGCTCCGGCGGGCTCGGTGTTCACGGGCCGCGTGGAGTCGATCGAGCCGATCAACTCCACGCAAGGCAGCTCGGGCCTGCTCGGCACCGTGATCGGCGGCGCGGCGGGCGGCCTGCTCGGTCACCAGATCGGCGGCGGGCGTGGCCAGACCGTGGCGACCATCGGCGGTGCCGTGGCGGGCGCCGTGGCCGGCAACCAGATCGAGAAGCGGGCGGGCAGCAATACGCAGACCGTGTATCGCGTKAACGTGCGGCTGGACGATGGCCGGATGGCCACCGTGACCCAGAGCAATATCGGCAACCTGCGCGTGGGCGACCGGGCGCGTGTGGCCAACGATATGGCCACGCCGTACTGAGTACGTACTTCGTAGTTCTACGAAAAAAGCCACGCGACTGAACTGACCCCCAGAAGTTGGACGGTTGATGGCTAGGCCGGAAAGGGCTGAGTCCTGTATTGCACAGGACTCAGCCCTTTTAGTTTGAGCTTGATGCGGTCATGATTGTAGTAGTGAATGTATTGGCGCAGTCCATCCTGCAGTTGCT
>NZ_JBFREV010000028.1:0-76292 GCF_052114485.1 Cupriavidus sp. KB_39
CGCGGCGCCGACTCCGGCAGCACGTAGACGCTGCGCGTGCTGACCCCGTTCATGCGCACCCGATGCGGCTTCTGCGCCGGAATCCACACACCCGTATAGGGCGGCACCACCCACGCGCCTTCCTCGGTGCCCACCTCCATCAATCCCGTCATGCCATACAGGAACTGGGCGCGGCGGTGGCTGTGCGTGTCGAGCAGCGTGCCGAAGGTGTAGTCGGTGCCGATGGCCAGYGCGGCACACGGGCTGGCATCGACRCTGTCGAGCGGAACATTGATCATCGGGGACACGAGAGACGTTGGCAGGATCTCGAAGATTATTGTCCAAACATCGCAAGTTTGCCAGCCGCATCCGCCGTATCGTGATCATCCGTTCGATGGGAAACGAGGGYTAACGATGTCGATGTACGCGGTACTCATGCTCTGCGGCGGCCTGGCCGGCGTGACGACGGTGCTGTTCGGGTTTGGCGGCGGTTTTGTCGTGGTGCCGCTGCTTTATACGATGCTGACGATGACGCACGCCGCCGGCAGCGCCGTGGCGCAGGCGGCCATGCAGATCGCCGTGGCCACCTCGTCGTGCGTGATGATCTTTGGCGCTTCCATGGCGACGTGGCGCCACCATCGCGCCGGCAATGTCGACTGGCCGCGCATCCGGGCGATGGGTGCCTATATCGCCGTCGGTGCGGTCGTTGGCGCCGCCGCCGCGAGCTGGCTCAATGGCGACTGGGTGCGGTGGGCGTTCGTCGCCTATCTGGCCGTGACCATCGTGGACAGCACGCTGCGCCCCGGATTCATGCATGCCGGCCCGGGCACCGCGCGGCCGATGACCGCAGGCGCGACGGCCGCCATCGGCATCGGCATCGGGGCGATTGCCGCTTTCCTGGGCGTCGGCGGCAGCGTGATGACCGTGCCGCTGATGCGCCGGCGCGGGGCCACCATGACGCAGGCGACGGCGATGGCCAATCCGCTGTCATTGCCGATGGCGATTGCGGCCACCGTCACCTACGTCGCGCTGGCCTGGCAGCACGGCGCGACCTTCGGGCCTGGTCACGCCGGCTATGTCGACCTGCTGGCCTTTGTCGTGCTGGCGGCCGGCTCCTGGGTGGGGATCCGGCTGGCGGCACGCTGGATCGGCCGCATCCCGGACCGCGTTCACGCCGTCACGTATGTCGCGCTGCTCGCCCTGGTGCTGGTGATGATGGTAGCGGGCGGCAGCCTGGCGTGACTCGCCGGGCCTCAGTTGTCGATGAAAGAGACGAAAGCGTCGAGTTCCAGCCGCTGAATCGCCATGTTGTTCTCGGGCACGCTGTTGTCCGCATAACCCAGTGACATGCCGGCCACCACCATCTCGCAGTCGGGAATGCCGAGGCCCTTGCGGAGCACATCGGACTGCAGCGACCAGATCTGTTGCGGGCAGGTATCCAGCCCCTCCGCGCGCGCAGCCAGCATGACGTTCTGCAGGAAGCAGCCGTAGCAGAGGAAGCTGGCCCACTCCAGGCAGCGGTCCATCGTGAAGATCAGGCCGACCGGCGCGTCGAAGAAGCGGAACTGGCGTTCCACGTCGCGCCGCCGCCCGACGATATCGCTCCTGGCCACGCCCTGCGCGTCACCGAGCATGCCGCGGAACATGTTGAAGCGTGACGAATACGGCGCCGGCAGATCCTTGGGGAAGAACGGATACTCGTGGGCCAGCGTGTCGGGGCCGGCGCGGTAGGCGTCGACCGCGGCATCGGTGATTCGCTCGCGTGCGCTGCCGGTCAGCACATAGCATTTCCAGGGCTGGGTGTTGCTTGAACTCGGCGCGTACTTCGCCACCGACAGGATGTCCCTGACCGCCCGCAGCGGCACCGGCCGGTCCAGGAACGCGCGCTTGCTGCGGCGCCCGCGAATCAGTGTCTCGGTGAACCGCGTGGCCGCCGTGCTCATCTCCGTGTCCATCGCCATGTCCATCGCCATGTTCATCGCCGTCTCCATCTCAGCCTCCAATTCCATTTCCATCGCTCTTTCTCCGTGGTGGGGTCGTGGTGAAAAAATCATAGCCGCGTGGTGGACGGTGAAAAGATGGYGATGCTTGCATGCTTCGTCCGAGAACGATGAACGATGCACCGCACCGGCGCGTCATGCGTGAAGACGGTGCCGAAGTCCGAGGGTTTACCTGTGTGAGCGGAGGTGAAAAACGTGCCGCTTGCACCGCTGCGTGGCCGCGATGCACCGTTGGCAGGCGCGCGCCAAGGCACGCATTCCGGCGTCCATATTCATGGACGCAATGTTCCTGAAAGCCGCGCGCACGGCTGAATCCGGATCGCCTATCTTCTTACTCGGGATCGATGCATCGATTGCATGCGACACACGTTGGAGTGAGTGGATGAACCAGTTGAAATGCCTGCCGCAAGAAGAAATTGTCTGGGGACACGACATCCTGGAGGACGTTGCCGCGTCGCTGGGAGACCGCGGCATCCGCCGCCCGATCACGTTCACGGTCGGGTTCCTCGAATCCTTGCATCGTAACGTCCTGCAGCCCGGCATCCGGGATGGCGTGGGGGCCTTTATCGACCTGCCACCGCATGTGCCGGACTTCGCCGTGCGCGACGGCCTGCAAGCGTGCCTCACGCGTGACGCGCAGTCGATTGTCGCGCTGGGCGGGGGCTCGGTGCTCGACGCAGCGAAGGCGGTCTCCTACGCGCACTTCAAGCAGACCGGGCGCTACCTGCCCATCGCGGCCTTCCCGACGACCTTGTCCGGTTCCGAGTTCTCCCACTACTTCGGTGTGACGGAGACGGACGGTCCGCAGAAATTCAAGCGCAGCTACGCCGTGCGCGAAACGGCGCCCAAGATCGTTGCCATCGACCCCCGGCTGGTCATCGATACCCCGCGCGCGCTGTTGCTGAGCTCGGCCATCAAGGGCATCGACCACGCGGTGGAAGGGATGCGCAAGGTGGGCGTGGATCATCCGCACGCGATCCTGGCCGCGCGGGGCGTCGAGCGTTTCCTCGCCGTGYTGGAGAAGTGGCCGCAGCAGCTTGAGACACGGGAAGCCATCGCGCGCGGGCTGGTCTCGACCGAAGACCTGCTGCAACTCCAGCTTGGCGCCTGGCAGTGCTACTTCTATCCCGCATCGGTCATCTACGGGTTGAGCCATCGCATCGGGCACATCCTCGGCGGCACGTTCGGGCTGCCGCACAGCATGACCTCGTGCATCACGCTGGCGCCCGTCATTCGCGCCTGCGCCGAAGCCTATGGCGACAAGTTCGGCATCTTCGCTTCCGGCAAGGGGGACGTCACCGCTGCCACGGCACTGGCCAACCGCATTGCGGATGTCGTGGACRCGCTGCAACTGCCCAGCCGGCTCGCCGCGTTCGATTTCGACCGCGCGAAGCTGCCCGAGGTGGCGGCGCTCCTGAAGCAGAACTATCCCGCCGAGGTCGGCGACCTGGGCGCCCACGCCGGCCAGAAGCTCGATGCACTGCTGGAGAGCATGTGGTGATGACCCATCTCGACGTCCATCCTGATCTCCATCCCGACCATCACCACCGTGATCTGCTGCAGTCGGCCCGCGCGGCCACGCAACCGGCCGGCCTGCGCAAGACGCTCGATGCCCTGGCGACGCGGCAGATATCCGCAACCGCGCTGGCGGAGCAGGCGCTCCACGCGGCGGAAGCGAGCCAGCGATCCATCAACGCCTTTTCGACCATCGACTGGGACCGCGCGCTCAAGGCGGCGGCAGAGAGTGACCGCCGTTACGCCGACAATCGGCAGCGTCCGCTGGAAGGGTTGCCCATCGCGATCAAGGACCTCATCGACACCAAAGGCTTGGAGACCCGCTACGGCTCGGCGGCCTACCTCGGGCACCTGCCCGCCGCCGATGCCGACATCGTGAAAGCGCTGACGGAGCGCGGCGCGATCCTCATCGGCAAGACCACGACGCATGAGTTCGCGTGGGGCGTGACMACCGCCAGTACAAAGTTTGGCGATACGCTGAACCCGCTCGACCGCACGCGCATCCCGGGCGGTTCCAGCGGCGGCGCGGCGGCGGCAATTGCCGATGGGGCCGTCATGGCCGGCGTGGGCACCGATACGGGTGGCTCGGTGCGCATTCCCGCCGCGCTGTGCGGCGTGGTCGGWTACAAGCCGACGTTCGATACGTTCTCCACGCGCGGCGTGTTTCCGCTGGCACCCACGTGCGACCACGTCGGCCTGCTCGGGGCGCAGGTCGACGATGTGCTGTTGCTGGCCGATGCCCTTCATATCGAGGTACCCGAAAGCGATGCGTGGCTGTCCGCGCGCCTCGGCGTGATCCCGGAGATCGCGCCGGTGCCGACGAGCCCGGCAGTCGCCACGGCATTCAAGGGGGCGATCGGCCGACTGGGGCAGGTCTTCGCCTGCGTGGACGTCGACACGTCCGGCCTGTTCGATGCCGTATTCGATGCCTTCGCGACCATCGTGCTGATCGAAGGCGGCATCGAGCACTTCCGGCGCAACGATTGGGACCGCATCGCCACGCACTACAACCCGGAAACCGTCGACCGATTGCGGCGTGCGGAGACGATGGACCTGCGCGGCTATGCGGCGGCCCAGCAGACGCGGCGCCGGTTCACGGCCAGGCTGCACGAGGCAATGTCGACGGTCGACTACCTCGTGCTGCCGACCTGCCCGTGCGTCGCCCCCCATCTTGGCGCTGCAAACGTCGAGATCGGCGCGTGGTCCGGCACGGTCCGCGAGGCGCTGATGACTTACACCGCGCCATTCAACATCGCCGGGTTTCCCGCCATCTCGATTCCATTGCCCACCGGCGACTGCGGCCTTCCCGCGGCGTTGCAGGTCGTGGCCAAGCCGGGCGACGACGGCGCGCTGCTCCAGATCGCGCAGCAGATGGAGTTGCTGCTKCGGGCAGGCACGGCCCACGAGATTTGACCCCCCACAACCAGGAGACGACGATGGACGAAACCGTCAAGCCAGAGCGCGCCGCCCCGGCCAGCGCTTCCCCCGGGCAAACGCCCTACAGCGCGTGGATGCGCACCGACGTGCTGCACTCGCTGCAACACCCGGTCAGCGATCATCCGGGCGAGCATGCGTGGATCACGTCGGTGCAGGTGTCCGAGTTGTACTGGATGCTGATCATCAAGGAGCTGCGGATCGCCCAGGCGCAGTTGCGCGCCAATGACCTGACGCAGGCCATCAAGACCCTGCAACGCGTGGTCGCCCATCATGAGCCGCTTAACGCGACGTGGCGCTCGCTGGCGTGGATGACGCCCAACGACCTGCTGGCTATCCTGTCCCGCGCGGTAGCGACGTTCGGCAAGGACACCGCGCTCCAGGGCTGGACCTACCGGCAGATGGTCTACCTGCTCGGCATCAAGCAGGCGGAGCACCTGCAGCATTTCGAACCGCAACCCGCGCGCTGGGACCAGCTCAACACGACGCTGCACCAGCCGAGCGTCTACGACGACGTGCTCGGCTACCTGGACCGCCACGGCTTCGCGGTGCCGGCCACGGTACTCAAGCGCGACTTCAGCCAGGCCTATGCACCCAGCAAGGATGTCGAGAAAGCCTGGCGCGTTGTGTATGCCAACCCGAACCAGCATGTCGAACTCCAGCGTCTTGGCGAGACCTTGGCCGATGTCGCCGAGGGCTTCTCCGCCTGGAAGCACCTGCACCTGATGGCCACGCGCCGCACGTTCGGCGCCCGCCCGGCCTACTTCGGCACGGAGGGCGTTGCCTGGCTGCTGCCGTCCATGGCGGAGATCCCGTTCCCGGAACTCTGGTCGGCGCGCGGTTTCATCGGCGACCCGCCGGCGGCATGCCCGCACATGCACAAGTAAGGAGAACACAGCAATGGACCATACGAGATTGAAGAGTCAGGCGGCCGATGCCCGTGCCGCCGTGGCCGACCCCGCGCGGATCACCATCGTCGGGGACGACGCCGCGCCGCGTTTCGAGCTCTTTCATGCGGCGAGTTCGCTCTGCTCGCAGAAGGTGCGTACGGTCTTGGCCGAGAAGCGCCTGTCGTACCGCTCGAACGACATGATGATCCTCGGTTCGATGGGGCCGGCGGGTGTCGTCGCCGCCGAGCACTACCATCCGCCCTATGTCCGGCTGCGCCTGATCGCCGGGCGAGAGGTGGACAGGGCATTCGTCAGCGGCTACAGCGGGCGCACCTCGGTCGAGACCGAAGGCTTCGATCCGTGCGTGGTGCCGCTGCTGGTGGACTACGAGGCCGGCCGGGTCATCGCCGATTCGAAGCGGATCTGCTGCTACCTGGACGCGGTGTCCCATGACCCGGTGCAACTGGTGCCAGAGGACGCGGTCGCGCGCGCGGCGGTGATGCGGCAGGTCGATATCGTCGACAGGATCCCGAACGGCACGCTGCTCTATGGCTTTCATCCCGATGCGGATGCGCGGCCCGATGTGCTCAAGGCTGGCATGGAACGGGTCTACGACTACAAGATCATGGCGCTCGAGGCGATGATCGCCGCCAATGCGGACGATGCGGTGCTGGTGGCCGCCTATCGCGCCAAGATCGCCAAGGAGCGCGGTGGCAAGTCCGTCCGCCACGACGCGGCGTTCCAGCGGGCCGCGCGCCAGCACGTGGCCAGCCTGTTGAAGGATCTCGAAAACACGCTGTCCTCGTCGTCGGAAACCTATCTCAAGGGCGGCCCGTTCACGCTGGGCGATGTGCTGTGGGGCGTGAACCTGGTGCGGATGGCCTACCTCGGGCTGGCGTCGCTGTGGGAGGAACTGCCGAACGTCACGCGTTACGTGGAGCTGCTCGCCAGGCGCCCGTCGCTCTGCAAGGAGGCGATCCAGGCCACGCTCGGCGCGATGCCGCCTTCGCGGTACATGGAAACGGTGGCGTGCTGCGGCGAGGCCGTGGCGGCTTAGGTTTGGGGTAGAAGCAGTAACAGGAACCAGACGGAGGGGGCATAAAGAAGGGCGGGGACCATAAGTCCCCGCCCTTTCTCTTACCTCAAGCGACCTGGAACGACCTCAAGCGGCCACGGGTTCCTGCTCGCAATGCAGCGAACGTGCCACGGCGGTCACGCGGCGGCCCTGGAAGCGGGCCACGGCCAGGTGGTCCTCGTCGGGCTTGTCGGCGTCGAGGTGTGAGACATGGGTCGCACCGTAGGGCGTGCCGGCCTTGAACATCACGGCGTCGGCGTAGCCCAGCGGCACGATGATCAGGCCCAGGTGGGCCATCGGCGTGTAGATCGACAGCAGCGTCGATTCATTGCCGCCGTGGCGCGACGAGGTCGAGCCGAACACCGAGCCGACCTTGCCGTTGAGCTTGCCCTGGAACCACAGGCCGCCGAGGCCGTCGATATAGGCCTTGAGTTCCGTCGAGATCGAGCCGAAGCGCGTCGGCGTGCCGAAGACGATGGCATCGGCCCACTCGGCGTCGGCCTCGGTCGGCGCTTCGTAGCGGTCGTTCATGGCGGTGGCGTTCTCGAGCCAGCCCGGCGCCTGGCGCATGACGTCGGGGCCGACCACCTCGCGCGCGCGGCGCAGGCGGACTTCCGCGCCGGCCTCGATGGCGCCGGCTGCCACGGCCTTGGCCAGCAGTTCGGTCGAGCTGTTGCGGGAATAGAAGGCGATCAGTACTTTGGGTTTCTGCATGTCAGGTCCAGACAGGGTGAAGTCGGTCAAACGGAAATGGGTTCGAGTCGCCCGAGCAACTCGTCCTTGCGGTCGGCCAGCCAGGGCGGCAACTGGAATTCCTCGCCGAAGTGGCCGGGTTCTTCGTCGATGGCGAAGCCGATATCGGTCGTGGCCGCTTCGAACATCACACCGCCCGGCATCTTGAAATACATGGAGCGGAAGTAGTTGCGGTTCACCGACTCCGAGGTATCGATGTAGCCCAGCGCCATGAACTTTTCCTTGAGGGCCATCTGCTGGTCCATGGTGTCGACGGCGAACGCCACATGGTGGATCGTGCCTTCGCCATAGACCGAGGAGCCCTGGTGACGATCCGGCTCATGCAGGAATTCGACAACCATGCCGGGGCCGCCCGTGTGCGTCTCGAAGCGGTAGTACGGCCCGGTCTGGCCGACCTGGCGGAAACCGATCGCCTCGCTCATGAAGCGGATCGATTCGGCCACCTCGCGCAGGGACAGCGTGATGCTGTGCACGCCGCGGATCGCGAACGCCTCGGGGATATCGCTGGCCACGCASGCCGGGCGCTTGTCCAGATCCGTCTCGACCAGATCGAACTCGATGCCGCAGGGGTGATGAAAACGCTGGCGCCGCTCGTCGAAGCGCGCGGTGATGGCGCTGTCGTAGGCAATGCCCATCGCGTCGAAGCGGGCGCGCCAGAAGTCGAGCGAGCCGGTGGGCACCGAATAGTTGATGACCCGGACCTGGCCCGAGCCGGGGCGCGCCGCAACCCCTTTCTGCCGGAACGGGAACGAGGTCACCAGCGTGCCCGGGTCACCGTTGGCGTTGCCGTAGTAGAGGTGATAGATCGGGTCCTCGCCGTCGAGAAGAACGGTCTTCTTGACGAGGCTTTGCCCCAGCAGCTTGACGTAAAAATCCACATCCTCCTGCGCGTGTCTTACGCCGGCGGTCAGATGATGAAATCCCTTGATCATCGACATTGTCCTCTCCACTTGAGTATTGACGGTCACGAGACAGCGCGGAGCCGCTCATGTGCAACAGCTTAAGCGTTCAATATCGATTGGGCAGCGGTCAGATCGTGTACGCAAGGTTCGGCAAAACCGAACGATGGTCGTACGGCGGGGGCAGGAAGTACCAAGGTTTGCCCGGATGCCACTGGGCGCGCGCGGTGCAGTATGATCGGACCTCGATACCATACCGATATGACAGCCGTTGCCATCGCGACAGCGGACTGCGCGCCCCCATCCAATGCTCGATCTGAAGGACGTSTATTTCTTCGTGCAGGTCGTTGACCGCGGTGGCTTCACCTCGGCCGGCGAGGTGCTGCGCCTGCCGAAGTCGACGCTGAGCCATCGGGTCAAGGAGCTGGAAGCGTCGCTGGGCGTGCGGCTCATCAATCGCACCTCGCGGCAGTTCGCCATGACCGAGGTGGGCCAGGAGTTCTACCAGTACGCGATGAACCTGCTSCGCAGCGCGGAGGTGGCCGAGGAGGCGATGCGCCAGCGGCTGGCCGAACCCAGCGGCGTGATCCGCGTGACCACCGCCGCCGAGATCGCGCAGTTTGCGCTGCGGCACGTGCTGCCTACCTTCCTGTCAGAGAATCCCAAGGTCAAGATCGTCGAGACSGCCACGGACCGGCTGGTGGATATCGTGGGGGAGGGCTTCGACCTSGCGATCCGGGGCCATACCGGGCAATTGCAGGACTCCAACCTGATCCAGCATCCGCTGGCCAAGGCGCCCTGGTACCTGTTCGCGGGTCCGGAATACCTTGAGCGTATGTCCGTGCCGGCGGAGCCGGAAGACCTGATGACCCATTCGCTCATCGGCATGGTCAGCAAGGGACCGCTGCAATGGCATTTGCAGGGCCCCGACAAACGCACCATTACGGTGCCGATCGATCCGAGGTTCCAGAGCAACAGCCTGATTTCACTGAAGGAAGCCGCCTGCGCAAACATCGGCATCGCGGCGCTGCCAGGGTACATCTGCCAGACGGAGCTGAAGGCCGGCGCGTTGCGGCAGATCTTGCCGCAATGGATCGCCGCTGACGCGCGCATCACCGCCCTGATTCCCTACCGTATCGGCCTGCTGCCGGCGGTGCGCACGATGGTGGACTACCTCGCGGAGGTGCTACCCAAGGTGACCGCCTTCGACCGCGGCTAGTGACGCGGGGCTGGCGTTGGGTGAGCAGCGCACGGCTTTTCGCTACGCGCGATGAGTCGTCGTTGATCATTCACGGCTTCGAATATATGCTGCAGGCATCCCTCCCCACGCCGCACAGCGCGCGCCATGAACCGCAATATCTCCCTGCGTCACCTACGCTCGTTTGTCGAGGTGGCCAACGCCGGATCGTTCACCACGGCGGCGGCGCGCCTGTTTGTTACGCAGTCGGCGCTGACGGCGACCATCCAGCAGTTCGAGGAATCGGTCGGGCTCAAGCTGTTCGACCGCAACACGCGGCGCGTGGTCATGACGCAGGAGGCGGTCCGCTTCAAGGCCGAGGCCGACAGGATCCTGCGGGATTTCGACAGCGCCATCTCCGACCTGCAATCGTTCGCGGACAGCCAGAAAGGGCATATCCGCATCGCGGCGGCGGCGTCGGTGATCTACCAGTTCCTGGTCACGGCCGTGGGCAAGTTTCGCCAGCAGTATCCGGGCGTGACGTTCACGCTGCGCGATGCCGGCGCGGAGCAGGTCGAACAGATGGTGATGGATGGGGAACTCGACTTCGCCATTACCAGCCGCCACAAGGGCATCGACGAACTCTCCTACGTGCCGCTGCTGGAAGACCGCTACGGCGTGGTCTGCCGCGCGGACTATCCGCTAGCCAAGCGCGCCGGTCCGTTGCGCTGGGCGGACCTTGCGCCAGAGGATTTCGTCGCCTTCACGGCCGACACGGGCATCGGCACCTTCCTGCACGAGAACGCGGGCCACTGGCCGGTGTTCGGCGGGGAACATGACGAGATTTCGAGCACGACGTCGTTGTTCGCGGTGCTCAACGAAGGCGGGCGATTCTCGATCATCCCGGCCCTGGCGGCCAAGGCGGCGGGCTTCACCGACCTGGCCTACCGTGAGCTGGCCGCGCCGGTGCTGTCACGCGAGATCTGCCTGATCACGCGGCGGCTGCGCTCGTTGTCGCCGAGTTCGCAACGCATGCTCGACATCATCATGGACACCATCCGTGCGCAGGCGCTGCCCGATGGCGTGTCGATCATCGGCGAGGAAGCCGCCCCGCGTCGCGCCACGCGCCGCACCACGCGCCGGAAGGCGGGCTGAAGCGGCCGGCCCCGCGCCCGCGCCGCCCCAGCCCTTCCGGCGTTGCAATCGTCAGTCGAGGTTGATGTGCGCCTCGTCGATGACCTGCTTCCACTTCTTCGTCTCGCTGCGAATCGTGCTGGCCAGGCGCTCCGGCGGGCCGCCGGCAACGTCGAAGCCGAGACTGGTGAGCCGCTCGCGCACCGCCTTGTCCTGCAGCGCCTCGTCGAACGCCTTGTTCAACTTGGAAACGATGGGCTGCGGCGTGGCGCGCGGCGCCAGGAAGGCATACCAGCCGACCAGCTCATAGCCCGGCACGCCGGCTTCGGCCACCGTCGGCATCTGCGGGGCGTTGGGGGTGGGCTTGGCCGTGGTCACGGCCAGTGCGCGCAGCTTGCCTTCCTTCACGAACGGCATCGCCTCGGGCAGGATCGCGAACATCAGCGACGTCTGCCCGCCGATGAGATCCGTCAGCGCCGGCGCTCCACCCTTGTAGGGCACATGATTCATCTGCACGCCCGCCATCTTCTTGTATAGCTCGCCACCGAGGTGGGCCGGCGTGCCGTTGCCGGATGACGCGTAGCTCGTGCCGGGATGCGCCTTCAGGTAGGCGCTCAGCTCCTGCATGGTCTTCACCGGCACCGATGGATTGACGACGACCAGGCTGGCGAGCGTCGTGGCCAGGATGATCGGCGCGAAATCCTTCTGCGGATCGTAAGGGAGCGTCTTGTACAGGCCGGGGTTGGCCGCTAGCGCAGTGGAGGTGCCGAGGAACAGCGTGTAGCCATCCGCCGGCGACTTGGCGACATAGCTCGCGCCGATATTGCCGCTGGCGCCGGGGCGATTCTCCACCACCACTGGCTGGCCCATTTCCTCGCCGATCTTCTGGCCGAGCACGCGCGCGAGCACGTCGGTGGAGCCACCGGCTGGATACGGCACGATGATGCGTACTGGCTTGTTGGGATACGCGGCAACCTCTGCCGGCGTGGCATCGGCCGCGTGGGCAAGGGGCGCCAGCAACCACAGCGCGACGGGCAGGGACAGCGTCTTGAAGATGCAATGCATGACTACCTCTCCACCGGTGCGGCGTGGGTCCGCCCGGATGTTGTGTGGTAAAGGCACCCTCAGGTGCCGGCTCTTGTCTCCTCCGCATGCATGATGCGTGCCGATTCAGGTGGCGTAGCCCTGTTCCCGATCGTACGCGATGCGCTCGAAGTCCCGTTCGGTGGCCGGACCGAAGCCGCCGCCGCCCGGGGTACGCAGGATCACTTCGTCGCCGGGCTGCAGCGTCTGCGGCTGACGTGCATCCACCGCTTGCCCGTTGATCAGCACTTCCCCGCAGGCGCCGGCCTCGCCGCCGGCAAAACCCGGCGCCGGCACGATCAGCCGTTCCGTCAGGAAGACAATCGACAGGGGCGTGGGATGACGGCTGACGAAGCACACCTCCTCGCCAAGCCCGCCCCGCTGCCGGCCGGCACCGCCGGTGCCCGGGCGCAGTGCCTTGTAGCGGAAGAACAGCGGCGCGTCGCGTTCCGCCACTTCCACCGGCGTCGGCGAAATATTGCTCGGCCAGGACATGACGGATGCGCCGTCCTTCCCGGCCGTGGCGCCCAGACCGCCGTTATAGAAGAGCACCGTGGCGAAGGGGCGGCCATCCTCGCGGGTGCCGCTGAGGTTGGCGATCCACAGCGGCGAGCCGGCGCCGGCCATCACGCGCTCGGGCAGCACCTGCTGCATGGCGCCGAAGATGACGGTGGGCACGTAGTGGCCCGTGCAAGCGCGCCCCCCTACGGGCGCGGGTGAGCGCGGATTGAGCAGCGAGCCCTCCGGCGCCACGGCGCGGATCGGACGGAACAGTCCGTCGTTGTTCGGCAGGTCGGGCAGTAGCAGGCACTTGATCGCATAGGCCGTCATCGCGCTCGTATAGGCCAGCACGCAGTTGATGCCGCGCGGCTGCTGCGGAGACGTGCCCGCGAAATCGCACTCGATCTCGCCGTTGCCGATGCGCGCCGTCACGGCATAGGTGAAGCGCTCGCCAAAGCCGTCGGTTTGCATCGTGTAGCGATATTCGCCCTCCGGCAGCTGCGCAATGGCGTGGCGCATGGCGGCCTCGCTGCGGTCGAACAGCGCCTGCGCCAGATCGTCGATGCCGGGCAAGGCGTACTCGGTCAGGATGTCATGGAGCCGCGCCGCGATCAGTTCCACCGCGCCGACCTGCGACCAGATATCGCCCACGGTCTGCTCCGGCGTGCGCACATTGGTGCGAATCAGTTGCAGCAGCGTGTCGTCCACGTGCCCCTCGCGCATGAGCGGCATCATCGGGATGTGGAACCCTTCCTCGAACAGCTCGCGCGCATCCACCGAACGGATCTTGCCGCCGATGTCGGGCACGTGGCCCGCCGTCGCGGCGAAGCCCACCAGGCGATTGCCGTGGAATATCGGCTTGACCAGGCACACGTCGTTAAGGTGCCCCGTGCCGATCCACGGGTTATTGGTGATGAAGATGTCCCCCGGCCGCATATTGTCCGCACCGATCTGCGCGATGGCGGCGCGCACGGTGCGTGGCAGGGTGCCGATGAAGGAGGGAATGCTGCCGCTGTTCTCCGCCAACGCGCGACCCGCCGAATCGGTGACGACCACCGCGAAGTCGTTGGCCTCGGTGGAGAGGGTGGAGAAGGACGTGCGCACGATAAGCTTGGCGGCCTCGTTCACCACGGCGCGCACGCGCGTCCAGAACACTTCCAGGAAGATGGGGTCGGCGGCGGAAGCCGCGCCGGGCATGGGTTGGCGGGTCATGCTGCGTGCTCCTCCAGTTCGATGACGAGRTTGCCGCTTGCCCCTTGCGTGACGCGGCCCTTCGGCCCCACGACCAGCGTGGAACCGGCATCCTCGATCAGCAGCGGCCCCTGCGCGCGGAATCCCGCTGGCAGCGCGGCGCGGTCGAAGACCGGGGTGTCCAGGTAGCCATCGGCCTCCCTGAAATAGACCTTGCGCCGGCTGCCGGGCGCGACGGCCACGCCTTCAGGCAGCGTTTCGGCGACGAAGGCCTGTCGCGGCGGGGCCTCGCCCGTCACGCGCAAGGTCACCAGTTCGACGGGCACATCGGGCGGGGTACGGCCAAATTTCTCGCGATAGCCGGATTCGAACGCGGCGATCAAGGCGGCGCGCACGATCTCCGCCGGCTGTTTGCCGGTGTAGGGGCCATCGGGCAGGCGCACCGACAGGTTGAAGCCCTGTCCGGCGAAGCGCCCGTCGGCATGGCGCGTCAGCCGTATCGGGCCGAAGCTCTCGTCCAGCGGCGCCAGCGCTTCGCGCGATTGCGATTCCAGTTCGGCAAAGGCGGTTTCCAGCCGCTCCAGCGAATCCGTGGCGGGCCGCACGCTCACCGTGCGCGAGCGGTCGGCGCGTGCCGGTGACACCAGCAGGCCGTATGCAGACGCCACGCCTGCGGCGGGCGGACACAAAATCGTCCGCACACCAATCTTCTGGGCAACGTAATACGCATGCAATGGCCCCCCGCCACCGGTGCACAGCAGCACGAAGCCGCGCGGATCGCGCCCACGCTCGGCCACGTGCACGCGCGCGGCGCCCGCCATGTTCTCGGCGACGATGTCATGGATGCCCCAGGCCACGCCGGTCACGTCACGCGCCAGCCGCTCGCCCGCGCGGCCAAGCGCCTCGGCGGCGCGCGCCACGCTGATGGCCATCGTGCCGCCGGCGAAGTAATCGGGATTGAGGTAGCCGAGCACGAGATTCGCATCCGTCACGGTCGGATCAGTGCCGCCCAGCCCATAGCAGGCTGGCCCCGGCTCGGAGCCGGCGCTCTGCGGCCCCACCTTGAGGAGGCCCAGGGCGTCCTGATGGGCGATGCTGCCGCCGCCGGCGCCGATCTCGATCAGGTCGATGGTGGTAATGCGGATCGGTAGGCCGCTGCCTTCGGCAAAACGCTTGCGCCGTGCCGCCTCGAAGCCGAACGTGATGGCCGGCTTGCCATCCTCYACCAAACACAGCTTGGCCGTGGTGCCGCCCATGTCGAAGGCCAGCAGGTCTGGCTGCGCATCGCGCAGGCTGTAGTGGGCCGCCGAGATCGCGCCGGCCGCGGGGCCGGACTCGAGCAGCTCGATCGGATTGCGCTTGGCCTCGCCGATATGSGCCAGACCGCCGTTGGACAGCATCATCAGCACGCCGGCGTGCAGGCCGAGCGCTTGCAGGCGACCTTCGAGTGCGTCCAGGTAGCGCGTCGCCAGCGGCTTGATATAGGCATTGGCGACGGTGGTGGAATTGCGCTCGAATTCGCGGATGACGGGCGCGACATCCGATGACAGCGTGACGTGCAGGGTGGGGAARTCGCGYTCGATCCAGTCGCGCACCAGCCGCTCGTGCGCCGGCGCGCCGTAGGCGTGCAGCAGGCACACGGCGAGCGAATCGACGCCTTGCTCCACCAACTGCCCCACCACCGCGCGCACTTCCTGGGCGTCCGGCGCCTCGATCTCATGGCCTTGCGCATCCATGCGCCCGCCAATCTCGGCGCGCAGCCGGCGCGGCACCAGCGCCGGCGCTGGCTCGATCGTCAGGTCATACAGGTCGTACTTGCGCTCGTGGCCRATCTCCAGCACGTCCCGGAAGCCCCGGGTYGTCAGCAGGCCGGTGGTGCTGCCGCGGCGTTCAATCAGCGCGTTGGTGAACAGCGTGGTGGCATGGACCACGCGCGTGACCCGCTGCGGGTCGATGTGGTGGGTGTGCATCAGCCGGCTGACGCCATCGGCCACGCCCTGCGCCGGGTCRCCGTGGGTGGTGAGGACCTTCAGGCTGACGAGCCTGCCCGCCCCGTAGTCCAGTGCGACGACATCCGTAAAGGTGCCGCCAATATCAATCCCAATTGCCCACATCGTCACAAGGCACTCCCGTCGTCATGAAGTCGTCAGACGATGATAGGAATACCGATTGATGATGACCAATGAAAAATAAAGATCGATTGATCAGTGCTGGCGATATATCGYCGTCGGSCGCTATGCCGGCTGCCGTCTGGCCAGCAGCGTCACGCCCGGCGGCATGGGCRTCTCGGTCAACGTATCGGTCAGCAGGGCCAGCAGCCGTTGCGCGCTGGGCGCCAGCGAGCGCAGCGGCCGGGTCATCACGCAAAGCTCGCGCGACAGGCGCGGGCCGTGCAGCTCCCGGAACACGAGTTCCGGAAACTCGTTGCGCTGATACGCCAGCGCCGGCAGCACCGAGTAGTAGTTGCCGCGCGCCAGCATGGCGAAGAGGTAGGTGGTGCTTTCTACCTCATCGTGTTCGCCTTGCAGCATGGACCAGTGGGCGGCGTGCGTGCGCAGGAAGTGGCCGATGCCGGTGTCTGCGCTGAAGCCGACATAGCCGCCCGTGGGCAGGTCGGTCCAATCGATCGGCCGATCGAGGGTGGCGAGCGGCGAGTCCCGGTGGCAGACCGCGCCATAGCAGTCGCTCACCAGCGGCGTGTAGTCGAGTTCTTCGGCGCCCCGAAATTTGCTGTCGATGGCGAAGTCGACCTCCCCCTCAAGCACCAGCCGCTCGGTCTGCTGCGCGGCGGGGTTGCGCAGCGAGACCGTGATGCCCGGATACGCGTCGCGAAAGCGCGGCAGCGCCGGCACCAGGAACTGGCTGATGACCGACGACGCCGCGCCGATGCGGATATGCCCGCGCTCGCCCTGGGCCAGCGCCACGAGGTCCGAGACGGCGCCGTCGATACCGTTGACCAGCCGTTCCGCCTCGGGCCGGAAGCGCTCCGCATGCCCGGTCAGCGTCACCCGGCGGGTGGTGCGGTCGAACAGCCGGAGACCGAGCACCTCCTCGAGTTGCTGGATGGTCGCGGTCAGCGCGGACTGGGTGATGTGGAGCCGCAACGCCGCGGCGGTGAACGAACCGGTCTCGGCCACGGCCAGGAAACAGCGGAACTGCTTGAGGGTGACGTTGTGACGCATCAGGCGGGTGCGAAGGGGCGATTTATCAGAATTTGGTAATAGTGGGCGCAAAAAAGTCGATTGTCCACGGTAATGGCCGTCTCTAGACTCTGTTCGCAACCACGGGGCTGCATACGTGGCCAAGCCAAAACTATCCCCCTCTGCCCAGGATCCCCCCATGAAGAACCTGTTTGGTCGCGCCGCAGTCCTGCTTGCCTGTTTGCCCACCTTCGCCTTTGCCGGCCCGGAAGATACCTATCCCGACAAGGCGGTCCGCATCGTCGTGCCGTTCGCCGCYGGTGGCTCCACCGACGTGGTGGCGCGCATTCTCGCSGAGAAGCTGCAGGAGCAGTTCAAGCAGCCGTTCGTGGTGGACAATCGCGCCGGCGCCAGCGGCAATATCGGCGCCGAACTGGTGGCCAAGTCTCCCGCTGACGGCTACACGCTGCTGATGGGGGCCACCGGCATCCTGTCGATCAACGACCACCTGTACGGCAAGCTCAACTACAACGCGGCCAAGGACTTCGTGCCTGTGAGCTATGCCACGCAGAATGCCAACATCCTCGTGGTGTCGCCGGGCATGCCGGCTACCAACGTGGCGGACCTCGTGCAACTGGCCAAGACGCGCCCCGGCGCGCTGAGCTTCGCGTCGTCCGGCCCCGGCAGTTCCACGCACCTGTCGGGCGAACTGTTCAAGTCGATGACCGGCGTGAACATGCTGCACGTGCCCTACAAGGGTAGTTCGCAGGCGCTGACCGACCTGCTGGGCGGCAATGTCACGATGCTGTTCGACAACGCGCCGTCGTCSATCGGCTTCGTGCAGCAAGGCAAGCTCAAGGCGCTGGCCGTGACCAGCCGCAAGCGCCTTCCCGGCCTGCCCAATGTGCCGACGCTCGACGAAGCCGGCGTCAAGGGCTACGAATCGCTGTCGTGGAGTGGGGTCGTGGCGCCAGCCGCCACGCCGCGCGCCATCGTGTTGAAGCTCAACCGTGCGATCGATGCGATCCTGAAGTCCGATGACGTCAAGGCGAAGCTCCTGAATCTGGGCGTGGAACCGGTCGGCGGCTCGCCCGAGGACTTCGCGCGCCTGATCCAGGCCGAGCACGACAAGTGGGGCAAGGTCATCAAGACCGCCCAGATCAAGCTCAACTGAGTCACGCCCTGATCGTTATGACGTCTCTCCAGCCGGCCGCCACGCGTGGCCAGACCCTTGCCGAGAAGTTGTTGTCGCGCGCCGCAGGCGAAGCGGTCTATGCCGACGACCTGGCGATCTGCGTGCCGCATGGCGCGATGGGCACCGACGGGTCGATCCCGATGGCGCTCGACTACTTCCGCGACATGCAGCCCGAGGGCGACTTGCCGCCGCCAGCCTTTCCGGAGCGGCTGGTGTTCGCGCTGGACCACTATGGCGCCCCGTCGGGCGAGCAGGCGCTGCGGCTGCAGGACCGGGCGCGCAGTTATGCCCAGACCCACGGCCTGTGCGTGTTCGAGGTAGGCGAGGGCATCGGCCATCAATTGATGCTGGAACGTGGCCGCGTGCTGCCGGGCCAGCTCGTGGTCGGTGCCGATTCGCATGCGGTCAGCTATGGCGCGCTCAACGCGTTTGGCTCCGGTATCGGCTCGTCCGATCTCGCCGGCATCTTCCAGTGCGGACAGCTCTGGCTGAAGGTCCCCGGCACGCTKCGCATCTGGCTGACGGGCACGCTGCCGGCCTACGCTTCGGCGAAAGATGTCGCCCTGACCATGGCCCGGCGGCTCGGCGTGGGCGGGGCCAACTATCTGGCACTGGAGTTCGCCGGCCCCGGCGTGGCGACGCTCGATATGGACGACCGGATCGTGCTCGCCAACATGTCAGTGGAAATGGGCGCCAAGGCCGGGCTGTTTCCGTTCGATGCATGCACGGCGGACTGGCTGTCGGCCAACGCGTCCGTCGACCCGGGCCGCTACACGCCGGTCTCGGCCGACGCCGATGCCAGCTATGTCGATACGATGACCTTCGACCTCTCGGTGGTCGCGCCGCAGGTGGCGTTGCCGCACCGCGTGGACAACGTGGTCGATCTGGCCGACGCGGGCGATACCAAGATCGACATCGTCTACCTCGGCACCTGTACCGGTGGCCGCGTGAAGGACTACCGCGAGGCGCTGTCCGTGCTGCACGCACGCGGCGGCGTGGCGCCGGGCGTGCGGCTGATCGTCACGCCGGCGTCCGAACCCGTGCGGGCCGAGATGGAGCGCAACGGCATGCTCGCCGAATTCGTCGCCCTGGGCGCCGAGTTGCAGCCGCCCGGATGCGGCAGCTGCTGCGGCACCTGCGGCAGCATTCCAGCGGACGGCCAACGCGTGATCTCGACCGCCAACCGCAATTTCAAGGGGCGCATGGGCAATCGCCATGCGCAGATCTTCCTCGCCTCGCCGCTTGCCTGCGCCACCGCCGCAGCGAGTGGCCATCTGGCGGACCCCCGAGACCTCGTCGTCACGCCATGAATTCGCCGTTGCCCGCCGTCGCCAGTCCCCGTTCCCTTGTCATCGAAGGCCGCGCCCGTCGTCTGGGGGACGATATCAACACCGACTACATCATTGCCTCCAGCCGCAAGAAGCACAGTGTCGATCCGCACGTGTTGCGGCAGTTCCTGCTGGAAGACCTCGACCCCGACTTCGCGGGAAGCGTCCGCGATGGCGACATCCTCGTGGCAGGGCACAACTTCGGCTGTGGCTCCGCCATGGAGGTGGCCGTCACGGTGGTGCTGGCCGCCGGCATCCGCGTGGTCGTGGCGAAGAGTTTTGCCCGCACGTACTGGCGCAATGCCGTGAATAACGGCCTGCTGCTGATTACCGCCGATACCGCCGATACCGAGGCCGTGCCGGAAGGCGCGCCGCTCTCGCTGCGGCTTGCCGGCGCGCAGGCCACGTTGCACGTCGGCGCCGAGGGCGCGCATGTGATTGCGTGCGAGCCTGTGCCCGATGTCGTCCTGACCATCCGCGAAGCTGGCGGCCTGGTGCCGTACCTGCGGCAGCACCGCCAGTTCCTCAAGCCATCCCGGCCGGGTTCCGTACCCGGTCCCATCAMCCCMCAACCGCTCTGATCATGCCCCTCATTGCTGAACGCCTGAACCGTATCAAGCCGTCGCCCAGTTCCATGGCGGGCCAGCGCGCCCGGGAGTTGCGCGCCGCTGGCCGCGACATCATCGGACTGACCTCCGGCGAGCCTGACTTCGACACCCCGCAGAACATCTGCGAGGCCGYCACGCGCGCCATGTCGGCGTCGCAGACCAAGTACACCGACGTCGGCGGCACGCCGGAGCTSCGCGCGGCCGTTGCCGACAAGTTCCGCCGSGACAATAGGCTCGACTACGCGCCCAACGAGCTGATCGTCGGCACGGGTGGCAAGCAGATCATCTTCAACGCCTTCATGTGCACCCTGCAGGCCGGTGACGAAGTCATCGTGCCGGCGCCGTACTGGGTCTCGTATCCGGACATCGTGCTGCTGGCCGAAGGCAAGCCGGTCTTCGTCAACTGCCTGCCCCAGAACGCGTTCAAGCTCACGCCCGCCCAGCTCGAGGCGGCCATCACGCCGCGCACGCGCTGGTTGGTGCTGAATGCGCCGAACAACCCGAGCGGCGCCACTTATTCGTATGCGGAGCTGAAGGGCCTGGCCGAGGTGCTGCTGCGGCATCCGCACGTCTGGGTGATGACGGATGACATCTACGAGCACATCCTCTACGACGGCCGCGAGTTCGCGACCATCGCCCAGGTGGAGCCGGCGCTCAAGGAACGCACGCTGACCATCAACGGCGTCTCGAAGGCCTACGCCATGACCGGCTGGCGCATTGGCTACGGCGGTGCCCCGGCGGAACTGGTCAAGGCGATGGTCAAGCTGCAGTCGCAAAGCACGTCGAATCCGTCATCGATCAGCCAGGCCGCCGCGCTGGAGGCGCTGAATGGGCCGCAGGACTTCATCGCCGAACGCACCCGCGTGTTCCAGTCGCGCCGGGATGCGGTGGTGAGCGCGCTGAACACCATGCCCGGCATCACCTGCCATGCGCCCGAAGGCGCGTTCTACGTGTTTCCCTCGTGCGCGGCCTTGCTGGGCAAGACCACGCCCGATGGCAAGCGGATCGAGACGGACGAGGATTTCGTGATGTACCTGCTCGATGCGCAGAACCTGGCGGTGCTGCAGGGCGGCGCCTATGGCGTGTCGCCGTTCTTCCGCATCTCGTTCGCCACGTCGATGCAACGGCTCGAGGCCGGCCTGGCGCGTCTGCGCACGGCCTGCGAACAACTGCGCTGAATCACCGCTGACAAGGGAGCGTCCTGAATATGACCGATACCAACCAACCGGTGCAGTGGCCGGCCGGCTATCGCATCAACCCGCGCGCCGAGGGGCCCGCGAAAGCCATCGTCGAYGCGTTCCGCGAGATGCCYGTGGCYGCCATCGGCGATGCCATGAGCCGCAACGTCGGCACCTACGGCCTGCGGCAGTATCACGCGCGGCTCGAAACGGTGCTCTGCGGGCCGGCCGTGACCGTGCGCGTGCGGCCCGGTGACAACCTCATGATCCACAAGGCGCTGATGATGGTGCAGCCCGGCGACGTGCTCGTGATCGACGGCGGYGCCGACGTCACGCAGGCCCTCGTTGGTGGCCTGATGCGCACCACCTGCGTGGCCAAGCGCCTCGGCGGGCTGGTGATCGACGGGGCGATCCGCGACCTGCTGGAGTGGGCCGAGGACGGCATGCCGATTTTTGCGAGAGGCCATACCCATCGCGGCCCGAGCAAGGATGGTCCCGGCGAGATCAACGTGCCGGTGTCGTGCGCAGGCATGGCCGTCATGCCGGGCGACCTGATCGTCGGGGATGCCGATGGCGTCATCGCGGTACCGGCGGCCGATGCCGCCGATGTCTTGCGCCGCACGCGGCTGCACCTGGAGCGTGAGGCCAAGATCCGCGAAACGAACCGGCTCGGCACGGCGGACCCGGAACGGTTCGACGCAGTGCTGCGCGAGAAGGGCCTGCCGATCTGAGCGGCCCCCGGCTGGGCGTAGCGCTCAGCCGAACACCACCATCGGCGTACCCGGCTGCACCGGGGAGTCGATGACGGCGGCGTCCATGCCGTAGACCGTAGCCAGATGGGCCGGGGACAGCACGTTCGCTGGCGTGCCGAGCGCGACGGTGCGCCCGTCGGCCAGCAACAGCAGGCGGTCACACCAGCGGGCGGCGAGGTTGACGTCGTGGAGCACGACCAGCACCGCGAGGCCATCGGTGCGGCTCAGCGTCCGCACGGCCTGGAGCAGCAGCAACTGGTGGCGCGGGTCCAGGCTGGAAGTGGGTTCGTCGAGAAACAGCACGCGGTACTCCTCTGCCGCCCGGCAGGCCAGCACCTGCACCAGCGTGCGGGCGAACTGTACGCGCTGCTGCTCGCCGCCGGACAGGCTCTGGTAGGCGCGCGGCGCCAGGGCGCTCACGTCGGCAATCTCCAAGGCGCGGTCGATCAGCGTCGCGAGCGCACGCGGCGTCAGTTCGGGAAACGGGTAGGCACCCATCGCCACCACCTCGTGCGCGGGCAGGTCGAAGCCGAGCCCCGGCGATTGCGGCAGCACGGCGCGGCAGCGCGCCAGCGACGCCACCGACCACGCCGCCATCTCGCGCCCGTTGAGCAACAGGCCCGGCTCCGGGCTCAGTTCCGGCTTCAGTTCGCCGGCCAGCGTGCCGAGCAGCGTGCTCTTGCCGGCGCCGTTGGCGCCCAGCACGCCAAGCACTTCGCCGGCGGGCAGGTCGATATCGATGGCGTCCAGCACGCGGCGGCGGCCACGGCTGCATTGCAGGTTGCGTGCAGTCAGCATGTCAGGCGCTCCGGCGCGTCAGCATCCACAACAGGAAAGGGCCGCCCACGAGGCTCGTGACGATGCCGATCGGCAGCTCGGCGGGAATCACCACCGTGCGCGCCAGCCAGTCGGCCAGCGTCAAGGCAATCGCGCCACCAGCCAGCGTATTCGGCAGCAGCCAGCGGTGATCGGCCMCCAGCGGCAGGCGGATCAGATGCGGTACCACCAGCCCGACAAAGGTGATGGTGCCGGTCACGGCGACGATCGGTCCCACCAGCAGCGCCGTCAGCACGATCAGGCGCCGGCGCAGGCGCGCGAGGTCGAAGCCGAGGTGCTGCGCTTCCCGCTCGCCCAGCAGCAGCGCGTTCATGGCGCGCCAGTCGCGCAGCATCAGCGCGCAGATCACCACCACGAGCGGTACCAGCCAGGCCAGCATGCTCCAGGTGGCCCCGGCCAGACTGCCCATGTTCCAGAAAGTGAGGTTGCGCAGCTGCACATCGCTGGCCTGATAGGTAAAGAAGCCGACGATGCTGGCGCAGATGGCGTTGATGGCCACGCCGGCCAGCAACAGGTTGGCCACGCCGGGCCGCTGCGAGCCGAGGCGATAGGCCAGTGCGGTGGCGATCAGGCTGCCGCCGAACGCTGCCGGCGCGATGCCGAACAGCCCCTCGGCGCCCAGCACGATGGCCGCTACCGCACCGGCGGCACCGCCCAGCGAGATGCCGATCAGGCCCGGCTCCGCCAGCGGGTTGCGGAACAGCGCCTGCATCACCGCGCCCGAGAGCGCCAGTGCGGCGCCCACGGTCACGGCCAGCACAATGCGCGGGAGGCGCACTTCGATCAGGACATTGCGCCAGATCACATCGTCACCGTCGGTGGCGCCGGACCACAGCAGCGGCAGCAGCTTGGCGTGCGGGATCGACAGCGCGCCGCTGGCGGATGCCCAAAGCGCGGAGACCACCAGCACGGCGCACAGGGCCGTGAATACGGCAAGCGGCGGACGCGGCATCAGCGTGCGGCGGCCACCGGGCGGGCCGCAAAGCCGGCCTGCAGCTGGCGCAGCGCGTCCGGCAGGCGCGGGCCGAAGCCGAGCAGCAGCAGGTCATCCATGACAACCACGCGTTTCTGTCGCGCGGCCGGCGTGGCGTTCAGGCCGGGCTGCGCCAGGAACTTGTCCACGCTGCCGCTGGCACTGACGGACATCGTCGTGGTGACGATGACATCGGGTTTGAGCGCGGCGGCGGCCTCGGCCGAGAACGGCTTGTAGCCGGTCTGGCCGGCCAGCACGTTGGTCGCGCCGGCCAGCGCCAGCATCGCGTCGGCGGCGGTGTCCTCGCCGGCGGCCTGCATCTTGCCGGTATGGCTGCTCACCAGCAGCACGCGCGGACGCTGCGCCGGCGGCTTGATCTCGCGCAGTTCGGCATGGAGGCGTTCCACCATGGCGGTGCCCCGGGCCTGCATATCCAGCGCGGCGGCCACGCCGAGGATGCGCTGGTCCAGCGCCGCCAGCGTGGGCGCGGAGGGCAGCACCACCACCTTGCTGCCCAGGCGCTGCAGTTGCTCGAAGGCCTGCGGCGGGCCGCTCTGGTCGGACGCCAGCACGAGGTTCGGCTTCAGGCTGGCAACGCCCTCCACAGAGAACGTGCGGTAGTAGCCCACCTTGGGCAGCTTGAGCGCCTCGGGCGGGTAGATGCTCGACGAATCGGCGCCGACCAGCGTGCCGCCGGCGTCGAGCGCATAGACAATCTCGGTGATGGCGCCGCCCAGCCCGACCACGCGGGCCGGCGGCGCCGCGTGGGTCATGCCGGCTGCGCACAGCAGCGAAAGCAGCGCCAGGCGCAGCAAAGTCATGATGAAAACTCCTTCCTGAAAAGACGGCTTACGCCGCCAGCGCCGTCGGGCACAAGGACTCCAGCAGGGCGCGCCACGCCGGCAACTCCGGCTTGCCGGGCTTGCGCTCGCCGAAGAACTGGACGATCAGCTCGCCCTCCGCGCTGTACAGCTCGAGCGACGTGACCCAGCCATCGACCGTGGGCTTGTTGACCACCCAGCTCGACGTCACCGCCGTGGTGTTCAGGTGCAGGTTGAAGGCCGGATCCAGCACGTTGAACCACGGGCCGGTCCGGACCAGCYTCTGCACCGGGCCGGTGTGGATCTGCACGATGCCGCGATTGGCGACAAAGCACATGATCGACAGCCCCATCTCCGCCGCCTGCTGCAGCATCGTTTCCACCGCGCCGTCGGCCACCTGCTGCGCGAGGTCCTGGCCGGCCGTGCGCAGCGCGCCGATGCGCGACACCTTGTGCTGGCGCAGCATGCTGAAGAAGTCGTGCGTGTCCTTCAGGCCGCGCCAGTCGGCACGCAGCGCTTCGGGGTCGGCGGGCTGGGCGGCCTCGGTGGACGCCGCGAACGGCRCCACCACCACCGGCGTCACCGGCGTCCCCGCCGGCAGGGCGTGCCKGTCGATGTACGCCTGCCAGGCTGCCGCGTCGGTGTGGTCGGTGCGGTAGATCTTGTGCACCGCCTCGCCGGCTTTGTCGAAGAACTGGATGCTGTCCCGGCCGTTCTCGGTCACCGCGTAGAAGTACTGCCACGCGCTGAAGAACATGCGCAGGTCGATGTCCGGCCCGAGCACGATGCCGACCGGGCCATCATCGGCCTGGATGTTGTCGTAGTGGCCGTGCCGCTCGTGCACGGCGGCGTCGTTGCGGGACAGCGCCATGACCGACCCGAGCGAGCCGAGGTCGCGGAACAGCGCCTGCGCGGTGYCGCCCAGCTGGCGCGAGGWCACGCCGCAGCCGGCGGCCACCAGTTCGGCTTCGGTGGCGCCGAGGCGGCTGGCGCGCTCGCGGATGCGCAGGTCGGGTGTGGCGGCCACCAGCGCGGCGTGGCGCTGGCGCAGGGCTTCAAAACTATCTTGTGCCATAGGGTTCTTGGGTGTCGGGTATCAGGGCTGCACGTCGAAGTTGATGGTCCACGTCTGTGCGCTGCTGTTGACGTTCGGATCCGCGTACTGGATCTTGGTCAGGTGGAAGCGGGCGTAGGTGGAACCTTCGCCACCGCGCAGCATCACGGCGCCTTGCGGATTGGCGGCGATCAGGTGGGCCACGGCGGGCAGGCCGTTCGCGGCCGATGCGGCGGCGGTCGGGAAGTAGGAGAGCCAGCCGTAGTTCAGCGCGTTCGGGTAGGCGCCGGTGTACTTCGGGTTCAGCGCGGACGCGTTGGCGTCCTTGATCCACTGGTTGGCGGCCGTGGGCAGCGTCAGGTCCGGCGCGGTGAGGTCGGCCAGCGTGGCAGTGAGGTTCGAGGCATCGGCGAACTTCGACGCCACCGGCGCACCAGTGCCGTCATAGAAGCCCGCCGGCGTCTTGCCCAGGAAGCCCGCCACGGTGCCGCTGCCGGACTGGCCGCCGTTCAGCTTCACGTTGTAGCGGTTGAACGCGATATGCCACGTGCCGCTGGCCGTGCTGACGGCACCCGCCACCAGGTCGTAGTAGACCCAGTCCGCCGAGGCATTGACCTGGGCCGTGCGCACCACGCCCGGCGCAGTGCGGTCGATCCAGCGGAACGACGGATAGCCGGACGTGGTACCGCCCGAGCCGCCGTAGTAGCCAGTGACCTGCAGCGCGAAGACCGGCGCCCCCACGGTGCCCGTGGTGTCCGCGCTGGCGCTGTTGCTGGTGACGATGAAGGTGCGATAGGTGGGGTAGAGCAGGTGGTCGGTGGCGCTGGCCACGCCGTACTCGAAGGCTGCCGAGCTGATCGAGTTGCTGTTCGCGAACACGCCGGCAGCGGAGTCCTTCAGGAACACGGCGGCAGGCAGCGTGCCATTGACCGGATCGATGGTGGCGTTCTTCCAGGTGGACAGGTCAGCCCAGGTGTTCGCGAGGGGGCTGCCGAACACGCCGCCGCCGCCGGTACCGCTCGTGCCGCTATTGCTCCAGAGCGTGCCGGTGAGCCCGCTGCTGGTGACCTTCAGGTCCCAGCCGGTGCCCGTGCAGCCGGCCACTTCGGCCTTGGTGTTGAAGTCGTAGCACAGCGACGTGCCGGCGGCCGGCAGCGTGAACGTCCATTCGGCCGTCTGCGTGAAGCTCGACGTGGGCGTGACGGTCGGCGGCGCGACCACGCCGCCACCGCCGCTGGTGGGCGGCGTGGTGGCGGTACCGCCGTCGTCGCCGCCGCCGCCGCAGGCGGCAAGGGTCGCGGCGAGCGCGATGATACTGAGCGCGCCCAGCGCGCGGCGAGTGGTGGGTTGGGTATTGTTCATGGTAGTTCGCTCCCCTGGTTGCTTGTTGGAATCAGCGGACGACGTCGACATTGAATCGCGCGCCCAGATAGACAAAGCGCCCCGCCACGGGCCCGAAATCACTGGCATTCGAAAAATCGCGCTGGCGGCCGAACAGGTTGTTCACGCCCGCGAAGACGGCGGCATTGCGGCCGATGCGCTGGTTGACGACCAGATCGAGCGTGCCCCAGCCCGGCGAGCGCGCGCCGGTGGTGGAATCCGCCACTTCGCTGCTCTGGAAGCGCGCCCGWGCGGTGATCTCGGTGGATGGCAGCACGCGCCAGTCCGCGCCGAGCCGGCCCATATGGCGCGGACGGCGGGTCAGCTGCGCGCCGGTGTCGAGGTCGTCTGCGTCGGTGTAGGTGTAGGCGGCGGTCAGGCCCAGCGCCCCGGTGGCGCGCCAGCGCAGCGAGGTTTCCGCGCCCTGGGTGCGTGCCCGTGCCACGTTGCGGTAGGTGTAGGTGGCAATGCCGTTGACCAGCGTGAAGTTGGCCATGTCGGTCTGGATCAGGTCCGAGACGCGGTTGTAGAACAGGTTGGCATCCACCGTCACGCGGTCGCGCCAGCTCAACTGGCCGCCGAGCTGGAAGCTGTGCGACGACTCGGGCTTGAGGTCCGGGTTGCCCAGCACCATGTAGCCCAGCGAGCTGTGGTCGAACAGGTAGTGCCGCTCCTTGAGGTTCGGCACGCGATAGCCCTGGCCGTAGTTGGCGCGCAGCACGCCCTTCCAGTCCTCGGTGGCGAGCAGGTTGCCGCGCACGCCGATCTTGGGCGCGAAGTGGCTGCCGAAGTCCGAATCCTGCTGGCCGCGCAGGCCGACGATCATCTCCCAGGTCTCGCTGAACAGGATGTCGTTCTGGAAGTAGAGCTCGCCGGCGCGGCGCTCGGCATTCCCGGCCAGCTCGGAGGCGCCGTTGACGGTCTGGTCCAGCCGCTCKCGGTGGAAATCGGCGCCGAACTGCCAGAGTTGCGAGTACCAAGCCGGCAGGTCGAACTGGGTCGACACATGGTCGGTGCGCTGCGAACTGTTGCGCGTGGCGGTCTGGAAGCTGTTGGAGAACTCGCGCGTGGTGGTGTCGTAGGTCTCGGCCACGCCCGCCAGCCGGGCCCGCACGCCGTTGTCGAAGCGCCATTGCCCGCCGTAGGTATAGCGGTTGCGGTCGATATCCTCGGTCTTGCGCTGCGGCACGTAGTTGGGCGGGGCGTAGTACTGGTAGCGCTGCTCGTCGGTCTCCCGATAGGCGCTGGCGTCGAACCAGAAGCTGCCGGCCTGCGTGGGCAGCCACTCCAGCCGGCCCGCGTACTGCTGGCGGCGCACGGCGTCGCCGTGGCGGGTCCAGCCATCGGGGTCCACCGCGAAGCCCTTGTTGTCCAGGCCATCGGCGGAAAGCCGGCCRCGGAACTGCTCGGTGCCGCCTTCCACGCGCACGTTGCCGTGCAGCAGGCCGGGCGAGCCATCGGCGTTCTGGCCGCCGTAGCTGCCGCCATCGGCCGTCATCGCGCCCGAAAAGCCCTTGCGGATGGGGCGCGTGATGACGTTGATCACGCCGCCCATGGCCGAACTGCCGTATTGCGCCGAACTGGCCCCCTTCACCACCTCCACCCGGTCCACGTCGGTCAGCAAGTACTGGGAGACATCCACCGTGGAGCCGGTGCTGGCCGTAATCGGCAGGCCGTCGATCAGCACCAGCACCTGGTCGCTGGTCATGCCCTGCAGCGTCACYTCGTAGCCCGACTTGCCGTGGATTTCCCGCAGTTGCAGGCCGGGCACGTTCTCCAGCGCGTCTTTCAGCGTGCGGGCGTGGGTGCGCTCGATTTCCTGGCGATCCACCACCTCGGTACGGATGGGCGTCTCATCGATCGACTTCTCCGAGCGGGTGCCGGTGACCACCACGGCCGGCAATTCCTGGCCGTCGGCAGCGAGGGCATGGGCCGCCGGCCACGTCGAAAGCAGGGAGCCGGTAACGAGCGCGATACGTGTGAGACGCATGAATTGAGAGGTCAATACGAAAGGAAGTACGAATGATAATGATTCGTATTGATTTGTACAACATGATACGTTTGGAAACATTTAGATACATTTGGGCAGGTCGAAGGCGCCGATTGCGGGCAGCGAGAGGAGAGGGGACGCGGGTAGAAGGCGGTGACATGGGCCGGCGCAGGGGGTGCGCCGCCCGAGAAAAACGGCAGCCGTCAGGGCTGCCCGCGCGGCACCACCGGCGCAGCCGGCGGCGGGGTGGCCGGCCGCTGGGGATAGACCGACGTACCGAAGGTGTTCCCCATGCGATGGCTGGTGGCGGCGTTGTTATAGAGCCCCAGCTGGTTCGATGGCCGTTGCACGATCGACTCGGACGACATCGTCGACTCTCCCTTGCCGGCCGGGCCGCCGCCCGTGGGTTTCAGCTTTTCGGTCAGGCAGTCGTACGAAGGCGCGCGTTCGCCGTTCACCTCCACTTCCACGCACGGCGCCGCCCAGGCCGACGCCATGGGCGCCGCGCTACCCGCCGCGATGGCGGCTATCGCCACCAGCCAGTTCTGCATGCCCATGTCGATGCCTCCGTTCGTGTCGTTCGTGTCGTTCCTGTCGTTCGTGTGGGCGCTCTGCCTCGCCCGAGTATAGCCAGCCGTGCCGCGCGGCCGCGCACCATTTTTTCTCAATGAAGCTTTTGTGACAAACGACAGTCGGCGCCCGTGCCGGCCGTCTAGGCAACCGAGCGCAACGCTGACATGAAGGCTTTCCATCATGTCTCCCGCTGCCGAATGCATCCGCATCACGGGCCTTGGTCGAGGCCGCGGGCGCGCCACGGCACCGAATCGAACAAGAGCAATTGAGTCAACAATGCATGACGTGAAGAAGAACGGCCCGCCTTCGAGCTGGAGTGCGGTGTGGCTGGCGGTCATTGGACTGGGAACCTCGGGTTTGGCAGGGGCGCAGCAGGCGGCAACGGCAGAGGCGCCGGCCGCCAGCGCCACGGCCGCTACCGCAGCTGAGGCCACTGCGCCCGCGCCGGGCAAGGCCGAGACGGCGCGGCGTGTCAACGTCAACGAGTACATCGTGCGCGGCAATACCGTGCTCGACGTCCGCTCGATCGAGCGGGCGGTCCGCCCGTTCCTGGGCCCGGACCGCACCATGCAGGACATCGAGGGCGCGCGGGACGCGCTCACGGCGGCCTACCAGGCCAAGGGATACCAGTCGGTCTATGTCGAACTGCCCGAGCAGCAGGTCAGCGGCGGCATCGTGTTCCTGCAGGTCAGCGAGACGCGCGTGGGCCGCGTGCGCGTGGTGGGCACCGAGTACAACTCGCCGCGCGAGGTGCGCGAGCAGGTACCGGCGCTGAAGGAAGGCGCCGTGCCCGACTTCACGCAGGTGCAGGCGGAGCTGACCGCCGTGAATCGCGGCGCCAAGCGCCAGGTGGCGCCGCTGGTCCGGCAGGGCAGCCTGCCCGGCACGATGGATGTCGACCTGAAGGTGGACGACAGCAGCCCGTGGCGCGCCAGCGTCGGCCTGAACAACGAMTACAGCCCCGATACCGAGGCCCTGCGCGCCACCGCCTCGCTGGGGCACGACAACCTCTGGCAGCTCGGCCACAGCGCCTCGCTGAGYTTCTTCGGCGCRCCGCAGGACATGAACCAGACCAAGGTGTTCTCGGGCTCCTACGTGGCGCCGTTCCGGGGCACGAACTGGAGCGTGGAAGCCTCGGGCTACAAGTCGGACAGCAATGTCGCCACCGTGGGCGGCACCAGCGTGCTCGGCAAGGGCCATTCGGTCGGGATCAAGGGCACCTACACCGTGCCGGACACCGGCGCGTGGTGGCATGCCCTGAGCCTGGGCGTGGACTTCAAGGACAACCAGGAAACCACCCGGTTCGGCGCCTCCAGCGACAACGTGCCGCTCAAGTACGCGCCCATCACGCTGTCCTATGCGGGCTTCACCCAGAGCGAGCGCGGCCAGTACGGCCTGAATATCGCGCTGGTATCCGGCACGCGCAGCTTCCTCGGCTACGGCAGCAACTGGGAACAGTTCGACTACAAGCGCTACAAGGCGTCGCCGAGCTTCACYGTGCTCAAGGCCGAYACCACCGGCAGCTACAGCTTCCCCGGCAACACCCAGCTCGCATGGCGGCTGGCCGGGCAGATCACCGATTCCCCGCTGGTGTCGAGCGARCAGATCGCGGCCGGCGGCATGAACTCGGTGCGCGGCTACCTCTCGGCTGAAGCCACCGGCGACTACGGCGTGGTCGGCTCGGTCGAACTGCGCGCGCCGCCGCTGCCGTTCTTCCCCACCGTGGTCGAGGACTGGCGCGTGTACGCCTTCGTCGATGGCGGCCAGCTGCGGCTGCGCGAACCGCTGCCCGAGCAGGAAAGCACGTTCTCGCTGGCCTCGGTGGGCCTGGGCACCAGCTTCCGCCTCGGCCAGCAGGTCACGGGCCGCCTGGACCTGGGCTTCCCGCTCAAGGCCGGCCCCCGCACGGAACGCTTCGACCCACGCCTGAATTTCAGCGTCACCGCGAGCTACTGAGCGCGGGCGCCMCTCATATATCTACGGAGAACCCTTGTCATGCGACGCATCGTTTTGCTTCTGCTCGCGCTAGCGAGCACCCTGCTGCCGGGCCTGGCGCACGCCTGGTGGCAGCCCGACTGGGCCTATCGCAAGCCGGTCACGATCGATGCCGGCCCGCAGGGCGGCGCCATCGGCGGCGATGCCGGCCGCACGCCGGTGCTGCTGCGCCTGCATACCGGCAATTTCACCTTCGAGGGCGTCAGCGAGAGCGGCGCCGACCTGCGCTTTGTCGCCGGTGACGACAAGACCGTGCTGAACCACCAGATCGAACAGTTCGACCCGCTGCTGGGCATCGCACTGGTCTGGGTGGATGTACCGGCCGTCTCGGCGGGCAGCCCGCAGCAGATCTGGATGTACTACGGCAACCCCAAGGCACCCGCCTCAGGCAACGGCCAGCGCAGCTTCGACCCCGACTACACGCTGGTCTATCACTTCGCCGAAGCCAACGTGCCGGCGCGCGATTCCACCGCCTACGGCAACAACAGCCAGACCGCYGTGGTGAGCAAGGACGGCACCATCATCGGTCGCGGCGCCCAGCTTGGCACGGCACCGCTGATGCTGCCCGCCTCGCCGTCGCTGGCGCTCCAGGCCGGCGCTCCCTTCACGTTCTCGGCGTGGGTGCGCCCGGACCAGCTTGGCGCGCAGCAGGTGATCTATGCCCGCCGCGATGGCGCCAGCGAACTGGTGATCGGCATCGACCAGGGCGTGCCGTTCGTGCAGGTCAACGGCCAGCGCAGCCGCCCGGGCCAGCCGGTGCAGGCCGGGCAGTGGTCGCACCTGGCGGTCAATGCGGATGGCAAGGCCGTCACGCTCTTCGTGGGTGGCCGCTCTGCCGCAACGCTGCCGCTGGCGCTGCCGGCGCTGAACACGCCYGCCGCCATCGGCGCGCCGGTGGCCGGGGGTACCGCCGAAACCAGCGGCACGCCGTTCGCCGGTGCCATCGACGAACTGCGCCTGTCGAAGATCGCGCGCCCGGCGCCGCTGCTGCTGGCGGACGCCGTGTCGCAAGGCGCCGAATCGCGCCTGACGGCSTTCGGCCCCGATGAACAGCAGGCCGGCAAGAGCCACTTCGGCTTCATCCTCGCGGCCATGCCGCTGGACGCCTGGATCGTGGTGGCGCTGCTGGGCCTGATGATGGCCACGTCGTGGGCCATCATGATCACCAAGGGCCGCAGCTATGGCGCCAACGCGCGCGCCAACGCCGCCTTCATGACGCATTTCCGCGATACGTCCGCGGCYTCGCTGGACCAYCTCGCCAAGACCGGCCGCGTGCCRGCGGAGGTGAAGGCGAACTCGTCGCTGTGGCGCCTGTACGAGGTGGCCACCGAGGAGCTGCACCGCCGCCACCAGATGGGCTACGACCTCAACGCGGTGTCCGACGCCACCATCAGCGCGATCCGCGCGGCGATGGACGGCGTGATGGTGCGCGAGAACGAGCGCATGGCACAACGCATGAACTGGCTCTCCACCACCATCGAAGGCGCCCCGTACGTGGGCCTGTTCGGCACCGTCATCGGCATCATGCTGGTGTTCGTGGTGGCGGCCATGGCCGGCGCCGTGGACATCAACTCGGTGGCACCGGGCATGGCCGCGGCGCTGCTGTGTACCGCCGCCGGCCTCGGCGTCGCCATTCCGGCGCTGTTCGGCTACAACTGGCTGGCCTCGCGCTCGGACGCCATCGGCGCCGACATGGCGGTGTTCGTGGATGAGTTCGCCACGCGCCTGGCCGAAGAGCAGGGCGAGGGCCGCCGCGTGCCCGCCGCGCTGCACAGCGCCTGACGGGGTACCGAAACCATGGCACACGCAGCCAAGTTCGGCACGAAGAAGCGCACCGGCGGCATCAACATCACGCCATTCGTGGACGTGCTGCTGGTGGTGCTGGTGATCTTCATCCTCACCAGCAACGCCAGCATCCCCGGCATCAAGGTGGATCTGCCGAAGGCCAGCGCCTCGGTGGCGCTGGAGAAGCCCAAGACCAAGGCGATCACYATCGACAACGCCGGCCAGGTGTTCCTGGACGCCTACCCGGTGTCRCTGCCGGAGCTGGAGGAGCGCCTGCGCACCGAGAAGGCGCTGACGCCGGATTTCCCGGTGATCGTGCGCGGCGATGCCGCCGTGCAATACGCGAAGGTGGTGGAGGTGCTCGACCTGCTGCGGCGGATCGAGCTGAACCAGATCGGCCTCGTCACCGGCAAGCCGGCGTAAGGGAGACAGCGTGAACCGTCGCGATCCCCCGCCTGATTTCCGCGCACGCGTTGCGGTGCTCTGGCGYCGCTGGGGCGGGCACCTGATTGGCGCGCTGGCGTTCGTGGTGCTCGCGGCCGTGGTCTGGTACCTGCTGTCCGGCACGGCCAGCACCAAGCGCGARGTWGCCGCCACGCCCACGCTGGTGCTGCCMCCRCCGCCGCCTCCGCCGCCCGAGCCCGAGAAACTGCCCGAGCCGGAGCCGGAGAAGGTCAAGCCGGAAATCAAGGAGCCCGAGCCCAAGCCGATGGAGCCGCTCGATCCGCCCAAGGACGACAGCCCGCCCAGCCCCTCGAAGGACCTGGGCGACCCGGTCACCATCGACGGCGCCGCCCAGGCCGGCACCGATGCGTTCGGCATCGGCGCGGGCAGCGGCGGCGGCATGACCGGCGGCGGGGGCGGGCTCGGCAGCCGYTCCTACGCGTCGTGGCTGTCCAGCGCGCTGCAGCAGGCGTTCGCGCGTGACGCGCGCACCCGCCAGCTGGCGTTCGACGATATCCGCATCGACGTCTGGCTCGATGCGGACGGCACCGTCACGCGCGTGCAGCTCTCGCAAGGCACCGGCAACGCGAAGACCGACGAAGCGGTCCTCGCCATGGTGCGCGAATTCCGTGCCGACGAACGCCCGCCGGCCACGCTGCGCTCGCCGTTGCGCATGTCGATCAAGGGGCGCCGGCCATGACGATGCCGCGCGCTCCCCATTCCCAACACATCATGCAGAACACACCGATGAATCCCTCCGCCATCCACCCGCGCGCCACGCCCATCACGCGCGMTCCACGCACCCGGCGCCGCGCGCAGGCGCTTGCCCTGGCCGTCGCGCTGCTGGCCGCGGGTGGCGGCGCCAACGCGCAGACCGCCGCCCAGGGCGACAGCACCATGGTCAAGCTGATCCGTGGCCTGATCGAGAGCGGCGCGCTGCGCAAGGACGCCGGCGAGGCCCTGCTGGCGCAGGCCCAGACCGAGGCGATGGCCGCGCAGCAGACCCAGCGCCAACTGGCGACCATGCAGGCGTCCAGCGGCACGGGTGCCGGGGCCGGTGTCGCCACGGGTGCCGCTGCCGGTGCCGTGACCGCCGCCGCGCTGCAACCGGGCGACGTACGCGTGCCGTACATCCCGGAAACCGTGCGGGACGAGATCCGCGACGAGGTGAAGGTGCAGGTAATGGCCCAGGCCAAGGCCGAAGGCTGGGCCGCGCCGAACGAAACGCCGGAGTGGACCCAGCGCATCCATGTCGAGGGCGATGTACGCCTGCGCAACGAATCGCGCTTCTACTCGGGCAACAACAGCAATATCGAGATCGACTGGGCCGCCATCAACTCGGGCGGCGGCTTCGACGTCAACCCGAACACCAACCTGGCGCTCCCGCCGCTGCTCAACACGCGCCAGAACCGCACGCTCCAGTGGAAGGCCCGCGCGCGGATTGGCGTGCTCGCCGATGTGTCCGAGAGCGTGAAGGCCGGCGTGCGCCTGGCCACCGGCAACGACAACAGCCCGGTCTCCACCAACCAGACGCTCGGCGGCGGGCTGGCCAAGAAGGACGTCTGGCTCGACCAGGGCTGGCTGTCGTACCAGCCGTTCGAATGGGTCAAGRTCACCGGCGGCCGCTTCGGCAACCCGTTCGTGTCGTCGGACACGCTGTTCTCGAATGACCTGAATTTCGACGGCATCGCCGCGCAGTTCGACAAGGCGCTGCCTAACCGCGACATCTCGCTGTTCGGCTCGCTGGGCCTGATCCCGCTCGAATACTCGTCGGACGGCTTCCCGGGCAACAGCCAGGACAAGATGAGCAGCGAGAACAAGTGGCTGCTGGGCGCGCAGATCGGCGCGAGCTGGAAGGTGAACGACGACAACCGCCTGCGCGGCGCGCTGGCCTACTACGACTTCCACAACGTCAGCGGCCGGGTGTCCGACCCCTGCGCGCTGTACGCGGGCGCCACCAGCTGCAGCACCGACTGGAGCCGTCCGGCCTTCATGCAGAAGGGCAACACGCTGATGCTGCTGCGCAATATCGCGCTCAACCCGCTCGACCCGGCTAACACGCCGCAGCCGCAGTACGTGGGCCTGGCCTCGCAATTCCAGCTGCTCGACGTCAACCTGCGCTGGGACACCAAGGTGGCCGGCAAGTACATGCTGCGGCTGGACGGCAACTACATCCGCAACCTCGCCTACGACCCGGACGAGATGTTCGCGCGCGCCAACGGCGGCATTGTGAACAACTTCGGCGCCAGCGGCGGCACCAGCCGCGCGGACTTCAAGAGTGGCGGCAACGCCTACATGTTCCAGGCCACCTTCGGCAAGCCCACGCCTTCGGCACGCGGCGACTGGAACGTGCTGGCCGGCTACAAGCGCATCGAGCCGGACGCCATGCCGGACGGCTACAACGATTCGACCTTCCACATGGGCGGCACCAATGCGCGCGGCTACTACCTCGGCGGCTCCTATGCGTTCGACAAGAACGCCTGGGTGACCGGCCGCTGGATCTCGACCAAGGAAGTGTTCGGGCCGCCGCTGTCGATCGACACGCTGCAGCTTGAAGTCAACGCCCGTTTCTAAGGAGGACACCGTGTCCCATCCGTTCCTCCCCGGCATTGCCCTGGCCGCCGCGCTGTTGGTGGCCGGCGGCGCCGCCCATGCCCAGCAGGCCCCGGCCGGCCAGAGCATGGAAGAGCGCCTGCGCAACCAGCTCCGCAACACCACCGCGCAGCTCCAGCAGGCGCAGAACGAACTGGCCGTGCTCAAGGCAGGCGGCGGCAGCCAGCCCGCCGCCAAGGCTGGCGCGGCACCGGCCGATGTCGATGCCCTGAAGAAGGAGCTGGAGGCTGCCCGCGCGCAGCTGGCCAGCGAGCGCCAGTCGCGCGACGCGCTGCGCCAGAGCCAGCAGCAGGGCCAGGCGCAGGTGGAAAAGGCTGGCGCGCAGATCGCCCAGTATCGCGGCGCGTACGACGAACTGCTCAGGATGGCACGCGGACTGGACGCCGAGCGCCAGCGCCTGGCCGCCGAGACCACCGCGCAGAAGACCGCGCTGACCCAGTGCGAAGCCAAGAACGCGCAGTTGTACGCGGTGGGCCAGGAGGTGCTGCAGGCCTACGAGACCGTCGATCTCGGCACGGTGCTGAGCGCACGCCAGCCCTTTGCCGCGCAGAGCCGCGTGCGCTACGAGCAGATCGCGCAGCAGTTTGGCGACAAGCTYTACGAAGGGCAGTTCTCCGCCGCTGCGGCGGCGCAGGCTGCCCCGCCGGCCCCGCCCGCCCAGTCGGCGAGCCAGCCGGACGCCGCGCCGCAAAAGACGCACTAACCCCTCTTCTACCGATTTCAGATTTCAGGACCAGTTCATGACCACCATCGCCACCCCGTTCGACGCCGTCGCACAAACCATCGAACAACCGACCCCGACCCTCCTGCAGACCGTCACGCCGGAGCAGGTCGCGGACGCCGTCAAGGCGGCCGGCTGCGCCGTCACCGTTATCGAGCAGGAGGGCGTGCCGCGCCTGCATAGCGCCAGCCATGGCGTCGGCTTCCAGGTGCTGTGGGGCAAYGCCGCCGCGCCCGGCGAGTATGTGGATTTCACGCTGAGCTGCCCGCTGCGCGTGCAGGGCGGCACGCTGCCGGAGGGCGTGGTGGCCGAGTGGCACCGCAGCCGGCGCTTCGCGCGTGTGGCGCAGCACGGCGAGTTTGTGGTGCTGGAGATGGATGTGATGGTCTCCGGCGGCGTCGCGCCCACCTATCTCGGCGTGGCGATGCAGCTCTGGGTGCAGATGATGGGGCAGTTCTTCCTGCATCTGCGCAACTTCCAGGCKGCCGGGACGGAAGCGGCGACGGAAGCGGCGACCGATGCAGCCGTCACCGATGACGTCACCGCCGCCACCGACGCCGTTGCCGGCTGAAGCTTGCCACGCCCCCCTCCCGGAGGGGGGAGGGCAGTACGCCGCCTTGCAGTCACGGTTACGTCACACAGGAGTCCTACGATGCGGACCGGCTCAAGGCGCCCGCAAGCGGCGCCGTCGGGCATTCCTCAACGGACGACTCATCTTGGATCGTGATGGCAAGGCTGGTCGCATCGCCCAGTGCGCGCGCGCTGGTGGGTTACCTGACGCTGCTCGTGCTCTGCATGGCCTGCCAGAAGCTCCGCGCCCAGCAGGCCACGCCGGACGGCATGGCCGAGATCGCCTTCGACCTGCCGGCCCAGCCGTTGAAACAGGCGTTGGCGCAGTACGACAGGCTGACCAGCCTGTCCGTCTTCTTCCCTTCSGAACTCGCGGAGGGCCGCACTTCGAATCCGGTGCATGGCAGCTATCGCCCCGAGGACGCGCTGCGCAGGCTGGTGGACGGCACCGGGCTGACCGTGCAGGCCGCKGCGTCCGACGCCTTCGTGCTGATCCCCACACCCCGCCCGCCGGATGCGCCCGCACCAGAGGCCACCGCCAGCCGGCAGCGCCAGGTCGACGGCGCGGTGCAGGCGCGCATCTACCGGGCGCTGTGCGCGCGGCCGTCGCTGGCGTTCGGGGAATACCGGCTGGCGCTGCGCGTGCATGTCGATGCCTCCGGCCATGTGCGGCAGGTGCGGCTGCTGGACACCACCGGCGACAAGGCACGCGATGCAGCCATCGTTGAGACCCTCGAACAGGTCGATGTGGGCCTGTCGCCCACCGATCCGTCGCGGCCCTTCGTGCTGCTGGCCCACCCCGTGCACTGCGACGCACGGGCGGCGCAGGCCGGCGCGTGCCGCCCGGCGTGCGAACGGCAGGCGGGCTGAGCCATGAGCGATTCCACCCGCGCCACCCTGCGCGACCTCCTCGCGCTGCGCTACGAAGACCTCAAGCGCCGCCTGACGTGGCGGCTCGGCTCGTCCGAGCTGGCCAGCGACGCGCTGCACGACACCTGGGTCCATCTGGAAGACCGCAGCGAGGAAAGCGGCCCGGTCAGCAGCCCGGCCGCCTACCTGATGCGGATGGCGACCAACCTCGCGCTGGACCGGCTCCAGCGCGACCGCCGCTATATGAGTGCGGACGAGGTGGACACGCTGATGCTCGAAATCGCCGATCCCGCCCCGGGGCCGGCGCAGACCGTGGCCGCCCGCGACGAGCTGGAGGCGCTGGCGCGGCTGATCGACAGCATGCCGCCCCGGCGGCGGGCGATCTTCCTCGCGGTGCGCGTGGAGGAGCGCTCCAACCAGGAGGTGGCGGTGCGCTTCGGCGTATCCACGCGACTGGTCGGTCTGGAACTGAAACGCGCCCATGAGTACTGCATGGCGCACATGCCGAAGCATGAGTGAAGAAATTGTGCCGATCCGCGTCCGCCCAACCGTCTTGTCTGTAAGCCTGCTGGCCGGGCGCTACCCGAGGATGGCTCGTCTGACGCCATGATCCCAACCATGAATGCTCCGTTCCCCCCGCCGCGCGAACTGGATCCCGTCGAGCGGCAGGCGCTCGCCTGGGTGCGCCGTGTCGCGGCGGGCGAGATCACGCATGCCGACGGCGCGGCGCTGCGGCAGTGGTGTCAGGCGAACCCTGCCCACGCCGCCGCTTTTGCCGCCGCGCGCGCCCGTTGGGCCCAGCTCGGCGAGGCCGCCGCGATGGTCAAGGCGCGCAACCCCGCCGCCATACACGCCACCCTGCCGGCGGCACGGCGTCCGTCCAGCTGGCAGCGGCGTGCGTTCCTCGGTGGCGCGCTGGGCGCCACCGCGGCGACGGCGGTAGCAGCCGTCGTCCACCCGCCGCTGGGCCTGTGGCCCGCCGCCAATGAATGGCGTGCCGACTACCGCACCGCCACCGGCGAACAGCGGCGGCTGGCGCTGGGCGGCGCCGTCGATGTCGAACTCAATACGCGCACCAGCATCGCGGTGTGGCCCGGCGCGGGCGGCACGCGCGGCATCGACCTGATCGCCGGGGAAGCCGCCATCGACCTGAGCCGTGCCGAAACGCCCTTCGTGGTGGCGGCCGGCGCCGGCCATACGCAGGCGCTTCAGCGCCAGGCGGCGCGCTTCGAGGTCCGGCACCTGGACGGCGCGGTGTGCGTGACCTGCATCGACGGCCAGGTACAGGTGGCCCATGCCAGCGGCACCGTGCAACTGTCGGGCGGCCAGCGCCTGCGCTACGACGACCACACGCTGGGCCGCGCCGAACAGCTCGATGCCGCGCGCATGCCGGGCTGGCGCCAGGGCTACCTGCGCTTCACCGATGCGCCGCTGGGCGAGGTGCTCGACGAGATCAATCGTTACCGTACCGGCAAGGTCGTGCTGCTGGACCGCCAACTCGCGGCGAAGCCGGTCACCGGCCGTTTTCAGATTCACGCGCTCGACAAGGCCATCGTCCAGATGCAGCGCTCGTTCGGGCTGCACGCGCGCACGCTGCCGGGCGGCATGGTGCTGCTGAGCTAGGTTTTTCGCAGGCACGGTGGTCCGGGTTTTCCCGGATCGCTGTCACGAAATCTTCAAGGAAAAGCTTGCCGATTCCCTTCGGCCCAATGGTCTAGGTCCCAGGAGCATCGACGGCGCTTGCCGTCGGTGGACATGACGACAGGGCCGCCACGCCACGCAGATTGCGAGAGGCGGCCCGCCAACGTTGCTTGACGGGATTGAGATCACCATGCAGATGCGCGCTCACAGCGGGAACATGCCTTCGCCACAACACGGCGGCGGCTTCCGGCTTCCGAATCCACGCCGCCGGCCGCTGGCCCATGCGATAGCGCTGCTGGTGGCAGCGGGCGGCATGCTCGATGGCGCGCACGCCCAGCAGGCCTTCAGCCGCGACTGGATGGCGCAGAAGAACATGATGCAGGGCACGGCGGCCGCCACCGGCCGGCTGCCCAACGGCATGCCGGCCTCCGCGCTGACCAACCCGTCCGCGCAGCAACAGCAGGCCAACCAGCAGCTTCAGCGTTCGATCCAGAACCTCGCCACCACCGCGCAGGCCATCGCCGCCATGCAGGCCGCGCAGGCTGCGGCGCGCAACGCCGCCGCGCAGGACCCGTCCGTCCCCGACGGGCTGGCCGAGGGCGGCCTCAAGGTCGATACCAACAGCCTGACGGCGGGCTGGCAGAACGCCCGGCCGCTGGACAAGGCCACCGGGCAGAAGGTTGTCGATGGCCGGACCGTGGTCTCCATCGAGCAGACCGGCGACCGCGCCATCCTGAACTGGGAAACCTTCAACGTGGGCCGCAACACCACGGTGGAGTTCCACCAGCAGGCCGACTGGGCGGTGCTCAACCGCGTGAACGATCCGCAGGCGCGGCCCAGCCAGATCCAAGGGCAGATCAAGGCCGATGGCACGGTGATGATCGTCAACCGCAACGGCATCGTCTTCAAGGGCACCAGCCAGGTCGACACGCGCAACCTCGTGGCCGCCGCCGCCGGCATGACCGATTCGCAGTTCCAGAAGGGGCTGTTCAGCGAGGCCAAGGGCAGCGGCTACGTGCCCACCTTCGCCAATGACCTGGTCTCGACGGCGACCGCTACCTCTTTCGGCAACGCCACCGGCGACGTGGTGGTGGAAGCGGGCGCCCGCATCGCCACGCGCACGCCGCAGAGCGTGACCGAGGGCGGCGGCTATGTGCTGCTGGCCGGCCGCGAGGCGCACAACCGGGGCACCATCGTCACGCCGAACGGCCAGACTACGCTGGCCGCCGGCGACAGCTTTGTGATTCGCCGGGGCATGGGCACCGACGCGAACAAGACGTCCACCACGCGCGGCAATGAGGTGGATGTGCTGCGCAACCCGGGCAGCACGGCCGGGCTGGTCACCAACGCCGGCCTGATCCAGGCCGCCACCGGCGACATCACGCTCAAGGGCCATACGGTCGAGCAGCGCGGCGTGCTGCTCTCCAGCAGCTCGGTCACCACGCGCGGCACGGTGCACCTGCGCGCCGAGGGCGATGACAAGAGCCGCGTGACGCTGGCCCCGGGGAGCGTCACCGCCATCCTGCTGGCCGACAGCAACGAGACCGCGCTCGACGTGCAGCGCGACGCGCTGATCAAGGATTCCGCCACCGCCAGCGAGGGCGGCTACAACCGGCGCGACCAGTCGCTGGTGCAGATCGCCTCGGGCGGGGACGTGCTGTTCGACGCCGATTCGCTGGCGCTGGCCACCGGCGGACAGATCCAGGTCAATGCCGCGCGACGCACGCTGCTGGCCGATCGCGCCGTGCTGGATGTGTCGGGCGCGGTGGGCGTGCGCGTGGCGATGGAGTCCAACAACGTCGAGATCAACGTCCAGGGCAACGAGCAGCGCGACGCCCCGAATAACCGCGATTCCGGCAAGCTGAACAACACCACCATGTGGGTGGACCGGCGCTACCTCGTGCGCGTGCCGGCCGGCACCAACGGCGCCACCACGGACCGCTGGTACACCGGCGGCGGCCTGCTGGAAGTCAGCGGCTACCTGAACACGAGCGGCCACGGCATCGGCGAATGGGCCGCGCTGGGCGGCACCGTGCTGTTCGAAGGCGGCGAGCTGGTCTCGCGGGCGGGCTCGACCATCAATGTGGCGGGCGGCTCGCTGGACGTGCAGACCGGCAAGATCAAGCAGACCTGGCTGCGCGGCAGCGACGGCCAGCTCTACAACCTCGCCACCGCGCCCGGCGACATGACCTACGAGGGCGTGTATCGCGGCTTTGAGGCCGCGCACAAGCGCTGGGGCGCCAAGGCCACCGAGCAGTTCTACAACCCGTTGATCGCGCCGCGCGAGCGGCTGGAGAACGGCTACACCGTGGGCCGCGATGCCGGCCGCGTGGTGGTGTCCACCGCCTCGGCTGTGATGGAGGGCGATATCGACGCCACCGTCTATCAGGGCCSGCGCCAGGGCCAGGCGCGCGACGCCGGGCTGGACGGCTACCAGCAGTCCCAGATTGCCGCGCCGCGGCGCGGACAGCTGGTGATCGGCAAGTTGACGCCGCTGTTCGACCCCGCCACCAACACGATCCGGGAAATCCCGACGGCGGTGGCCGGGCAGGTCGACATTGGCGCGGTGCAGGGCATCGCGCAGGGTATCGCGCTCGAAGACGCGCTGCCGGCGGAYCAGAGCGGCGGCCACATCCGTCTCGACGCCGGCTGGCTCAACGGGCTGGAACTCGGCGGTTTCACGGTCTTCGCCAAGGATGGCATTGCCGTGGATGCGCCGCTGGCCGTGGCGACGGGCGGCGCGCTGGGGCTGCATGCCACCACGGTGGACATCGGCGCGGACCTTACCGCGCGTGGCGGCACCATCGCGCTCGGGGACATCGTCAGCCGGGGCAGCCCGGGCAACTGGATCGACCGGCCCGTCACCGACGCGCCCACCGGCACGGCAACCGTGACCGTGGCGCCCGGCGTCACCCTCGATGCGCGCGGCCTGTGGACCAATCTCAAGCAGGACCCGGGCAACATCGACGGCCTGCCCTATGTGAACGGCGGCTCGGTCACGGTCAGCAGCTCGGGCGACGTCACGCTCGGCGCGGGCAGCCTGATCGACGTGTCGTCCGGTGCGGCGCTGATGGCGGACGGCTCGCTGCGCGGCGGGCGCGGCGGCAATATCACGCTCCGCTCGAACCAGTATGACGTGGCCGGCACCGGCTCGGGCACGCTGCGCATGGATGGCGATCTGCGCGGCTACGGGGTGAACGGCGGCGGTACGCTGACCATCGACTCGGGGCTGGGCGTCGCCATCGGCGGCGGCCTGCTGGCCGAATCCGGCGTGCTGCGCGCCGGGGAATCGGTGCCGGTGCACCTGACGCTGGACCAGCCGTTCACGATCAAGGCGGGCACGGTGCTGCCGGTGGATTACACGTTCACGTCCGACACCGCTGCGCCGGGCCAGGTGTCGCCGGGCACCATCGCCATCGCGCCGAGCCGGCCGCTCACGCTCACCCAGGGGTGGGTGGTGCCGCCGGGCGTCGGCTTCAACCAGTTCGTTGTGTACGACACGAACGGCGCCTGGTACGCGAGCGGCACCACGGTGCCTGCTGGGACCGTGCTGGTGCGCACGCAGGGCGAAATGGGCGCCGGTTACGTGGTGCCGGGCAACGTGTTCCCGAACGGCATGCCGGTGGCGATGTACAGCACCACGGTCAAGGCGGGCACGGCGTTCCAGACCGACCATGCGATGGCCGCCGGAGACCGCCTGCCGGCTGGCGCGGTGCTTTCCACCGACGTAGCGGTCAAGCCGCTGCTGGTGCTGGATACCGACCTGTTCCAGACCGGCTTTTCGAAGTACGACGTATCGGGCCAGCAGGGCTCGCAGATCGCCAACGGCGCCACCGTCGACGTCATCATGCCGGTGCTGCGCCACGACACCACGGCGGCGCACAGGGTGCCCACCGGCGCGGACCCCTCGCAGGCGCTGGAGCGCTGGCTGCCGCCGCTGTGGGAGGAAGATCCGGTCCATGGCGTGCTGACGCAGCGGCGCGGCGCCGACCTCGTGCTGGGTGGCGGCAACGTCTACGGCCAGGCGCCGGTGACGGTGGGGCAGGGCGCCACGGTCACGGTCGATCCGGGCCACGCGCTGACGCTGCAGGGCAACGGCCAGATCACCATCGACGGTACGCTGAACGCCTGGGGCGGCAGCGTCGCCGTGTTGCAGACCGCGCTGGGCGTGGGCAATGCGGCGTCGCCGAGCGGCACGCCCGATGGCCGCTCGATCTGGATCGGCGGCGATGCCGTGATCGACGTGGCAGGCCGTGCGGTCACCGCGCGTGACGTGCAGGGCCGGGCCTATGGCGAGGTCGCCAACGGCGGCACCATCGAGATCGGCGCGCGCCACGTGGACGGCGCACGGGAGGTCGATGCGGCCGATGCCTTCGTGGTGGTGCGGCCCGGTGCGCGGCTGGACGCCTCCGGGGCGTCGGCAGTGGTGGACGTAGCCGGCGTCGGCCCGATCAACGTGGCCAGCAACGGCGGGGTGATCGCGCTCAGCTCGATGCGCGGCCTGTTCGTGGATGGCGACCTGCGCGCGGCAGCCGGTGGCGCGGGCGCGGCCGGTGGCACGCTGGCGATCAACCTGGAGACGCCGTCCTACCTCGGCGTGGACCGCAACACCCTGAAGGGCGCGGCCGTGGACGACGCGGTGCGTGTGCCGCGTGAACTGGTGGTGGCGCAGGTGCAGGGCGATAGCGGCCTCTCCGACGCGCTGCGCCCCGGCATGCGTGACGCCGCGCTGCGCTACGGCACCGCCCGTATCGGCGTGGACCGTGTGGCGGCCGGTGGCTTCGACAACCTGGCGCTGCTCGCCAACGGCCTGATCAGCTTCGATGGCGACGTGAACCTGGCCATGGGCCAGAGCCTGAGCCTGACCGCCAGCGCCGTCGGCCTGGCCGAACAGGCTGCGGCCGGCACGCGTGTCAGCCTGGCGGCGCCCTATATGCGCCTCGCCGGCACCACGCGCAGCCAGGGCGAAAACGGCATCATGCCGAACCCGGTGCGCGGCTCCAAAAATTCCGGCGCGGCGGGCGGCACGCTCGGTGTGCCGCTGGTGGCGGACGGCACCAGCTTCCTGGCCGATGCGCAGTTCCTCGACATCGTGGGCGAGGTGAGCGTTGGCGCGCGCGGCGAGATCATCCAGAACGCCGTCGATCCGCTCAAGGTGGAGCGCGATGCCTTCGACCAGATGACGCTGCGCAGCGCCTCGGACATCCGCATGTCCGGCGCCGCGCTGCTGTATCAGCCGGGCGACCTGACGCTGGCCGCCTCGCAGATCTACCCGGCCATGCAGGACAGCGGCAGGGTCCTGGTCGGGCAGATCGACGGTGTCAACCAGTGGGGCAGCCCCATCCGCACCTTCGATCCGACCCGCGTGCTGAACATCGAGCGGGTGGGTGACGTGCTCCCCGCCACGCCGTATTCGGTCTTCGGCACCCTGAGTCTCTCCGGCCCCACGGTCAACCAGGGCGGCGTCGTGCGGGCCCCGCTCGGCTCGGTCTCGATCGGGACCAGCGGCAACGGCACGGAAACCGGCGTGGTCAACGTGCTGCCCGGCAGCGTGACGTCGGTCAGCGCGAACGGGCTGGTGATGCCCTACGGCGGCACGCTGGACGGCCTGAGCTATATGCACGACGGCACGGACGTGGTGTTCCCCGGCGTGGGCGCGGGGCCGACCATCAACCTGACCGGCCACGCCATCGACGTGCAGCCGGGCGCGCTGCTGGACATGACCGGCGGCGGCGAGTTGACCGGCGCGGCCTTCCTGGCCGGGCGCGGCGGCTCCACTGACGCGCGGATGAATCCGCTGGTGCAGGTGTCGCCGAAGGGCGGCTTCACGCTGCCGGGCCTGGGCACCAATCCCATCTACGCCATCGTGCCGGGCGCGCAGGCCGGCTATGCGCCGATCGTGGCCGAGCACGGCGCCAGCGACCCGGCCATCGGCCGCCAGATCACCATCGGCGCGGGCGTGCCGGGGCTGCCTGCCGGCACCTACACGCTGCTGCCCTCGACCTTCGCGCTGCTACCGGGCGCGTTCCGCGTGGAACTCAACGGCGCCAGCCAGGCTGGGCTGGGGCAGGGACCGGCGCTGGCCATGCGCAATGGCTCGTACGCCACCTCCGCGCAGCTCGGCACGGCCAACACGACCCTCCGCGATGCGCTGCCGACGCAGGTCTTGCTGACCTCGGCCGACAGGCTGCGCCGGCTGTCGCAGTACAACGAGACGAGCTACGCCGAATTCGGGCTGGCGAACGCGGCGCTCAACGGCGTGCCACGGCCCATGCTCGAGCGCGACGCCAAGGGCCTTCAGCTCGAATTCATCGCCGATATCCAGGCCGGCAAGATCGGTGACGCGCCCGCGCTGCGCTTTGCCAGCGGCACCACCGCCTACGGCACGCCGACGGGCGGCTATGGCGGCAGCGCGCTGGTCGTCAGCAACTCCGGCGACTACGAGATCCTGGCGGCCGGCGCGACGCCGCGGGCGCTGCCCGGCGGGGATCTGTTGAACCAGATCTCGCTGYACGCGGACGACCTCAATGCCATCGGCGCCAACCGCCTCGGCATCGGCGGCCTGCCCGCCGTGGTGCGCGCCACCACCAACTCGCAGCGCGACAACATCGCCACCTTCACCGGCAACGCGCGGAACATCGTGCTGCGCGAAGGCGCGGTGCTCAAGGCCGGCGAGGTGTTCCTCGTCACCGGCSYCAAGTCTGGCGSCATCGTCATCGAGCAGGGCGCGGGCATCAACACGCTCGGCCAGGGCAAGGCCGCGTGGGATTCCATGGACGGCTACGTCTACGATCCGGCCCGGCTGTCCGTGCTGGCGGTGTCCAACGGCTGGCTGGACCTGCTGCCGCCTGCCATCGGCAATGACCCGGCGCAGGGCCCGGGCCGCATCGACATTGGCGCCTGCGCGGCGGGCGCCGTCTGCAACGGCACCACGCAGCTCTATTCGGAAGGCACCATCGCGGCGGCCACCGACCAGACCTTCGAGCTGCGCGACACGGCGCGCTACGGCACGCGCAACCTGACGCTGGCCGTGGGCGGCATCAACGTGGGGAGCGAGGCGTCGCTGGCCGCCGTGGCCGCGCGCAATGCCCTGACCCCGGGGCTGACCCTCAACCAGGGCGTGCTGGACCGCCTGCTGCGCGGCGACACCAGCGCGGGCGCGCCGGCACTGGAGAATCTGGTGCTGACGGCGCGCGACGCGGTCAATTTCTACGATTCGATCGAGCTGTCCACCATCGATCCTGCCACCGGCAAGTCCTCGCTGGAACGGCTGGTGCTGACCACCCCGGCCATCTACGGCCTGGGAGACGCCGACGCCCGCGCCCGCATCCGTACCGACACGCTGGTCTGGAACGGCACCAACACCGCGCCGGGGCAGGTGGCGGCCGGTGGCGCMGGCAACGGCAGCGGGCAGTTCATCGTCGATGCCCGCCAGATCGAATTCGGCTACGGCCCSGGCACCCGYCCGGACACCATCCACGATATGGACCGGCTGGTGCTSGGCTTCGGCGGCGTGGAGTTGAACGCCAGCGAACGCGTCACGGCCAACCAGACCGGCTCGCTCGCGGTCTACCAGACGCGCGGCGCCTGGGATGCAGCCACTAACGCCTACGCCTACAGCGGCGGCGACCTGACCATCCATACGCCGCTGCTGACCGGCGCGGCAGGCTCGGTCAACAAGATCCGCGCGGGCGGCGCGGTGAACGTGGCCGCGCCTGCCGGGGCTACCGCGCCCGCGCTGACGAATGCGGMGCTGATTGCCGCGCTGGGCGCGGAAGTCTCGCTCGCCGGACGCAGCGTGGCACTCGACACCACCGTGGCGCTGCCCAGCGGCAAGCTCACGGTGTCCGCCGAGGGCGATGTCGTGCTCGGCGATGGCGCCCGGCTGGACCTCGCCGGCCGCAAGGTCGATTTCTTCGACGTCAGCAAGTACAGCTGGGGCGGCGACGTGGTGCTGGAAAGCCAGTCCGGCAACATCCTGCAGACGGCTGGTTCGCGCATCGACCTCTCCGCGCTGGAGAACCGCGCCGGCAAGCTCACCGCCGTGGCGGTGGGGGCTGGCGCGGGCACGGTGGACCTGCGCGGTGCCATCGCCGGCGGCAGCACCGGCTACTACGATGCGGGCGGCACGTGGGTGCCGTACGCGGCCGGCGGCGCCGACATTCGCGGCCAGCACGTGGCCGACTTCAYSGGCCTCAACCAGCGCCTGACGGCGGGCGGGGTCACCGGCGGCCGCAACTTCCAGATCAAGCAGGGCGACCTGACGGTGGGCGACGAACTGAAGGCGCGCGAGATCAGCGTCTCGGTGGATGGCGGCCGSCTSGTAGTSAACGGCAYCGTGGACGCCAGCGGCGAGCAGGTCGGCAGCATCCGCCTGGCCGCGCGCGATGGCGTGACGATYGGCGGCGGCGCGCTGCTGGACGCCCATGGCCGCGTGCTGCGCGTGGACAGCTACGGGCAGGTGATCGAGGCGCCCAACCGCGCCRTGATCGACATCAACGCGGGSCAAGGCCGGCTGACGCTGGCGGACGGCGCGCGCATGGACGTGCGCGCCGGCACCGACGGCACGCCGCTGTCGCTCGGCACGGTGGAGCTGAGCGCCCGCCGGCTGGGCGGCGCCACCGGCAACGACGTCGACATCGACGCATCAGGCAGCGTGCGCATCGACGGCGCGCGCGCGATCACCGTCAACGCSTTCCAGACCTACAACGACGCGCCGCTGGTCTCCGGCGGCACGGCCGATGGGCGCGACTACCAGTCCATCACCCAGGGCTACCTGGACCAGAAGCACGCGGAGAGCCTGACCTTCATGGGCAACGCGCTGGCCAACGGCGACCTGATGACCCGCAGGCTGGCCGGGCTGCGTACCTACGCGGACGCGTTCCACCTGCGCCCGGGCGTGGAGATCGTCTCGATCACGCCCGATGGCGACCTGCATATCGACGGGGATATCGACCTGTCCGGCTACCGCTACGCGAGCGTCAACCCGCATACGCAGCAGACCGGCGTGCGCGGCTCCGGCGAGGCGGGCGCGCTGGTGATGCGTGCCGGCGGGGACTTCAAGATCTTTGGCAGCGTGTCCGATGGCTTCGACGGCGCCGCGCTGCCCGTCACGCCGGACGACAACGGSTGGATGCTGGTCAAGGGCCGCGTGCCCTGGGGCGGCGACGTGGTGGTGCCGACCGACGGCAAGGTCACGCTGGCCGATGGCACCTTCTTCCAGCCGGGCCGCGCGCTCAACTACGCCTTGCCGATCCAGGCCATGAGCCTGCGCGCCGGCACCGAGCTGCCCACGCGCGCCACGCTGACAGCGGACCTCGTGCTGCCGGCCGGCACCGTGCTGGGCGGCGCCATCCGCGACGGCGCGGGCAATGTGGTGCATCCGGCCGGCACGGTACTGTCTGCCGCGCTCACGCTGACCACCGGCATGCAGCTCGACGCGGGCAACCGCCTGCCGGGCGCCGCGCATGTGGCGGCCATGACGTGGCCGGCCGGCGTGCCGCTGCCGTTCCCCGATGGCGCCGTGGTGGACATGCCCACCTACGGCCCGGTCAACGGCGTGGTGCTGGCGGGTGACCTGATGCTGCGCAAGGGCGCCATGATCCCGGCCGAAACCGTGGTGAAGCTGCCCGGCGACGCCACCACCGTGCTGATGCGCGACGCGGATGCCAGCGGCAACCAGGGCCGCACCTGGGCGCTGGCGCCGATGCTGGAGCAGGGCTCGCAGGCGTGGTCGATGCGGCTGGTAGGCGGCGCCGACCTCACGGCGGCCGACACCCGCGCGCTGCAGCCGCGCAGCACGCGCGGGCAGCTCCTGCTGGCCGATACCCACTACGGGCTGGCCCAGCAGACCGTGCTCAAGCCGGGCACGGGCATCCCGGGCCAGTACATCTGGGGGCCGGAGGCCTGGATGTTCGGCGAAGTGCCGGGCACGCCGATCAACCTCGAGGCGTATGGCGGTGAGGAAGCAGTGGCGGGGCTCAACGACCTGGGCCTCGGCATCCTCGTCGAGAAGATCGCCGATGGCACGCCGCCGGTCTATGAGGACAAGATGATGCCGGGGCGCCAGCARATGTTCAGCGTGCTGCGCACCGGCACCGGCGACCTCGACCTGCTGGCCGCGGCCGACTTCACCATGACCTCGCCGTTCGGCGTCTATACCGCCGGCACGCAGGCGGCCGGCGTGGGTGCSGCCTATAACCAGGCGCGCGCCAGGGGYGCGGACGGCACGCTGCTGGGCGCTRACGGCGCCTACCTCGAACCGTTTATCAACGGCGGCGCGCAGAGCACGTACCAGGCGTGGTATCCCGAGCACGGCGGCAACGTGCTGGTGCGCGCGCAGGGCGATGTGCGCGGCGACATCATCGGCACCAAGCCGGGCACCATCCGCAMCGACGACGCGCTSGGCCAGATGCGCATCCACTTCGACACCTCGGCCGTGGGCGGCTGGCTGTGGCGCCAGGGCACCGGCAGCGCGGCAGCGCYCGGCGAGGGCGTGCCCACGGCGTGGTGGGTCAACTTCGGCAGCTATGTGGCGGCCAAGGACGACCAGTACGCGGTGCAGGGCACCCTGCCGTTCCTGGTGGGCTTCACCGGTATCGGCACGCTCGGCGGCGGCAAYCTGGTGATGGAAGCCGGCGGCAACGCCGGCATGCTGGAATCGCGCATGGGCAATGGCGSGYCGGTGCTCTCGCGGAGCCAGGGTCTGGTGCTGGCCGTGGGCAGCACGGGCCGCGTCTCGGCCGATGGCAGCACGCTGACGCAGACCGGCGGGGGCGACCTCGACATCCGCATCGGCGGCGGCCTGAACCCGGTGGCGGAAGTCCGCAACCAGCCCGAGAGCAATGGCGAGATCACGCCGCTGACCCGCTTCTCGAATCCGCGCCTGGACCTGAACAGCACGTTCGTCAACCTGCGCGGCGCGCTGCGGCTGGAAGCCGGSGCCGTGGGCGGCATCSAGCTGCGCTACGACCGTGCCGATCCGATGGAGACGCGCGCCTACCAGCCCTATGTGGCCACCTCGTCCATCGCGGGCGGCGGGCCGGTGCTGGTGGTGGGCGATGCCGGCGTGCGCATCGAGTCGCGCGGSGACCTSGTCATCGGCGGCGTGGCGGATCCGGGCCGCGTGGCCCAGTTCCACAACGGCACGCCGTTCACGCTCGACGGCACCGCGCAGGATGGCGAGGGCTGGAGCTGGTTCTCGCTGTGGACGCCGTCCACCGCCATCGACCTGTTCAGCGCCGGCGGCAACCTGACGCCGTCCACGTCGTGGACGGACGACCGGGACCGCAGCAACCACAGCGCCACCGACGGCCGCTTCGTGATGCCGTCGATCCTGCGCGCGGCGGCGCCCAACGGCAGCCTGTACTACGGCAACGCGAGTTCCGGCCGGGTCAGCAACAACAGTCCGGAGCAGTCGCCGGTCGGCCTGATCCTGGCACCTTCGCCGGTGAGCCCGCATTTCGCGGTGACGGGCACCGGCGCGCTGGAGCTGCTGGCTGGCGATTCGATCTACGCCGCCGGCTACTCGGTGACCCAGTCCGGCGCCAATCCCACGCTGCTGCCGAGCCCGTTCAACCCCGGCTTCCTCGGCGTGGTCGGTACCGCGTGGTACGGCCAGCACGTGGTCGGCAATATCGACCCGCAGGGTCTGGCGCCCAGCGTGCTGTTCTCGAAGGGGGTGGAGAGCGAGCAGGCGTATCCGCTGTTCAGCCTCACGTCGCCCACCGCATCCGGCTATACCCGCGAGGGGCAGCCGCCCGCGCGCTTCTATGCGAACGCGGGCGATATCGTCGGCCTGCGCACCGGCACCATCATCTACGTGGGCAGCCTGACGGGCACGGTAGGCACCCAGAGCCCGTTGTACGAGGGGGGCGGGCCGGTGGCGATCCGCGCGGGGCGCGATATCGTCAACGCCGGCACGCCGCTGGGTACCTTTGCGATGGCACCGGAAGACGCGCTGGGCTGGTTCGGCCAGTACTACAGCTCCGAGCCCGACGCGCCGCTGCGGCCCACCCGGAACACGATCGCCACCACGCGCGGGAACCTGATCGTGCATGGCAACGACGATGACATCTCGGTGATCTCGGCGGGCCGCGACATCCGGGGCGGCAGCTTCTATGTGGCGGGCCCCGGCCTGCTGGAAGTGACCGCCGGGCGTGATCTCTACCTGGCGGACAAGGGCGAGCTGCGCAGCATCGGCGCGGTGGCTGGTTCGGCGCAGCACGACCGCTCGAACGGCGCGGCGATTGCCGTGGCCGCCGGCGTGGGCGCCAAGGGGCTCGACGGGCTGGGCTTCGACGCCTTCGCCGCGCGCTACCTGGATGCGGCCAATCAGGCCGACAGCGGGCGCCCGCTGGCCGATCAGCCGGGCAAGGCCGTGACCACCTACGGCGGCAAGCTGACGCTGGGTGACTGGCTGCGCGCCGAGTTCGGCTACACCGGCGACGAGGCCGGCGCCCCGGCCTTCCTGGCCGCCCGGCAGGCCGAGCTGGACCAGTCGCGCAAGGCGGCGCTGGCCGCCGGCACCGCGGCGCCCAGCCGCGACCTGCAGCGCGAATACGGACTGGCCGGCCAGCTACACCTGGTCAACTGGCTGACGGACCGCTTCGGCGGCAGCAACGGGCTGGGCGTGCATTTCGATGCCGCCACCATGGACGCGCGGCAGTTCCTCGCCGCGCTGCCGCCGGAACAGCAGCGCGCCTACCTGCGCAACGTGTATTACGCGGAACTCAAGGCCTCGGGCCGCGAGTTCAACGACGCCACCGGTCCGCGCGCGGGCAGCTACCTGCGKGGCCGCGAGGCCATCGCCACGCTGTTCCCGGGGCAGGCGGCGGACGCTCAGGGTGACTATCAGGGCGACCTGACGATGTTCAGCAGCGCGCGGTTCTACCAGAGCGGGCAGGACAACCTGGACGGGCGCTTCACCACGCGTCCCAAACCGGGCACGAAGTACCTGAGCAAGGCCGAGTGGCTGGCTGCGGGCAGCCCCGGCAGCGTGCCGTTCTACGACGTGCTCGATGCCGGCATCCACACCGACTTCGGCGGCGACATCAGCGTGTTCACGCCGGGTGGCCGTACGTTGGTCGGCGTGGACGGCGGCTTCGTGCCGGGCGAGGGTTCCGGCGTGCTGACGCAGGGCGCGGGCGAGATCCAGATGTATGCCCGCGACAGYATCCTGCTGGGCCAGAGCCGCATCTTCACGACCTTCGGCGGCAATATCCTCGGCTGGTCGGCGCAGGGCGAYATCAACGCSGGGCGCGGYTCCAAGTCCACCGTGGTCTACACGCCGCAGCGGCGYACSTATGACGAYATCGGKCTGGTGGCGCTGTCACCGACCACGCCGAATACGGGCGCGGGTATCGCCACGCTGAACCCGATCCCGGAAGTACCGCCGGGCGATATCGACCTGATTGCGCCGCTCGGCACCATCGACGCGGGCGAGGCCGGTATCCGGGTCTCGGGCAACGTCAATCTGGCGGCGCTGCGGGTGGTCAATGCGGAGAACATCCAGGTGCAGGGCAAGGCGGCGGGCATGCCGGTGGTGGCGGCGATCAACGTGGGGGCGTTGAGCAACGCCAGCGCGGCGGCGTCGCAGGCGGCCAGCGCGGCGCAGGATGCCGTGCAGCGCGACCGCGCGGCGGCGCGCCAGGGCTTGCCGTCGGTGTTCACGGTGCGGGTGCTCGGCAACGGCAATGAGGGCGACGGCAGCGCCGGCGCCTACGCGCCGCGAGGACGCGAAGGCGCCAGCGCCACGCCGCCGAAGTACGATCCGCAAGGCGTGGTGCAGGTGCTGGGGCAGATGGACCTGGGCGAATCGCAGCTGCGCATGCTCACCGCCACGGAGCGCAAGAACCTGGAGCGCTAAAGGACCGTACAGCGGCCCTGACTGCGACCCTTACTGCAGGGGGATGCCAGCGCGGGAAGCCAGTTGCTTCCAGCGCTGGATTTCCTCCTGCTGGTACTGGCGCATCTCGGCCGGGCTGGACATGATGACCGTCGTGGACTGTCGCTTGTAGTAGTCCTTGAGTTCCGGTGTCTCTGCCGCCTGGTGGAACAGCGTGGCCCAGCGGCGCACCAGCTCCGGCGGCGTCTTGGCCGAGACTGCCGCGGCCACCCAGTTGTAGGCCAGGAACTGCGGAATGCCGGCCTCCTGCGCGTTCGGCACATCGGGCAGCAGGTGGGTGCGCTGCGGGGCTGTGTACGCCAGCGCGCGCAGCTTCCCACTCTTCACCAGCTCGATGGCGCCRCTGGCGTCCACCACCGCGAAGTCCACGGTGCCGGAGAGCGTCACGTTGATCGCATCGCCCGCCCCCTTGTAGTTGATGCCGGTGGAGCGCATGCCGGTCATGTCATTGAGCCATTCCGAATACAGCGTGTACGACATCGACCCGCTCGCGTAGTTGAGCGCGCCGGGGCGCTTCTTGCCGTCCGCCACCAGCTCCTCGACGTTCTTGTACGGCGAGTTTGGCGGCACGATGATCAGGCACGGGCCRCGCGTCAGCAGGCTGATCGGCGCGAAGTCGGTCAGCGGGTCATAGGGCAGCTTGCGGAACGTGGCGGCGTTGGTGGAGAGCGTGGAGTTGCTGCCGATGAAGACCGTGTAGCCATCGGCCGGCGCGTTGAGCGCGGTCTGCACGCCGATAAAGCCGTTGCCRCCCGGCTTGTTCTCCACCGTGACCGGCTGGCCGGTGAGGTCGCCGATCTTCTTGGCGAAGATGCGCGCGCCAGTGTCCGTGCCGCTGCCCGGCGGAAACGGCACGATGAACTTCACGGGCCGGTTGGGGAAGCTGGCGGCATCGCCCTGCGCCAGGGCGGGGAGGGCAGCCAGCGGCGCYAGCCCGATGGCCGCCGCCAGGGTGGCCAGCGTGTGCAGCGTACGACGCCGGGTTTGGTGAGGGATGGCGCGAACCTTGTCCTGTCGGTGTCTCATGGTGGTCTCCTCCGCAACGGTGATCCGTCGTCGTTTGATGGAGGAAGAGCCTACTGGCTCGCGCCGCACCGAGGCAAGGCTCGGCGGGGCATATCCGTTATGCGCGGGCCGGTATGCGCCGCGCAGGCATAGGTCCGGCTACGGGAAAACCATGCCTCGGGCGCGCCGCACCTATCGCACGCATTTCGGATATGCCGTCCGTGCGATAGGTGCGGCGTCTGCGGCTTGCTAATCTCGTCGTCACTTTCGCGGGGCCCCCGGCAACGCGACACATGATAACGACAGGAGACAGCGTGGACACAGCCGCCAGGATAGTGATCCGCCCAGCCGAGCCCGATGGGCCGCTGGCACCATTGCGGGCCGAGGTGCGGGCATTTCTCGCCCGGGTCATGCCGGACCGGCCGCGCCCGTTGCGCGCCAAGAGCTGGAGCGGCTTCGATGCCGAGTTCAGCCTGGCGCTCGGCGCGCAGGGCTGGATCGGCATGACCTGGCCGCGCGAGTTCGGCGGCCAGGGGCGTTCGATGCTCGAACGCTACGTGGTCCTTGAGGAACTGCTCGCCGCCGGCGCGCCGGTCGGCGGCCACTGGGTGGCCGAGCGCCAGAGCGGACCGCTGCTGATGCGCTACGCCGATCCGGCCGTCGCCGCCGAGATCGTGCCGCGCATCACCCGTGGCGAGGTCTACTTCTGCATCGGCATGAGCGAGCCCGACTCGGGCTCCGACCTCGCCTCGATCCGCACCCGCGCCGACCGCGTGGAAGGCGGCTGGGTCATCAATGGCACCAAGCTCTGGACCTCCAACGCGCACCGCTCGCACTACATGATTGCGCTGGTGCGCACCGATCGCGGCGCCGACGAGAAGCACAAGGGCATGTCGCAGTTCCTCGTCGACATGAACTCGCCGGGCCTGCAGGTGCGGCCGATCCGCAGCCTCTCCGGCGAGGAGGGCTTCAACGAGGTGGTGTTTACCGACGTCTTCGTGCCGGACCGCATGCTGATCGGCAAGGAAGGCGACGGCTGGGCGCAGGTGACGGCCGAGCTGACGTTCGAGCGCAGCGGCCCCGAGCGCTACCTGAGCAGCTACGCGCTGCTGCCCCAGATGCTCGATCACGCCGACGCCGCGGACAGCCGCCAGGCCACGGAGCTGGGCCTGCTGGTGGCGGAACTGACCACCCTGCGGCAGATGTCGCGCGGCATTGCGGCCATGCTGAATCGCGGGGAAAACCCGCAGGTGGCCGCCGCCAACGTCAAGGACCTTGGCGCGCTGTTCGAACAGCGAATTCCCGAGGTGGCGCACCAGCTGTTCGGGGATGCCCTGCAGGGGAGCGCGTCGCCGTTCGCGGCCACGCACCGTTATCTGACACAGGTTGTGCCGTCCTTCTCGCTGCGCGGCGGCACCCGCGAAATCCTGCGCGGCATCATTGCCAAGGGACTGGGGGTCCGATGAACGAACTCGAACGCATGCTGGCGGACAGCGCCAGCCGTCTCTTTGCCGATGCCGTGACGCCGGCCCGGATCGACGCGATGGAACACGGCCTGTGGCCGGCCGAACTGTGGGACCAGGTGGAGGCCAGCGGCCTGACCCGCCTCTTCGTGCCGGAAGCGGACGAGGGCGCGCAGGCCAGCTGGACCGAGGGCCTGCCGGTGCTGCTGGCCGGCGCCAACGCCCCGGCGCCGTTCCTGGACACCGCAGTGGCAGGCTGGGTCCTGAACCAGCTTGGCGTGGCGATGCCGGGCGGCCCCATCGGCCTTGCCGATCTCGYCGCGCCCGTCAGCGCCTGYCTGCATGACGATGGATGGGCACTCGATGGCGCGGTAGCGGTGCCGTGGGGCCGCTACGTGGGCCATGTGCTGATCCGCGCGATCGATGCCGAGACCAAGGCGCCGCTCTGGCTGCTCGCCGCGACCGGCGCCGCTGCGGTGGAGACCGGCGTGAACCTCGCCAACGAACCGCGCGACCGGCTCACCTTCCAGCGCGTGCCGGACAGCGCGGCCGTGCGCGGCGATCCGGCGGGATGGCCAGCGGCGCCACAGGCACTCGGCGCGCTGACGCGGGCGATCGGCATCGCTGGCCTGCTGGAGCGCATCCTGAACCAGACCGTGCAGTACGCGAACGAGCGGACGCAGTTCGGCCGCCCGATCGGCAAGTTCCAGGCGGTGCAGCAGCAACTGGCCATCCTCGCCAACGAGACCGTGGCCGCGCGCATGGCCGTGGCGTCCGCCTGCGCGGCGGTCGATGCCGGCGACTGGACCCAGGCGGCGATGGTCGCCAAGGTGATCTGCGGGCAGTCCGCCGGCCGCGCGGCGGCCATCGCGCATCAGGTGCATGGGGCGATCGGCTTCACGCACGAGCATTCGCTGCACCAATCCACGCGGCGCGTGTGGGCCTGGCGTGCCGAGTGCGGCACCGAGGCGTACTGGGCGGCCGAGATTGGCCGGCGTGCGATTGCGCGCGGCGGCGATGCGCTGTGGGCGGACCTGACCGCCGCGGCGGCCTAGCCTTCAGACGACACACGGGGAGASACCATGACATGGCTGAAGACGATGCTGGCCGGGGTGGCCGCCACGCTGCTCGCCTACGCGCCGACGGCGCAGGCGGGCGAGCGCGCGCAGGACTTCCCCTCGAAGCCCTTGCGGATCATCGTGCCGTTCACGCCCGGCAGCGGCTCGGACGCCTCGGCGCGCTTCTACGGCGAGGCGCTGGCGCGCGAACTCGGCCAGGCGGTCGTGGTGGAGAACCGGCCCGGGGCCAATGGCGTCATCGGCATCCAGGCGCTCAAGAGCGCGCCGGCGGACGGCTACACGATCCTGCTGGCCAGCAATTCGCCGATGTCGGTCAATCCCCTCGTCATCAAGCAGTTGCCCTATGACCCCGTCGCCGATCTGCGCCCGGTGGCGGGCCTGAGCCGCAATATGAATGTGTTCGTGGTGCCGCTGACGTCGCCGCTGAAGACCATGGGCGATCTGGCCGCCGCCGCGAAGAAGCAGGAGCGGCCGTTCAACGTGGGCACCTACTCCGCCGGCTACCAGCTCGCGGCAGTGTGGTTCGGCTCGCTCGCGGGCATCCGCTTCACCAATATCCCGTACAAGGGCCAGGCGCAGATCATGTCCGACATCCTCGGCAGCCAGCTTGACCTGGCGCTGGTCGATACCGGGGGSGCGCTRCCGCTGCTGAAGCAGGGCAAGCTGCGCGCGCTGGCGGTGTCCGGCGAGCGCCGGCATCCGGAGCTGCCGGACGTGCCCACGGTGCGCGAGAGCGGCTATCCGGACTACATCCAGTACAGCTGGGTGTCGTTCTACGTGCGCGCGCAGACGCCGGACGATATCGTCGSCCGGCTGGCCACGACGATGCAGGCCATCCTGAAGACGCCGGAGTCCGCCGCCTACGTCGCGCGTTCGGGGTCGAGCCTGATGCCCTACGACCCCGACGCGATGCGCAGCTTCCACCAGACCGAGATGGCGCGCTTCCGCCGGGTGGCGCAGGCGGCGGGCATCCGTCCGGAGTAGCCGCGATGGGGCGCAGCCGCCATGGACACCCCGGGACGTCAGTGCGCCAGCGGCGCGGCGGCCTGCGTCAGCAGCGTGCGCAGCACCGACACGAAGGGGTGCGTGTGGACGTTGTTGTGCCAGCACAGGTGCACCGGCACGGTCAGCAGCGGGTCCACCACCGGCGCGAAGCGCACGCCGGGATGGCGGCACAGCAGCGGGGCGAGGTAGCCGGGCACCATCGCGTACATGGCGGTGCCCGCCACGGCGTCCGGCACGGCCAGATAGCTGGTCAGCGTGCCGACGATGTTGCGCGTGGTGCCGTGGGCGCCGAAGTATCGGTCGATCAGTTTGGTCACGAGGCCGAACTGCGAGACATCGAGGCAGGGCAGCGGCGTCAGGTCGGCCGGCGTGGGATGGTCGCCGATCTGGCGATTGTCGGTGGCGCACAGGCAGCCGAACTGGGCGTTGAACAGCAGCTCCGCGCGCAGCGATTCGTGCTCCTCGGCCGGGTGGAAGGCCACCATGACGTCGATGGCGCCGCTGGACAGCGCGCTGACGCCGCTCGGCATCGGCACCGGCTGCATGCGCACGCGCGCACGCGGCGCGGTCTGGCGCAGCGCCTCCAGGAAGCCGGGCGCGATCACGGCCTGCAGGGAGTCGTTGATGCCGATGGCGTAGGAGCCGGTTTCCAGCGCCGGATCGTAGTCGGCCGCCTGGGTGTAGATTTGCTCGATCTGGCGCAGCACGTTTTCGAGCAGCGGCTGCAGTTCCTGGGCGCGGCGCGTGGGCAGCATCTTCAGCGCGCTCTTGATCAGCAGCGGATCGCCGATTTCGTCGCGCAGTCGCTCCAGCATGCGGCTGGTGGACGGCTGGGTGCTGTCGAGCCGCTTGGCGGCCTCGCTCACGCTGTTGCTCTCCAGCAGTGCGGCAAGCACCACCAGCAGGTTGAGGTCCTTCTTGCGCAGGTCCGCGAGCGGCAGGCGTCGGCCGCCCGTGGTGTCGCCCGTGGTGTCGCCTGGTCCGGCGAGGCTGTCTCCTTGCTCCATCGATGTCCCTAGATTTTGTAAGTTGAGGCCGGGCATCGCCCCTGGCGGGGTGCGTCCGGTGGACCCCCGCAGTGTATATCGATCCAGACATAACCCACTATTCGTGCGCCTGATCGGCGCCATCCAACCGAAGGAGACACCCCCATGCATACGAAACGTCCCGTGTCCGAGCTTTCCACCGACATGGTCCAGGTCGCCATGACAGGCCATGTGGCGCAGGTGACGCTGCGCCGTCCGCCGCACAATTATGTGGACGAGGCGTGCATGACGCAGTTGGCCGAAGCCTTCGCCGCGCTCGACGAGACGCCCGAATGCCGCGCCATCGTGCTGGCGGCGGAGGGCAAGGCGTTCTGCGCCGGCGCCAACTTCGGCGCGCAGGACAGCAGCGTGGCGCGCGACCCSAGCCCGTTCTACCGGCAGGCCATGCGCCTGTTCCGCACGGCCAAGCCGATCGTGGCCGCCGTGCATGGCCCGGCCGTTGGCGCCGGCGTGGGGCTGGCGCTGGTTGCGGATTTCCGCGTGACGAGCCGCGACGCGCGCTTCAGCGTGAATTTCAACCGGCTCGGCTTCCATCCGGGCTTCGGCCTCAGCGTGACGCTGCCGCGCCTGATCGGCGAGCAGCAGGCGGCACTGCTGTTCTACACGGGCCGGCGCATCGATGGCGCGCGTGCCGTGGAGATCGGGCTGGCCGACGTGCTGGCCGAGCCCGGCGATGAACTGGCCCAGGCCCACGCACTGGCGGCGGAGATCGCCATTTCCGCGCCGATGGCTGTGCGCAGCACCCGCGCCACGCTGCGGCAGGGGCTGGCGGACCGCATCGTCGAGGGCAACCGGCAGGAGCTGGCGGCGCAGCTGAAGGAGTTCGCCAGCGAGGACTTCCGCGAGGGCGTGGCGGCGATGGCCGAGCGGCGCCTGCCGCAATTCCAGGGGCGCTGAGCATGGAGCGGACTGCCAAGAGCGATCGATCGACGCCCAACGCGCCGGCCGCCATCGGCCCGCTGCATGGCGTGCGGGTGCTGGACCTGTCCTCAGTCGTGCTGGGGCCGATGGCCACGCAGCTGCTGGCCGACATGGGCGCCGACGTGATCAAGGTGGAGGCGCCCGAAGGCGACCTGATGCGGGCCAACGGCGTGGTGCACCACGTGGGCATGAGTTCGATCTTCCTCGCCCTGAACCGCAACAAGCGCTCCATCGTGCTCGACCTGAAAAGCCCGGCCGGACGCGAGGCGCTGGAGCGGCTGATCCCGACCGCGGACGTGCTGATCCACAACATGCGCGTCGGTGCCATCGAGCGGCTTGGCCTTGGCTACGCGGCCGTGGCGGCGCTGAAGCCGGACATCGTCTACTGCGCCGCCACCGGTTTTGGCCAGGACGGGCCGCACCGCGACAAGCCGGCGTTCGACGACATCATCCAGGCTGCGTGTGGTTTCGTGGGGGCGGCGTCGGGGGATGGTGCCGCGCCGGACTACATGCCGAGCCTGATCGCGGACAAGACCACAGGGCTGGCGGTGGCCAACGCGGTGCTGGCGGCGCTGTTCCATCGCGAGCGGCATGGCGCGGGGCAGTACGTGGAGGTGCCGATGCTGGAAACCATGACCGCCTTCGTGCTGACCGAGCATATGGGCGGCATGACGTTCCCGGACAACCCGGGCAAGGCCGGCTACGCGCGGCTGCTCGGCGGCGGGCGCAAGCCGGTGCGCACCGCCGACGGCTGGATGAGTCTGCTGCCGTACACCGAGAAGCACTGGCATGCCTTCTTTGCCGAAGTGGGCCGGAACGACCTCGCCAGCCGCTACGACATCGCCAGCCGGCGCGCGCGCAATGCGMATATCCAGGCGCTGTACGGCCACCTGCGCGAACTGGCGCCCGAGCGGACCACGGCGCAATGGATGGCGATGTGCGAGCGGATGGACATCCCCGCCACGCCGATCTACGGCCTGGACGACCTGCCGGCGCATCCGCATCTGCGCGAAGTGGGTTTGTTCGAGGACTCCACGCATCCGGTGGTCGGGCCGATCCGSCAGATCCGGCCGACGGCGAAGTTCTCCGAAACGCCGACCGCGATCYACCGCCCGGCRCCGGCGCTGGGCGAGCATACGGCCGAGGTGCTGGGGGAGACGGGGATGGACGCCGCCGAGATCACGGCGATGATTGCCGGGAACGCGCGCTAGGCGTCGAGCGTGGGCACCGTGAACCGGAACACGGCGCCACGCGCCTCGTTCTCGCAGAGTTCCAGGGTGCCGCCATGGGCCTGGATGATCGATCGGCAGATCGTCAGGCCCATGCCCATGCCGCTGGACTTCGTCGTGCAGAACGGTTCGAAGAGCCGCACCGCGTGCTCGGGCGGTACACCCGGTCCGGAGTCGCGTACCGTCACCACCACGGCATGTCCCGCATCGGCGGCGGTGCGGATCGTCAGTTCCCGGGGGCCGTCGTCCACGGCGCTCATCGCTTCCACGGCATTCATGATCAGGTTCAGCATGGCCTGCTGCAGCTGGACGCGATCACCCTTGACCGGCGGCAGATCCTCCGCGAGCTGCATCTGCACCGCCACGCCATGCTGGACGACTTCGCCGCGCGTCAGGGTAATGACTTCGCGAATCGCCTCGTTGATCTGCACCCCCTCCTTTTGCAGCGGGGCGTTCTTGAACAGGTCGCGGATGTGACTCATCATGTCGCTGGCTTGCCGGGCGTCCTTGTTGATCCGCTCGAAGGCGAGGCGCGCTTCTTCCAGATTCGGTGGTTGCGCCGCGAGCCAGCGCAGGCCCGCGCTGGCGTTCATCGCACAGGCGCCGATCGGCTGCTTCAGCTCATGGCTGATGGAGGCCGTGAGCTGCCCCATGGTCGTGACCCGGTTGACGTGCGCCAACGCGCTTTGGGTTTCCCGGTAACGGCGCTCGCTTTCGCGGGCGTCGGCTTCGGCGAGCTTGCGTTCGGTCAAATCCAGCACGAACGCGACCCCCTCCTTGCCGCCGTCCTCGAACCGGGCCACGCCCATCATCACCGGCACCCGGCTGCCATCCTTGCGGAAATATTCCTTCTCGAACGGTTGCAGGCGGCCGCTGCGCTTGAGTACCGGCAACCGGTCTCGCAGATCCACCTCAAGCCAATCCGGCGGGGTCATCGCGGTCCAACGCATGCCGCGCGACCGCAAATCCTCGCGGTCGTAGCCGACGATCCGCAGGAAGGCGTCATTGGCSTCGACGATGACCTGGGTGTCCACCTCCCAGAGGAAGATGCCGATGATGTCGGCGTCCACCAGGCGCCGGATCCTGGCCTGGCTTTCCGCAAGCTGGCCGCTCAAGGCCATCAGCATGTTCAGGTCGGCTTGCAGGATGTCCCGGCACATCGACAGCAGCCGGAGAAACTGGTTGCTGTAGGCGTTCTTCTTCCGGTCGAGCACGCAGATCGTGCCGAACACTTCGCCATCGGGCCAGCTGATAGGGAGCCCCATGTACGAGATCATGCCCAGCTTGATATCCGGGTTGGCATTCCAGTCCACGTCCGCTAGGGCATCCGGCACCAGCAGCGGCTGGCGGGTCTCCATCACGGTCTCGCAATACAGCCCAGTATCCAGCGGGGCGGTTTCGGCCGCCTCATAAGGATTGCCCTCCGAATGGCTCGATACCAGCACTTCGATATGGGGTGCCTTGGTCCGCATGATCAGCGCGGACGGCACGCACATGATCTCGGCGAGCAGATTGACAATGTCTTGCCATTTGTCGACGGTTGACAGGGGGACTTCGAKGGCGTGGGGCATGGGTAGGACGGGAAGTGCGAATCTGATGTTCTGCGGCGGGAATTCGGTTCAGATGGTAGCGCTAAACCGGAACGACTGAGATGACGGACACGTTACTGCCACATAAGTGACATATCAGGCATTTATTGTCGCCTTCGTCACCGTGCACGCACAAAGTCCAATTAAGGCTTGTTTTTTGCTGACCTGTCAATTATTGTTCAGGCAAATAACGCGCAGCACGGCCAAATTGTACGAAAAGCCCACGCTGCGCCACTTTTTTGCATGATTAACTGACAGGTCAGATAATGTTCGAGCAATCTAAGGGAATGCCGCGCGGGGTGAGTCGCCTGGCCRGGCCAGTGCTGTCGACCCTCGTGGTCGCGGTGCTGGCGGGCTGTGCGAACTATGCCGGCATCCGAAGCGACCGCCAGATGGCGCAGCCCGGCCAATACGCCACCACGCAGAGCCTTCCGGCGGAGCAGGGCCGATGGCCCGCGGCGGATTGGGCCGACCAGTTCGGGGATGCGCAACTCAAGGCGTTGATCGCGGARGCGTTGAAAGACAGCCCGACACTCGACAAGGCCCGCGCCCGCGTGGCGGCGGCGGTGGCGTTCAGCGAAACCGCCAACGCCAATACGCTGCCGCAGGTGGGGGCCGGCTATAGCTGGACGCGCCAGCGCCTGACCGAAAGCACCTTTATCCCGCCCGCGTTCGCCGGCAGCTGGCAATCGGAAAACAAGGCCTTCCTCGGTGCCAGCTACGAGCTGGACCTGTGGGGCAAGAACCGTGAGGCGTTGCGCTCGGCCGTGTCGACGGTGCACGCCAGCGAGGCCGAAGCCGAGCAGGTGCGCCTGACGCTGACGAGCGCCATCGCCCGCAGCTACAACGAGCTGGGGCGTCTCTACGCCCTGCTCGACATTGCGCGCGACGAAGTCGGCCAGCGCACCGAAGTGCTGCGCGTGGCGCGGGGCCGGGTGAAGATGGGGCTCGATACCGAAGTCGAGCTGCGCACTGCCGAGGCCAATCTGGCCGCCGCGCAAGTCAGTGTCTCCGCGCTGGAAGGCAATATCCAGCGCACCCGCTATCAACTGGGCGCGCTGCTCGGGCAGGGGCCGGATCGCGGCCTGGCCATCGCACGTCCCACGCTTGGCGTGGGCGACGAGATCCATCTGCCGGCCAACCTGCCCGCCGACCTCGTCTCGCGCCGCCCGGACATCGTGGCCGCGCGCTGGCGCGTGGAGGTCACCACGCACGACATCAAGGTGGCCAAGGCCGAGTTCTATCCGGATATCAACCTGAGCGCGGCCATCGGCCTCGATGCCTTTGGCTGGGGCCGCTTCCTGCGCGCGGCGAGCCGCACGGCATCGGCCGGGCCGGCCATCCATCTGCCGATCTTCGACGGCGGCGCGCTGCGTGCGCAGCTCAAGGGGCGCTATGCCGAGTTCGACTTCGCGGTGGCGAACTACAACGACACGCTGATCCAGGCGCTGACCGATGTGGCCACGCAACTGGCCGATATCCGCGCGGTGGACGCGCAGTTGGTCAACGCCACGCGGTCCGACGAGGCCGCGCAGCGCGCGCTCCGGCTGGCGATGGCCCAGTACCAGGGCGGCCTGACCACGCAGTTGACCGTGCTCAACGCCCAGACCACGGCGCTGGCCAGCAGCCAGGTGGTGACCAACCTGCGCATGCAACGCCGCGACCGGCAGATCGCGCTGGCTACCGCGCTTGGCGGTGGGTACACCGAGACCGCCCAGACCGCCCAGACCGTCGAGACCGTCGCCCACACCCAACAGACAGCGGCGGCCCGCTGATCGCCCCCTTCCTTCGATAACAGACCCTCTCATGACCTCGACTCCTTCCTCCGCTGACAAGCCGTCCGCCACCGCGCCGAAGTCTTCCCGCAAGCGCCTGCTGGCGCTGCTGGGTTTGACCACGCTCCTGGCCGCCGCAGGCTATGGCGCCTACTACTACGGGGTGGCCCGGTTCCACGAACACACCGACGATGCCTACGTGAACGGCAACCTCGTGCAACTGACGCCCCAGGTGAGCGGCACCGTGGTGTCGGTCAACGCCGACGACACGCAGGTCGTGCGGGCCGGCGAACCGGTCGTGACGCTGGACCCTGCCGATACCCGCATTGCGCTGGCCAACGCCGAGGCCGCGCTGGGCCAGACCGTGCGGCAGGTGAGCGCGCTCTATATCAACAACGATGTGCTGGCCGCCACCGTGCGGCAGCGGGAGGCCGATGTGGCGCGCGTGCGTGACGATCTGCGCCGCCGCACGGCGGTTTCCGAGTCCGGCGCCGTGGCGGTCGAGGACATCGCCCATGCCCGCGATGCGGTCAAGTCCGCCGAAGCCGCGCTGGAGACGGCCCGCCAGCAACTCGCCTCGAACCATGCCCTGACCGACGGGGCCGCCGTGGCGGACCACCCCAGCGTGGAGGCCGCCGCCGCACGTGTGCGCGACGCCTACCTCGCCAATGCCCGCAATACGCTGCCGGCGCCGGTCACCGGCTATGTGGCGCGCCGCTCCGTGCAGGTGGGGCAGCGGGTGGCGCCGGGCAATCCGCTGATGGCCATCGTGCCGCTGGACGGCGTCTGGGTGGATGCCAACTTCAAGGAAGTCCAGCTCAAGCACATCCGCATCGGCCAGCCGGTGGCACTGCATGCCGACCTCTACGGCAGCACGGTGACGTACCACGGCAAGGTGGTCGGCTTCTCGGCCGGCACCGGCAGCGCGTTCTCGGCCCTGCCGGCGCAGAACGCCACGGGGAACTGGATCAAGGTGGTGCAGCGCCTGCCGGTGCGGATCGCCCTCGATCCGGCCGAACTGCGCGCCCATCCGCTGCAGATCGGGCTGTCGATGCAGGTGGATGTGGAAACCAAGGCGCGTGGCGATGCCCTGGACGCCACACGCAACCCCACGCGCAACGCCGCCCCGGTCCGCACCACGTACAGCACGGACGTGTTCCGGCAGTACGGCGCCGAGGCGGATGCCGAGATCGACCGCATCATCGCGCGCAACCGGGGGCAGGGCGGCGAGCAAAGCGCGGCGCGCAAGCGTGAGACCCCCGCGCGCACCGCGTCGTAACCCAGCCATCCCCCAGCCATCACCGCAACCGGAGCCGCATCATGTCTACCGCGACCCCCTTCCAGCCGCCCCCGCCGCTCACCGGCGGCAGGCTGGTGCTGGGCAGCTTTGCCGTGGCGCTCGCCACCTTTATGAACGTGCTGGATTCGTCGATCGCCAACGTGGCGATTCCGACCATCTCCGGCAACCTCGGCGTGTCCGTCCATGAAGGCACGTGGGTCATCACGCTGTTCGCCGCCGCCAACGCCGTGGCCATTCCGCTGACCGGCTGGCTCACGCAGCGCGTGGGGCAGATCCGGCTGTTCGTCGGCTCGCTGCTGCTGTTCGTGCTGGCGTCATGGCTGTGCGGCATCGCGCCGAACCTGACCGCGCTGCTGGCCGCGCGCATCCTGCAGGGCGCGGTGGCCGGGCCGCTGATTCCGCTGTCGCAGGCCATCCTGCTCGGCTCGTTTCCGAAGGAGAAGAGTTCGCAGGCGCTGGCGCTGTGGGCCATGACGGCCACCGTGGGGCCGATTGCCGGCCCGGCGCTGGGCGGATGGATGACCGACAGCTACTCCTGGGCGTGGATCTTCTACATCAACGTGCCGGTGGGGCTGTTCGCCGCCGCCGTGACCTGGGCGGTCTATCGCGACCGCGAATCACCGGTGCGCAAGCTGCCGATCGACTTGGTCGGCCTGGCCTCGCTGATTACCTGGGTGGCGTCGCTGCAGATCATGCTCGACAAGGGCAAGGATCTCGACTGGTTCGCCTCGCCCGTGATCATCGGCCTTGGGGTGGTGGCGCTGCTCAGCTTCRTGTTCTTCGTGATCTGGGAGCTGACCGAGCCTGACCCGATCATCGACCTGCGCCTGTTCAAGGGCCGCAACTTCCTGGCGGGCACGGCGGCGATCTCGGTGGGCTTTGCCTTGTTCTTCGCCAACCTCGTGGTGCTGCCCCAGTGGATGCAGCAGTACCTGGCGTATCCGGCGGTCAACGCGGGTCTCGTCACGGCGCCGCTGGGCATCTTTGCCGTGCTGCTGGCGCCGGTGGTCGGCAAGCTGCTGCCGAAGGCCGAGTTGCGTGTGCTGGCGACGCTGGCGTTCCTGGGCTTTGCCGCCGTGTTCTTCATGCGCTCGCAATACACGACCGGCGTGGATACCTTCACGCTGGTGCTGCCCACGCTGCTGCAGGGCATTCCGATGGCGCTGTTCTTCGTGCCGCTGACGGCCATCATCCTCTCCGGCCTGCCGCCGGAGAAGATTCCGGCTGCGGCTGGTTTGTCGAACTTCGTGCGGGTCTTCTTCGGCGCGGCCGGCACGTCGCTGGCCACCACGGTGTGGAACGATCGCGCGGTGCTCCACCACGCCCGGCTCGCGGAACAGGCCGGCCCGGGCAATCCGCTCTATACGACCGCGCTCGAGTCGATCCAGACGGCCATGCATCTGTCGCCGGACCAGGCCGTGGCGTTCTTCGAACGGGGGATGAATGCGCAGGCGATCATGCTCGGGCTCAACGATATCTTCTGGGTCTCGGCGGTGATCTTCGTCGCCATCATCCCGTTGATCTGGCTGACCCGGCCTGCGAAGGGCAAGATGTCGAGCGCTGCTGCGGCGGCCCACTGAGGGCCACCCCTTGCTGCTCAGGCGGCTTCGGAGAATTTGTGCAGCAGGCGCAGGAACTCGCTGAACTCCTCCCGCGAGAAATGGCGCAGGCGGTGGTTCAGCACATCCGGGGCGATGTCGGGCACGCGGCTGGCCACGTCCCGGCCCTTGTCGGTCACGATCAGGTTCACCACGCGCCGGTCTGCCTCGCTCCGCTGCCGCTGCAGCATRCCCTTGCTCTCCAGCTTGTCGAGCATGCGCGTCATCAGGCCGGTGTCGATCTCCAGCAGCTTGCTGATCTCCAGCGGCGTGCTGGCCGCGCCCTGCGTGAGCGACAGCAGGATGCCCATCTGCTGGCCGGTGATGTCCAGCGGACGGAGCGCCGCGTCGATCTCCATCAGCAGCCCGTTGCGGGCCTTGTTCAGATGGAAGCCAACGCTCTGCGTCAATCGGAAGTTCTCGCGGTTGTAGTGTTTCACGGCGCCTCGGAAAAGCCAGGAGCCGTCAATGTATCTGATGCGTCAGTCAATGGGAAGGGCGTGCGCCGAGGCCAGCAAGCGGGGCGCTCAGCGGATCACCTTCTGGGTCAGGCTCACGACGATGGCCAGCACGGCCACCACGGCAAGCGCGCGGAAGTGGTCAAGATTGGCCAGCAGGGCGGATTGCTGCGCGAGCACCTGCGCGATCTGCGCCGTGGCGAGTTCGGCGGCGCGCACCGGATCGGACGACGCGGCAATCGCCGCCGTGAAGCGCGCGTGGGCGTCCTGGAACTGCGGGCTGTTGAGGTGGATGGTGTCATGCAGCGTGCTGTAGTGCCGCGTGGTCAGCCATTGCTGGCCCACCGTGGCGATGGTCACGCCCAGCGCCTGGCCGAGCTGGCCGAGCATGTTCTTGGTCTGCTGCGCGTTGGAGAACACGGACTCGTTGTGCGCCACGCCGCTGAAAGTCTGCATGGCCGTCACCGGCATCAGGATCATGATGAAGACCCCGTAGAACGCGAGCGCCGGCAGCACGTGGCCCCACAGGTCGGGCGCGGGTGGCATCCGGCTCATCATCCAGGCCGAGATGGCCAGCGACAGAAAGCCGGCGACGAAGTACTTGCGCGGACTGGGCCAGCGCGGCAGCAGGCGCGAGACGGTCAGCCAGGTGAGCACGCCCGCCGACAACCCCATCGCATAGAACTGCCCGGCGGTGGACCAGGCATGCCCGAGCGAGCGCTGCAGGACAATGGGCAGCAGGTAGCCATTCGCGCCCAGCGTGACGTAGCAGAACGTGAACAGCGCCAGCCCGCACAGGTAACGCGGCTCGACCAGATGGCGCAGCCGCAGCAGCGGACGTTCGCTGCGGGACTCCGTCCAGATGAAGCCGAGCAGGGCGGTGCCGCCCGCGATGGCGCCGATCACCAGCCAGAGCCGGTCCGCGTAGAAATCGTAGTAGGAACGCTGCAGCACATACAGGACCAGGAAGCTGCCCACGGCCAGCGCGGCCAGCCGAATCGGATGGGCGTCCGAGCGTTGCGCGGGCGGCGCCGTGGCCTCCGGCAGGACGCTGGTGGCCGGTAGCAGCGCCAGCGTACACCCGGCCACCAGCCAGAAGATCAGCGGCCAGCGGTCCGCGCTGACGATGGCGGAGGCCAGCCAGGGTGCCAGCGCCATGCCGCAGCACACGCCGGACGCCAGCGCCTTGATGCCGAAGAATCGCGCCGGGCTGGGCGGGATCAGGTTCACGGTCAGCCGCGACGACGTCACCATGCCGGCACAGCCGAGCGCCATGACCATGCGGGCGACCAGGAAGGTCTCGTAGCTGTCGGCATGGGCGCACAGGAGCGCCCCCAGCGCCGCCGCCATCAGCGACCCCTGGACGTAGCGCCGCCATCCCACGCGCTCCACGATCCAGCGCTGCAGCGCGATCACCACCACCGCCACGCTGGCGTAGGCCGCCGCGACGGTGCTGTACTGGTCCGGGCTCGCGCCGATCTCGCCCATGATCGGCGCGGCGGAGAAGGCCACCATGCCGTTCTGGAGGAAGTCGATCGTGGTCAGCGCGCCTATCGTCAGCAGGAGACGTCGGGGAGGCGCGGAGGGCAYGGCGGAAGGCATGGCGGAGGTCATGGCGCGCCTAGGAGTTGTCGTCGATGATGCGGCGCACGTGCGCTTCGGCGCGCGCCAGTTCGTCCGCGAACACCGTGGTGCGGTAGTTCTGGCTGGAGGCGTCGATGGCCACCAGCCGCTTGCCGTCCCGGGCGCGCGTATCGACGGCGACCTTCATCGACAGGCCGATCTGTAGCGGGTGGGCCGTCACTTCCGCCGGGTCCAGCGCGATGCGCACCGGCACACGCTGCACCACCTTGATCCAGTTGCCGGTGGCGTTCTGCGCCGGCAGCAGCGCAAACGCGCTGCCGGTGCCGGCGTCCTGCCCGATGACCCGGCCGTGGTACACCACCCGCCGGCCGTACAGGTCGGTGGTCAGCGTCACCGGCTGGCCGAGGCGGATATCGCGCAACTGCGACTCCTTCAGGTTGGCCGTGACCCACAGGTGATCCAGCGGCACCACGGACATCATCGACACGCCCGGGCTGACGCGCTGCCCCACCTGCACCGAGCGCTTGGTCACCACGCCCCCCACCGGCGCCAGGATGCGCGTGCGCGAGAGGGCGATGCTGGCATTGCGCACCTGCGCGGCGGCGGCGAGCACATCGGGGTGAGACCCCACCGACGTCCGCTCGACCAGCGCCTGGTTGCGCTTGAGCTGCTCGCTGGCCATGGTCAGGGCGGCCTGTGCGGCGCGTACAGCATGGCGCGCATGGATCAGTTCTTCGCCCGAGATCGCCCCGCTGGCGACCAGCGCCGAGCGCCGCGTCATGTTCTCCTGCTCCCGCGCCAAGTCGACCGTGCGCAGTTCCACATTGGCGCGATCCTGGCCGACGGCGGCAAACTGCCCGCGCACCTGCCGCACCGTGCGGGCGAGCTGGGCCTGCGCGGCCGCCAGCGCCAGCTGGGCATCCACGCCATTGAGTTCGACCAGGGTCACGCCCGAGGCGACCAGATCCGTGTTGTCGGCGAGGATCGCGGTGACCACGCCGCTGACCTGCGGCGTGACCTGCACCACGTTGCCTTCGACATAGGCATCTTCGGTGGAAACCTGGTCCCGGCCGTATTGCAGCCAATAGCCGGCGGCGCCGGCAAGCAGGAGGACGAGCAGGACGCCGCCGGCGATGCGCCGGCGCCGTGCCGGACGGAGGTCGACGGGCGGCGCGGCGGTGGCTTGCGCGGGCGTGGGCTGGCTGGCGGGATTCATGATGCGCTCCGGGTGGCCGCACCGGCGCCTTGGGCCGGCGCTGTCGCGGTGTCATACCCGCCGCCCAGCGCGCGGATCAGTTCGAGGTGCAACGTACGCTCCTGGGTTTCAAGGTCGATCAGCAATTGCTTCTGTTGCAGGACCTGGCCCTCGGCCGACAGCACCTGCAGATAGTTGCCCACGCCGCTGCGATAGCGCGACACGGCCATGTCATAGGCTTCCTGCGTCAGTCGCAGCGCCTGTTGCTGCTCGTCGGCGCGCTCGGCATGCCAGCGCAGGGACACCAGCTGGTTGACCACATCGTGCAGCGCGGTAATCAGCGTGGCGTTGTACTGCTCCGTTGCGGCGTCGTACTCGGCCTGCCTGACGCCGAGGTTGGCGCGCAGCCGGCCCCCGTCGAAAATCGGCAACGATAGCGCCGGGCCGATGCCAAGGGTGCGGCTGCCCGCGGTAAAGAAGTCGGACAGGCTCAGGCTGGACAGCCCGGCAAAGGCGTTCAGGCTGATGTTCGGATAGAACTCGGCCTTGGCGGCGCGGATGTCGTGGCCCGCCGCTTCCACGCGCCAACGCTGCGCCACCACATCCGGCCGGCGGCCGATCAGTTCGGCCGGCAGGGTGGCCGGCACCGCCGCCGCGTAGCGGTCGCGCAGTTGCGGGGGGCGGATGTCGGCGCCGGCATCCGGCCCCTTGCCCGCCAGTGCCGCGAGCTGGTTCTGGGTCAGCGCGATGATCTCGTTGATGGCGGCAAGGCGCTCGCGCGTGGCGGGGAGGGCGGCTTCGGCCTGCTTCATGTCGAAGGCCGAGTCGAGTTGCGCATCCACGCGCCGGCGTGTCAGGTCGAACGTGTTCTGGCGCTGGCGGTAGGTCTGCTCGGTCAGCGCGCGCTGGGCGTAGGCGGCATCGAGCCGCAGGTAGGTGCGCACGACGGAGGTGGTCAGCATCAGTTCCGCTGCGTGGTAGTCGACCTCGGCGGCGCGCACGCGGTCCAGCGCGGCGTCGAACGCGGCGCGGTTCTTGCCCCAGAAGTCGAGTTCGTAGCCGAGACCGAGCTGCACGTCACTGGCCCATTTCCAGCTSCCGCCGAGCGGGGGTGGCACAAGGCCGTTCTCGCTGAAGCGCTGGCGCGTGGTCCGSGCGTCCAGGTTGACCTGCGGATACAAGGCGGCTTCGGAGCGGCCGGCGAGCGCATCGGCCTGRCGCACCCGCGCGGCGGCGATGCGCAGCGTGGGTTGCCCGGCCAGTGCCGTTTCCACGAGCGCGGTGAGCTGCGGATCACCGAAGCCTTCCCACCATGCGCGGTCCGGCCAGGCGGCCGGCGACAGGGGCGTGTCGGCGAGCGATGCGGTGGCGGCCAGGCGGTTGGGGTCATCGACCGTAGCTTGGGTCTTGAGCCTCTTCATGCTGGCGCAGCCCGGCAGGAATACCGCTGCGCCCAACACGCCAAGGCATACCCAGGCCGGCACGGTACGCGTCTTTGGCTTCGCCATCATTGCTTCTCCGCAACCTTCGCCCGGACGACATGGCCGGGGCTGAACATCGGCCCCGACGACAGGCCGGTTGCCTGATACCAAAGGTAGCGGTCGGCCCCGCACGCCGGTAGTGCCCCGCCGGCGCGCACGGTGTTGCCGGAGAGGCACCAATCCTGCGGGCGTTTTCGTTGTTCAATGGAAACCAGCAACAAGCGCACTGTCGTTCACCCCCGATTCTCAACCTCGCAGCAAAACAAGGATCTTCGCCATGTCTTCCGATCAGAGTCTCCCGAATCGCGTGTCACGTCGTAACCTGCTGCTCGGCAGCGCCGCCGCAGCCTCCGCGCTGGTGGCCACCAGCATTCCCGGCGGCGCCGAAGCCGCACAGGCCGCCAAGGGGGCCAGCGCCTCGGCAGCGGGCAAGCCGCACGGCAGCTACATCACCGCCCGCGACGGCACGCAGCTCTACTACAAGGACTGGGGATCGGGTCGGCCCGTGGTGTTCAGTCATGGCTGGCCGCTGCATTCCGATAGCTGGGAATCGCAGATGCTGCTGGTGGCCAGCTCGGGCTTCCGCGCCGTGGCGCATGACCGTCGTGGCCATGGCCGGTCGAGCCAGCCGTGGGAGGGCAATGACATGGACCACTATGCCGACGACCTCGCCACGGTGATCGAAACCCTCGACCTGCGCGACGCCATCCTGGTGGGCTTCTCCACCGGCGGCGGCGAAGTGGCGCGCTACCTCGGCCGCCACGGCACGCGTCGCGTGTCCAAGGTCGTCCTGGTCTCGGCCGTRCCCCCGGTGATGGTCAAGACGCCGGCCAACCCGAACGGCCTGCCGGTGGAGGTCTTCGACGGCCTGCGCGCGGCCCAGCTCGCCAACCGCTCGCAGTTCTATCGCGACGTGCCGTCCGGCCCGTTCTACGGCTACAACCGTCCGGGCGCCAAGCCGTCCCAGGGGCTGATCGATGCCTGGTGGGCGCAAGGGATGCAGGGCGGACACAAGAACACCCTGGACTCGATCAAGGCCTTCTCGGAAACCGATTTCACCGAAGACCTCAAGAAGATCGACAAGCCGACGCTGATCATCCACGGTGACGACGACCAGATCGTGCCGATCGACGCCGCCGGCCGCGCCTCGGCGAAGCTGATCAAGGGCTCCAAGCTGATCGTCTACCCGGGCGCGCCGCACGGCCTGACCGACACCCACAAGGAGAAATTCAACGCCGATTTGCTGGCGTTTATCCGCAGCTGACCTGCGCAACTTCACCTGAAAGGCCCCCACCATGTGCAATGCCAACCCTGCCTACAAGGACCCGGCCGAGCCGGGCCTGCCCAGCGCCGACCTGACGCTGGACCTCGCGCGTACCGCGCTGGTCGTGATCGACCCGCAGGTCGACTTTATGAGTCCCGAAGGGCGGAGTTGGGGCGTGGTGGGGGAGAGCGTGACCGAGCAGAACCTGGTGCCCAACCTCGTCCGCCTGTTCGCGGCGGCGAAGCAGGCCGGGATCTGCGTCGCCATCTCTCCGCACTACTATTTTCCGCACGACCACAAGTGGAAGGTGGCGGGACCGGCGGAGATGTTCCAGCATGCCGTCGGCATGTTCGACCGCCCCGGCGCGCTGACGCTGGAGGGYTTCCGTGASTCGGGCGCCGACTTCATGCCCGAGCTGAAGCCTTATATCGAGGATGGCGACACCATCATCTGCTCGACCCACAAGCTCTATGGGCCGCAGGCCAACGATCTGGTCCTGCAGTTGCGCAAGCAGCGGGTGGATCAGGTCATCCTCGCCGGCATGGCGGCCAACCTGTGCGTGGAGTCCCATCTGCGCGACCTGCTCGAGCACGGCTTCGAGGTGGCGGTGGTGCGCGATGCCGTGGCCGGCCCCAAGCTGCCCGAGGGTGATGGCTACCATGCGGCGCTGGTCAACTTCCGCTACATCGCCAACGCGCTCTGGGACACCGACGAGACGCTCAGGCGGCTGGCGCGGTAAGCCGATTCAATCTGCCCGGTCGTCCATCCGATAGTGCGCCGCCATGAATTCGACGAAGGCGCGCGCACGCGGCGTGAGATGTCGGGTGTGGGGATACAGCGCGTAGTAGTGGCTGGTACCCAGCCGGTATTGCGGCAGCACGCGAACCAGCCCGCCCCGGGCCAGTTCGGCACGCACGGTGCGTTCGGTGAATGCCGCGATGCCCGTGCCGGCCAACGCCGCCGCGTACAGCGCGGTGATCGTATCGGTCGACATGCCACCCCGTACACCCACGTGTTCGACAGCCCCGTCCGGGGCTGTCAGCGTCCATTCGCCGGTGCGGTTTGCGCCCGTGAAGCTCAGCACAGCATGCTGCGCAAGGTCCGCCGCCGATACCGGCAGGCCGTGCCGTGCCAGATAGGCCGGTGACGCCACCAGCACCGTGTCCGATGCCGTCAGCGATTTCGCCATCAGGCTGCTGTCGGCCAGCGGTGTACTGCTGATGCGCAGTGCCACGTCGAAACGCTCGGCTACCAGATCCACGAAGTGGTCGCTGCACGACAGATCCAGGGCGATATCGGGAAAGCTTGCCTGGAAGGCCGGCAGCCAGTCCGGCAGCTCCAGCGTGCCGATGGCCAGCGGCACTGTCACCCGCAGCGGCCCSGCGAGATGCTCGCGTTCGCCGGTCATCGCCGCTGTCATGGCGTCCAGGCGCGCGAGGATGTCGAGGCTGTACTGGTGATAGCGCTCGCCCGCCGCGGTCAGCGCGAAGCGGCGCGTGGTGCGGTTCAGCAGCTGCACGCCCATGGCGGCTTCGAGCTGCTTTAACTGCCGCGAGACGGTGGAGTGCGACATGTCGAGCCGCTCCGCCGCCGCCGAGAACCCCTTGGTCTCGACGATGCAGCAGAAGATGCGCATGGCAAGCAACTGATCCATGAAGTATCGATGTGTCCGGCCAAATGAGAAACGCCCCGCAGGGCGTTCCGTGAACCCGCTCAGCGCAGCGGCAGGCGGGTAATGTCGGCGGTGGTCATCACATCGCCGAAGGTGTCTTCGATCTCCGCGAGCGCGGCGCGATGCAGCGCGTCCTTGTCGACCTTCTGGCCGTCGGCCCGCACGATATCGCGCGTGGCGGAGGCGTCCGATGCTATCACAACGTGATAGCCGAGCGGCACCGCGTCCCGCGCCGCGCCGGCCACGCAGGCATGCGTCATCAGGCCCGCCACGATCACGGTTTTCACGCCCAGCGTCTTGAGGCGCCGGTCGAGATCGGTACTCGCAAACACGCTCACGGTCTGCTTGCGCAGCACGGTGTCCTGCGGGCGCGGCAGCATGCCCGGCTCGAACGACACCGTGTCCCCATCGGCCGCAAACAAGGCGGAGCCGGCCGGCGCCACATGCTGCACCTGGAACACCGGCATCCGCGCCTGATCCGCGAACGCCACCAGCCGCTGCGCCTGCGCCAGCGCACGCCGGCCGTCCGGGATGGGCAGCCGGCCGGAGAAGTATTCCTTCTGGAAGTCGATGATGACCAGCGCGGTGGTGCTGGCCTCGAGATGGTCGATGGGCTGGGCGCC
>NZ_JBFREV010000029.1:0-103095 GCF_052114485.1 Cupriavidus sp. KB_39
CAGTATTTCCGCTTTCCGCCATTGGCCGAGCAAATCAAGGCGGCCGCCGCAAAGCAGATAGCCTGGGGCCGCGACCCGGGCGAGCATGGCCCCATCCACCTGTTTGTCGTCACCAATGCGAGCGACGAGGGCATCGGCCCCGGCACGGTGAACACCTACCGGATGCTCGAGGCCCTGGGCCGCGCCGACACCATCCCCGGTGTGGCGAAACTCGAACGGCAGGACAAGCGGCGCGAGGCCTTGCAAAAGGAATATGACGAGGCGGTCGCGGCGGAKAAGCAGGCCCGTGGAGCSATGCAGGGCGCCGAGGRAATGCGCCGATACGTGGACAGCGAAGTCACCGCGAAGAAGCTGGCCGAGGCCATCGAGAACCTGAGGCGGGCACGAGAGCGACAGGCAGAACTGGTCGATCAGATGAAAGCCCCGCAGGAGGCCATCGTCCCGTCAGAAATCCCCGGCCTGAAAGTCCACATCTGCACGCTGGTCGCGCCGGATTCCCCACCCGGAAAATGGGAGCACGTGTATGTGCACTCGAAGCTGATGATTATTGACGATGTGTTCATGACGCTGGGCTCGGCGAATATCAATACCCGCAGCATGGCGGCGGATAGTGAATTGAATATCTGCCATGAGCATACGGGGGTGACGGGGCCGCTACGGAAGCGGTTGTGGGGGATACATACCGGTGGAAAAGGGGCGCAGGAAGATGTTAGGGAGGCGTTTATGAAATGGGACGGCATCGTCAGAATGAACGCCGAAAGGAGAAGAAACGGCGAGACCCCCAGTACCTCTCTGGTGGGTTTCCATCGCGATGATCCCACGCGAACCTATTTGGATTAGCGAATGCGAATACTCCTCAACTTAGTGTTGGCCACATTTGCCTTGACCGCATGTTCAAAGGAAAACCCGATGAGAACCGTTCCAGACCTTTCGCAGATCCGTGCCAACCTGGAGTTCTCTTGCGTGCATGAGGCCGCGCAGCTTCCGGCGTTGAATCCCGAGGCCGATACGCTGTTTCGATACGCAAGGTATCTGGAAAAGAAAAAAGGGCCGAAGGAATATGACGAGGTGGCGCGCTACTATCGGATCGCAGCTGCCCACGGTCACTACAAAGCCAATAACAACTTGCAGCAGTTGGTGTCACACGGATTGGCGTCTTCACCTCTCGCACAAAAGGAGAGTGTCGACCTGGCCGCGCAGTTGGTCGAAGCGGGCGTGCCGTCAGGGTACTACGACATCGGCTATTACTTGAACCTGGGCTACGGTCTCAAGCGGGACAAAGAAATGGCGCTGCGGTACTTTCGCAAAGCGGCCGACCTTGGTAATGCGAATGCTCAGACGTATGTGGCAGAGCTTCTCGCGCCGTTAGATAAAGCTCCAGATATCGCGCGGAAAATGCAGCGGTGCGCAGCCGAGCAGGGTCACGGTGAGGCGGCGGGAAGTCTGGGAATTCATCTGCAGAATAAGGGAGTCTACGCCGACGCAATTCAAACGTACCAGATGGGCGTTCGCGCGGGCAATGCGCTTTCAGCATCCTTTCTTGAGGAAGGATTTCGGGGGCCGCCAGAATCGGATATGTACTATTTAGGCGCCGCACCGGATATCGAGCGGTCTGAGCGCTATAAATTGATCGGCAAATTCCTAGATCGTTACGACGGCCAAAACCCCAAGCTCCCCGACATCGACACAATCGTCCCCCTGCCCCCGGCCAAGCTTCCGCCCTGGGACGGCACCTTCCAGTGGCAGAAGGAACAGGAAGCCGCCGAACCACCGCCAAAGCCGTCGGATGAACTCATCCTCCGCCTGTGCAAGGCCAAGAACCTCGACCCCGCCACGGGCCTGGCCATTCCGCCCCCGCCCAAGGCGGCATTGGGCACGCAGGCGAACACCGGCACACCGTGCCCCGAATCCGGAACATGGCGCGCCACCCGGTTCAGCTTTCTACAGGACGCCACCGGGCATTTCCGTAAAGGCGAGACGATGCCCGCGCTCTACGTCCCCAACCGGCGCATCTTCGACTGGCTCGACGATTTTCTGGGCTTGCGCTATCAGGACGTGGCCGTCACCTGGAAACTGGTGGTCCACGACAAGGAAACCTGACCGACCGGCGCCCCTTGATGACCCAAAGCCGTATTGGCACAAACAAAGACCATCGAAACAAATGGAAGTCACCGGTGGCCTCATTGATCGAATCTTATCGAGACGATCCAAAGCGCTCCGATCCGGACTGAAATGCGAACCTTTCCCTTGTTTTTTGCCATGGCGTTTACGACGATCGCATGTTCAATGGAGACCCCTATGCGAACCGTCCCGGATTTGGCCAGTGTCCGCGCGAATCTTGCTTTCGAATGTACGTATGAAGCAGCAAGTCTTCCTCCGCTCAATCCGGAGGCCGATGTATTGTTTCGGTATGCTCGGCATCTGGAAAGGCTTAGCGGCCCAAAGGATTTCGATGAGGTGGCTCTCTACTATCGAGTAGCAGCTGCCCATGGACACTACAAGGCAAACAATAACCTGCAGCAACTGATTTCACACGGTTTGGCTTCCTCGCCGCTCGCGCAAAAGGAAAGCGTCGACCTGGCTGCGCAGTTAATCGAGGAGGGGGTGCCGTCCGGGTATTACGACATTGGGTATTACTTGAACCTCGGCTATGGCCTCAAGCAAGATAAGGAAATGGCGCTACGGTACATCCGCAAGGCAGCCGACCTTGGCAACGCCAACGCACAAGTCTACGTTGCGGAGTTGCTTGCAGGCTGGGACAAGGCTCCTGCAATAGCGAGAAGCATGCGCCAGTGCGCCACCGATCAGGGACATGGCGAGGCGGCAAACGCGCTGGGAACCAACTTGCAGGGCGACCAACTGTATGCGGAAGCGGTAAAAGCATTTCAGAAGGGCGTAGCCGCCGGAAATTCGATAGCCGCCCTAGTGCTGGAGTACGGCTTCAAGCCGGTTCTCCCAGAGGATATGGACTATCTTGCCTTACCTCCCGACCCCGAACGCTCCCGCCGTTATGAGCAAATCGGCAAATTCCTAGACCGCTACGACGGCCAAAACCCCAAGCTCCCCGACATCGACACAATCGTCCCGCTGCCCCCCGCCAAACTCCCACCCTGGGACGGCACCTTCCAGTGGCAGAAGGAACAGGAAGCCGCCGAACCACCGCCAAAGCCGTCGGATGAACTCATCCTCCGCCTGTGCAAGGCCAAGAACCTCGACCCCGCCACGGGCCTGGCCATTCCGCGCCCGCCCAAGGCCGCATTGGGCACGCAGGCGAAACCACCCTATATAACCCAAAGTCGTCCAATTCCTACACCGATATCAGCCCTAGCCCGCCTTGGTTGTGCCGCCTGCTGTTCTACCCTGAATCTACAAGGCAACGCTGAGGCAAGGCTTGGGCTGCGCCTCCGGAACAACAATAGGGAAACAAGGAGCACGCCATGGGTATCGGCACCATTCTTCTCATTATTCTGATTCTGCTGCTCGTCGGCGCGCTTCCGGCGTGGCCGTATAGCACGGGCTGGGGTTATTGGCCCAGCGGCGGGCTGGGTCTTATCGTTCTCATCGTGGTCCTGCTGGTGGTATTGGGCCGAATATAAGGAGTGATTGTCATGCCAGCGAAATCGAAGGCACAGCAAATGGCCGCCGGTGCGGCGCTCTCCGCCAAGCGTGGAGACACCAAGGCTGGCGCGCTGAAAGGCGCGTCCAAGTCGATGTACAAGTCCATGAGCGAAAAGGAACTGGACAAGATGGCCAGCACCAAGCAAAAGGGCAAGCCGACGCACAAGGCCAAGAGCTGATCGCTGCCGCATCTCGCAGCYGCRTCTCGCGGAACCTCGTGCCCCTGCCGGATCCTATCCGCAGGGGCACGAGGCATTTCAGGGGGGTTACTTCTTGCGCGGCACGCAGGGGCCAATCCATCCCGGGAGCCTGCGTGCCTTGCTGCTGCGCGCCAGCGGAATGGCGAGCGTCATCGCGCGGGCGAAGCCGGCGATGCTATGCATGTCTTCCTCCACATGGCGCCGGAAGAAGCCCGCCCAGCTGAAATCGCCGTAGGCATTGCCCGGTTTCTGGTAGGCGCCGGCGTTGCGCGTGAAGGCGGCCAGGCTGCGGTACGGGTCGTCGCGCATCCCCATCACCGTGGCGGGCAGCGCATCGACGTCCAGATGCTTGCCGTGCTCATCCACCGGATGAACATGCCCGAGCGCGCGCATCTTCTTCCAGAACGCGCTGGGCGACAGGTCGCTGAGATCGGCGTCGATGCAGACCGGTGCCGTGCGCCAGCCCAGTTCCAGCCACGCGCGCGCCCAATGGTGATGATCGGCGATATACAGCGCCCCACCCGGCCCGGCGATGGTCCGGATGCAGTGTTCGCGGAGGAACTTGCGCATCGCGGCCGGCTCGCGCGGCTGGGCGCTGACGTCCATCTTCTCGTGGACCTGATAGAAGCCCAGCGTCAGCTGCGTGGGGCGCAGGGTGTCCAGGTCCGCCGTGTCGGTCTTGGCCATGGCGGGCGCCTCAGCTATGGCTCGATACCTGCCGATCGACGTAATGCTCCAGTTCGCTGCCCGGATCTTCGTTGCCCGTGCTATCCACGGCGACGGCCTCCTCGGCCACCGGCCCGGCGTGCGCGGGCCGGGCCTCGCCATTGGACTGTCCGGACTGGCCGGACTGGCCGGACTGGCCGGACTGCCGGGAGGCGGCCGGCGCGGGCCAGCACTCGCCTTCCTGCGTGTCCACCAGCTTGGGCTGTCGCTTCGGATCGAAGTCGGCCCACTGGCCGCCTTCCCAGGTGCCGCTCGCCCGCTCGATGTCGCAGGCGCCGCCTTCGCGCAGCACATCGGCCACTTCCTCGCGGCGGTCGCCCTTGGCGCGGGCGGCCAGCAGCACGCCCGGCGGGCGGGCGCCGCCCGGGTTGACGGACATGATCGACACATCCCAGACCGAGAACCCGCGCGCGTACAGCTTCTGGGCGATCTCCTCGGCGTCCGGGATGGACGCGAACCGGCCGGCTACGATGGATGACATGATGGGCTCCCTTGCGATACGTCGCGATTTATCGATCGATGCGGGCGCGGTCAACCGTTGACCACTTCCCCGCCATTGATATGCAGAATCTGGCCGGTGATGTAGCTCGCGGCGTCAGACGCCAGGAACACATAGCCGGCCGCCACCTCGAAAGGCTGGCCGGGCCGCCCCATTGGCGTCTTCTTGCCGAACTTGGCCACCTCTTCCTCAGTGAACGTGGACGGAATCAGCGGCGTCCAGATGGGCCCCGGCGCCACGCCGTTGACGCGGATGCCACGCTTGACGATCTGTAGCGCCAGCGAGCGCGTGAACGACACGATGGCCCCCTTCGTCGCCGAATAATCGAGCAGATGGCCGCTACCGCGATAGGCCGTCACCGAGGTCGTATTCAGGATCGACGCGCCCTTCTGCAGGTGCGGCAGCGCGGCGCGCGTGACGTGGAACATGGCGAAGACATTGGTGCGAAAGGTGGCTTCGAGCTGGCTGGTGTCGATGTCTTCGAGCGAATCCTGCGGATGCTGCTCGGCGGCGTTGTTGACCAGGATGTCGAGCCGGCCGAACTGCTTGATGGTCTGGGCCACCACGGCGTCGGCATGGCTGACCTCGGCCAGATCCCCGGCGATGACCAGCGCCCGGCGGCCAGCCTGCTCGATCAGGCTGGCGGTTTCCTTCGCGTCGCCGTGCTCGTCCAGATAGGCGATGGCCACGTCGGCGCCCTCGCGCGCGTAGGCCACGGCGATGGCGCGGCCGATGCCACTGTCGCCGCCGGTCACCAGCGCCACTTTGCCTTCCAGGCGCCCGCTGCCCACGTAGTCGTCGGCGCCGCTATCCGGGCGCGGTTCCATCTCGCTTTCCAGGCCTGGCTGATGTTCCTGGTGCTGGGGCGGTACCTGCTTGGGTGTAGCCATGGCAATACCTGTGAGAAGGGGATCGGAATTGGATATAGGCAAGGTCTGCGCAAATTCCATGCCGCGCGCCGTGGCCCGCCCGCAAGGGAAGATTAGGCGGCTGGCGCCCTCGCCGCGCGTAACGGTTACAACGTGTGGCAAGGATTGCACCCGGCGCCGCGCGCGGCTCGCATCGCGCACATCGCGCGGGTACGGCCCCGACCAGCCTCCGCGCGGCATGGAACTTGCGGCTTGGCGAACACCGAACCGCAAGGAGCGCGACATGTTCAATTTCCGAGGAGACCGCGGTGCCAGCCGCACGGGCCGCGCCAAGCCCGAGCCGGCCAGCCCGACGCATGAGGACTGGGGACAGGAATGGGGCGAAGACTGGCGCGGCGATACGACCTACGGCGGCGCTGGCTACTACGGCGACAGCCGCAGCGGCGGACAGTCGTTCAACAGTGCACAACGCGTGTATCCGGGCGATCCCGGCTATCGCGAACATCCCACGCGGCCGCAAACGCTCTCCGGCACCGGTGTCGGCAGCCGCCGCCCGGTGGGGCCAAAGAACTACGAACGGCCCGACGAGCGGGTGCTGGGCGATGTGTGCGACCGCCTCGCCCACCATCCCGACGTGGACGTCTCCGATGTGACCGTCGATGTCGACAAGGGGCTGGTCAAGCTCGGCGGCACGGTCGGAGACCGGCGCCAGAAATACATCGTCGAGGAGATCGCCGATGCCGTGTACGGCGTGAAGGACGTGGAAAACCAGATCCGCGTGCGCCGGCCGGGCGAGGGAGCCGACTCCGCCCARCGCGACAGCATCGGTAGCTGGGCATCCGGCTCGGAAACCGGCGAAGCCACCACCTCCCCCGAACGCACGCTGAACAAGAGCTGAGGCCACCCCCATGGCAAAACCGCTGCGCGCAGGCGCAAAGCTGATGGTGCCGATGGATCATCTGCGGCCCACGCAGATCACCATCGGCGGCTACCACGTCGCGCAGAAGATTCATGTCACGCGGCGCCTGTCGCACGCCGATCTGCCCGGCTTTCTCGACAAACACCGCGTTCACGTGGTGCTCGGCCCGGAGCACACGCTCTACGTGGTGGATCACCACCACTGGGTGCGTGCCTGGCATGAGATGGGCATGGAGATGGTGCCGGCGCACGTGCGGGAAGACCTGAGCCACCTGTCCCAGCGCAAGTTCTGGGCGTACATGGTCGAGAACCACATGGTCCACCCGTACGACGAGCAGGGCCGGCGCCAGCCCATCAAGGCGCTGCCGCCGGACATCCATGCCATGCGGGACGATCCGTATCGGAGCCTGGAGGCGTTCGTGCAGCTGGCCGGCGGCTATCGCAAGGTCAAGGCCGCCTATCCGGATTTCCGCTGGGCCGACTTCTTCCGCCAGCACATCGAAGGGCCGTTCGACACCCATCACGGCTTTGCCACCGCGCTGGCGCGCGCGGTGCAACTGGCGCTGAGCACCAAGGCGCGCGGGCTGCCCGGCTATATCGGGCCATGCCGCAAGCGCGCTGCGTCGAAGAAGAAAAAGACCTAGTCAGGCGCCGCGATCGAGCGGCGCATCAGGACGCGGCGTCTTGGCGGGCTGCGGGGCATCGCGGCGATCGGGGCCATCGCCCCGGCGTGCCATGTCGCGCGCCTGCGTCAGCACGCAGCACAGCAGGTAGTAGGCCCGCTTGAACTCGTTGGCCGCTTCGCGCGGGCAGCCGTTACCGGCCTGCCGGAAGCCCGCGTCGAGCCGGGCCTCGATGCCGCTTTCCCATTCCGCTTCCGGGAACAGATGGCGTGCACGGTTGCGCCAGAGCGCCATCGTCGACATCTGCCGACTAGCCAGCGTGGAGGGCTCCCAGCGCCCCTCGCCATTGCCGAGGTCCAGGCGCATCTCGCACAACGCCTGCATCAGCACGCGCGCCTGCCGGAGATCCCGCCCGCGTAGCGGCCGGACCGTGCCACCGCGCCCCTTGCAGGGAACCGTGGCCAGCCGTGGCATCGGCACTTCTTGATGGTTGTGGTTGTTGAGGGCTGCAACGATGGACTCCGTTTGCGGGAAGTCCTGATGCACCGTTTCCTGCTGGCTGCCGTCGATACTCAGGCAACTGAAGACTGCGTTTTCCACCTTGGCCTCTTGCTAGACTCGCTACGCTGTTGTTATTCATTGGTAGGCGTAGCGATGCAATTGCCGTGCCGGACAACGCGGGCTCACCTCATGCTGCTTTGCGAGGCGTCGCCACCGGCGCACAAGTGCTCTCCAGCAGCGCCAGCAGGCGCGCTTCGTCGGCACGCAGGCGCACGCCGGCACGCGGGGCCGGCAAGGCTTGCAAGGTGTCATCCATGAAGGCCGCGAGCACATCCGGGTGTACGTAGCATTTTCGACAGACGGCCATGGTGTTGCGCAGCCGCTGCGCCACTTCGCGGATGACCTCGGTCACGGCCTTCTTGCGCGCGGTCTCGCTGTCGGCCGTGGTCTTGCGCAGCAGCGCCAGCGCGTGGACGCTGCCGGCCCAGGTGCGGAAGTCCTTGGCCGTGAAATCGCCGCCGGTCACCTCCTGCAGGTAAGCGTTGACATCGACCGAGCCGATCTCGCGGATCTCGCCCTCCGGGTCCTTGTACTTGAACAGCCGCTGCCCMGGCAGCTCCGTGCAGTTGCGGACGATGCGGGCCAGGCGGGCATCGTTGACGGACACGTCGTGGGTCACGCCGCTCTTGCCGGTGAACTGGAAGCGCAGGCGGCTTCCGCGCACGGCCACATGGCGCCGGTGCAGCGTAGTCAGCCCATAGGTGCGATTCTGGCGCGCGTAACGCGGSGTGCCGACGCGCACGAGGGTGGCATCCAGCAACGTCACCACGGCGGCAAGGATCTTCTCGCGCGGCATGCCGTTGCGCGCCAGATCTCGGGCCAGCCGCCCGCGCAGACGCGGCAGCGCATGCCCGAAGGCCATCAGGCGGGTGTACTTGTCGGTGTCGCGCAGCGCGGCCCAGTCCGGGTGATAGAGGTATTGCTTCCGGCCCCGCGCATCGCGGCCCGTGGCCTGGAGATGGCCGGTGGGGTCGGCGCAGATCCAGACCGACTCGTAGGCTGGCGGAATCGCCAGCGCCTGGATGCGCGCGAGCGTGGCCTTGTCCTCGATGCGCTTGCCCTTGGCATCGGCATAGTAGAAGCCCGTGCCCGCGCGGCGCCGGGCGATGCCGGCTTCGCCGTCGTCGGCGTGCCGCAGCCCCACGGCACGCAACGCGGCGTCGGCGGCTTGCTCGGCGGTCGCTGCGGGCGAAGGGGTGACGGACGCGGGGCTCATGTGGCTCCGCCAACGCACAAACAATGCCAGCCAGTGGCGACCGCACTTTATGCGGGTTTTGCAAGAATTTCCGGTGCGACTGGCAGAAACAACACGGCCTGCAATCGCTACAAAGCGACTCGCACGCGCTGCCCCGCGCTACTTGCGTGCCTTCGGCGCCGACGCCGCGATCACCTGCGGGTCGTTCTCGTCGTCGGCATCGCCAGCCGCCACGGCGGTCTCGTTGTCGTCCTCATCGGGCGCCAGGCCGGCATCGGCACGCGGCGGGGGCGGCTTTTGGCGCGACACCGTGTATTCGGGGGATTCGGTTGCCGTTGCCTTCTTCACGGTGGACGGTGTGCTTGGCCGGGGCGGCGCCACCGCCGGGCCGGTACGCGCCTCGGTCACCATCTCGCGCAGCCATCCCACCAGCAACTTGCCATAGGCGCGCTGGCAGTCCTCTGTCGACAGACCGTGGTCGGCGCCCTTCAGTACCCGGTACGTGATCGACCAGGCCTCGCAGCAGGCGTCCACGTAGCTGAGCACCGCCGCGTGGGGCACGATGCTGTCATGCTGCGATTCCACGACCAGCACATCGCCCTTGAAATTGGTACAGGCGCGCAGGGCCCGGTTGGTATCGGGGGCTACCACCTTGCGCCGGTACGCCACGAGATCCTGGTCGTGGTGGAGCTGCCGTTTGGGCGACTCCCATCCGCTATCCATGTAGAGCGCCGGCGCGCGCAGGGCCAGCCAGCGCACCGGGCGCAGCTCGCACAGCACGGCGGCCAGGTAGCCGCCGTAACTGCTGCCCACCACGGCGATGGCGTTGCGGTCCACCTCGGGGTGCCGCACCAGCACGTCATAGGCAGCCAGGACATCGGCCAGGTTGCGCATGCGGCTGACGGTTTCGTATTGCGCGGCGGTACCGGCATGACCGGTCAGGTCGAAGGTCATGCAGACGCAGCCCAGGCCGGCCACCTCGCGCGCACGCGCCAGGTACTGCTGCTGGCTGCCGCCCCAGCCGTGCACGAACAGCACGCCGGGGAGCTTGGTGGCCGGCGTGATCAGCGTGCCGGCGATGGTACCGCCATCGGTATGGACCTGTAACGATTCCTCATGTGTGGCCATCAGAACTGGACTCCAGAATTGCGTACTTCGTCAACGGGCCGACGTTGCGGTCTTCTCCCTGGTAATAGACGTCCGCGCCGGGCGGCACGGGTACGTCGCTGCCATAGATCTCGCGCGTGCTGGCGGTGGCCCGCACGCATTGGGGATCGGCCTGGAAGGCCGCCAGCGCGGCCAGTTCGGCCCCGGTGGCGCCGCCCACGCGCCATGACTGTTCGAGCACGCCGAGCCGCTGCCGGCCGTTGTCGGTGCCCATCGCCACATCGTAGTTGCAGCGGGACACCATCGTGCCCGGAAAACACTCCACCGCCGCGGCGTGATAGGCCAGCGCGGCCTGCACGGCCTCGCGCAGGTGCGCCTCGATCGGATGCGCGCACAGGTCTTCCAGCGAGCCCCGCACCACGCGCAGCGTGGACCCGCCGTAGACCAGCTTGCCGGCGTGATTGCGGGTGAGGCCCTGGGTGCCGCAGTAGCTCGCGCGCAGGTTGCCCACCTCCAGCTGACCGACGCTGAACGTCGTCACGTCCTCGAGGTTGCGTTCGAGCACCAAGCCTTCGCACTCGATCCGCCGGGCGTCCAGCGCTTCCAGCGCGGCGTCCAGTTCGGCCGCGTTCGCCACCACCTGCTGGCCGAGTCCGCCGATGCCGCACGGCTCCTTCACACGGACCTTGCCCTCGCCCAGCATGGCCTGCCCGGCGCGCCGGGCATCCTCCACCGAGAACGCGGTGTAGCCGGGCAGGACGYAGGGCTCGATGCGCGCGCCGAAGTCATGGCTCCAGCCCTCCGGCGCCCTTGCATCGGGAGAAATCAGCCCGTGGGAGATCGCCTTGGTGCCGACGAAATCGTGCGGCACCACGCCGCCGAGCAGGTCATGCAGGCTGTCGATGCCGAGCTGGCGGGCGCTGTCGATGCCAGTCAGTGTGTCGGCCGGCACGAAGTAGAGACGGTCCGCCGCAGCGCCGTGGGTCACGGCGTCGTAGCTGCCCGCGTAGCGGAAACCCGCGAGGGCCGCCACGCGCTCGGCGATGTTYCGCAGCGTGACGCCCGGATGACTCGCCGGGTCGTCGCAATCGGCGCGCCCGTAGACAACCACGCGCACCTCGCGTGGCTGGGCCAGCGGCGCCGGCTCGTTGGATGCCGTCGTAACTGCGGGATTCGGAGTTGCCGGGGTGGCCAAAATGGTCTCCTCAGGGAACAGACGTGCCCGGAACGCACCGGGCATGCGCCGCCAAGCCGAGCCAGATCCATGCCAGCTAGGTGGCGGGCTCGGCATCGGCCGGGGCGGCATCCGCTTGACGCCGCGCGTGGCGCGCGCGCCGTTTCGCGGCATGGTTCTCGTTGGCATCGTCCAGGGAGTGGCTGCACTTCACCCCGCCCTCCTTGTCCGCCAGTTCCGCCAGATGGCGATAGAACAGCACAAGCTGGCGCAACTCGTCCTCGTCGAGTTCCTCGATCGAGATCAGATGGTTGCTCGCCGGCTTGCTCGATGCCAGCAGCTCATTCAGCTTCAGGTGCACSGCCATCGAGTCCTTGTTCTGACTCTGCTGGATCAGGAACACCATCAGGAAGGTGACGATGGTGGTGCCGGTGTTGATGATCAGCTGCCACGTCTCCGAGTAACCGAAGATCGGGCCGGTCAGGGCCCAGACCACCACCACCAGCACGGCCAGCACGAAGGCTGCCGGGGAACCCGCGTGGCGCGTGGCAGCGCCGGCGAAGTGATCGAACAGATGCATCATCCGGCGCTGTTTCATGAAAGGCTCCTGCGGAACGCACGACTGTCTACATTGTAGAGAGCGGACCGCCGCCTGATCAGCCGGCGGTGTCCTACAAGGCTGTCGGCGCGTTGTGACGCGTCGTTTTTACAAGACGGCGCCGGCTTGGGCGGCGGCTGCGCTGTGGCGCCGCAGGCATGCCGATTGCGTCGCACGGTCATGCAGGACTCTTGTTACCAGCGAAAGGAAGCGCCATGCAGACGGAAACCCAGGACACCGCCCGGACCAGTCCAGACGAAGACGACGAATTGCTGCGCGAACGCGTGGGCACATGCATCGCCGAAGCGTGCGGCGGTGACATGCCCGATGGCGTGGCCGTGCACGTGGTGGACCGGCGCGTCACGCTGACGGGCCGCGTGGAGGACATCGACCTGTCGCAACGGCTGGAAAAGGCCGCCGCCACGCCGCCGGGGATTCTCGGTGTGTCGAACCAGCTCACCACGCGGGTGCCGCCGCCCCCGGAGCCGGCCGGCCAGCCGCAGGCCAGTGGCATGCGCGCGGACCCGTCGAGCAAACCCTCGGGGCAGGTGAACCACAAGGTCTGAACCCTTCCCTCCCTCAAACGAAAAAACCGGCGCCCCAGGGCGCCGGTTTTCATCGGTACGGGCCTCAAGCCCACGGATCGTAGCGATCCTTCTCCCAGTACGGTGAAATGCCGTAGTACTCGTGGATCGTGGTAGCCCACTGCGAGTTCGCCATGGTCGGCCAGTGCTCCTTGTCGAAGCCCGGCGCGGCCTTGATGCGCTCGCGCTCCACACCCAGCACGAAACACTTGCGCCGCGTGTCCAGCGTCAGCGCAGACCACGGCAGCGCGTGCAGCTTCTCGCCGATGCCGAGGAAGCCGCCCATCGCCAGCACCGCATAGGCGATGCGGCCGCCGAGCACGTCGAGCATGATGTGGTCGATGGTGCCGATCTCCTCGCCCGAAGGGTCCACTACCTTGTTGCCTTCGAGGGTGTCGGACGCCATCACGAACGGTCCCGGCCCGGCGCTGTGCTGTTCCGCCCCGCCGATGATGGCCGCGCCCTTCGTTCCGGGGCCGCCGGGCGGGATGCCGGGCGGCTCTGGCGTGTTGTCGATGCGTTGCATGGCTGCTCCTTTTTGTGAAAGGGTGAAAGGCATGGTGATGGAAAAAACCGCGCGGCGCTTACTGCCGCTGCCGCGCGCGCGCTGAATCTTCCCCGGTCAACTGTCCTGCCGGCACGGGCGGTGCCAGCGGATCGAAATCTTCCCAGCGGCCATCGCGCCACTGGCCTTCGGCGCGCTCGACGTCTTCCGCGCCGCCCTGCCGCAACTCGTTGGCCACCAGCGCGGTGTTGTCGGGCGACACATGCGCGGCCAGCAGCACGCCGGCATGCCGCATGCGGACCTCGCCGGTGCGCGGATCGCGCTGGCCGGTGCGGGTCATCGACAACGCGCCCATCAACGACCCGCCATAGGCGCCCACGCCCGTGGCAATCGCCAGGATCAACACGAACACCCACGGCTGCGGCGGCGTGGCGAACCACGCGCGCACGGCGGCGGCCAGGCAGATCCCCACGGCCGCACCCAGCGCCGCGCCAATCATCAGGCCCCGCCCGGCGCCCTTGCCGGTCTGCCGGGCGGCCGGATCCACCGCCTGGTCGCCCCCGATCGGGAACGTGGCGTGCTGGCCGGCCGGGTTCACATAGAACAGGCTGAGATCCTGCTCGCTCAGCCCCTTGGCCCGCAAACGGGCCGCGGCGGTCTCTGCGTGGTCAAACGTATCGAATCGTCCTGCGATGATCGTAGACATAGGGATGCTCCGTTCAAAGCGTTGATGCGGTACAGGCGTGCCGGGGCGCACGAAGAATCACAAGCGGCCATCCAAAGGGAGGGCCGCCTGGCGTCCGAATCACTTCTTGCCCGACTTGGCCGTGCTCTTGTCCTTGTGGGCGGATTTGCCAGACTTGCSCGCCTTATCGGCCGCCTTGTCGCTGGCTCCCTTCCTTTCGGCAGCGGCCTTGCCGCTGGCGGCCTGATGCTCGCTGCCCTTCTTCAGGGTCCAATCCACATCGTCGCGCTTGGTGGTGGTCTTCTTCTCGGCATGCATTGCCGCGCTCGGMGAAATCGGGTCGCTGGCCGGGAAGGTCATGTCGAGCGAGTCGTCCACGGCGGCCTGATAGGTCTTCTTTTTCGGCTTGTCCTTCTCGTGCTTGCCATCCGCCTTCTCGGCGCCAGTGATTGCAGGCGCGGCGGGATGATTGGCAGAGGTCGGGAAGGGGCTTTGCGATCCCTTGGAAGCGTGGGCTTTGTGCATGGCATCTCTCCTGTTGGGTATCGAGTTCGGGTCCCCTCATGGCGGGGCTCCACGGATAACCATGCAAACGGTGGGCCAGCGGCCCATGGGCCATCCACGCCGCTTTGACGGGCGGCGGACGGTGCAGATTGTGCTGGATGCGGTAAAAAATGCCGGAAGGCGGGGCGGGCGCGGAGATCAGGCGGCCGGTTGGCGGGGGATGCGCACGGCGATGCAGACGCTGACATTGTCGGCGTCGCAGTTGTCATTCTCGGCGGTCAGCTGGGCGCCCTGCAGTTCCACCATGCGCCGCGTGAGCAGCAGCGCGGTGCTCTGCCGGGGCGAGTGGGCGCCGGCCTCGGCCACGCTGCGCCCGAAGAAGTCGGTCAGCACGGCCAGCCGGGAGGCCCCGCGCGAGCGGTCCAGCGGCGGGCTTTCGGAGATGCGGAATTTCACGTACTCGGCCTCGGCCACCAGGTGCACGCGCACCGATCCGCCGGTCGGCGCGCGCCAGATGCAATGGATCAGCAGATGGCGCAGCAGCGGCGCCAGCCGCAGCGCATCGCCCTGCACGCAGAAGTCCTGTCCGCCGGGGCTCTGGCATTCGATCGAGCCCAGCGTCACGCCGCGCGCTTCGGCCGCCGCCCGCTTGTCGCCCATGGCTTCCTCGGCGGCGTCGCGCAGGTCGGTGGTTTCCCACTCCGGCTTGCGCTCGTCGGCCAGCAGGCGCACGGCCTCCTCCATTTCCTCGATCAGTGCCAGCTGTTGCTGCATGCCGGAGCGGATGCCGTCGAGCGCGCGCTGCGCCGGGGGGGCGGGGGTATCGATCGAACGGTCCAGCACGTAGCCCCAGCTCTGGATCGCGTTGAGTGACGAGCGCAGGTCATGGGACGCCTGCTCGATCAGCGCGGCCACCTCGCCAATGCTGCGCACGGCCGGGAACGCGAGGTCCCCGGCGGCGGCGCCGTCGTGCGCGGGTTTTGGGGTGGGGCTGGGTGCGTCGGCCATGGCCATTTTCAGGTCTGCTCAGTCAGCGTGTGAATCGAAAGGGAGCCGCCAATCACGGTCCTCATGCAAGAACCATGCGCCGACAAGTCCGGCGCCGTGGATTCCCTGTCACGCAGCCTGCACTCGCCCGCCCTCACGAGGCGGCGGGCGGGCTGGAGTCGCCATTGCGCGACGCSCGCAGCCATTCGGGCAGCTCGCCCTTGGCCGCATAGTCTTCCAGCCGGTTGTATAAAGTCTTCAAACTGATGCCCAGAATCTCCGCCGCGTGCTTCTTCACGCCCGAGCACTGCTCCAGCGTGGCGAAGATCAGTTGGCGGTCCGCCTCGGCCAGGGACATGCCCACCGGCACCGAGACAACGGCCGTACCCGTCGAGGGCGCCGCCGCCACTTGGAGCGGAATCTGTACCTCGGTAATCACATCCTGGTCGGCCATGATGTAGGCGCGCTGCACGAAGTTGCGCAGCTCGCGCACGTTGCCAGGCCAGGCGTGCATGCGCAGGCTCTCCAGCACGCTGGCGGCAAAGCGCCGTTGCRTGCCCTGCTCGCCGTTCAGCTGTTCCAACATGGTGTTGGCGATCTGCACCACGTCGTCGCCGCGCGCGCGCAGCGGCGGCAGTTCGATCGGGAACACGTTCAGCCGGTGGTACAGGTCGGCGCGCAGCTTGCCCTCCGCCACGGCTTCCTCGGGGTTGCGGTTGGTGGCGGCCAGCACGCGCACATCGGCATGCTGTTCGCGGTTGGTGCCCACGCGCATGAAGGTGCCGGTCTCGAGCACGCGCAGCAGCTTGACCTGCAGCTCCAGCGGCATCTCGGTGATTTCGTCGAGGAACAGCGTGCCGCCGTCGGCGCGTTCGAAATAGCCCTTGTGCTGGCGGTCGGCGCCGGTGAAGCTGCCGCGCTCGTGGCCGAACATCTCGGTTTCGATCAGCGTGGGCGAGATCGCCCCGCAGTTCACGGCCAGGAAGGGCTGGCGCCGGCGCGGGGATAGTTCGTGCACGGTCTGCGCGGCCAGCTCCTTGCCGGTGCCGCTTTCGCCAATCAGCAGCACGGTGGCCTCGGTCGGGCCGACCTTGCTGAGCTGGTCATAGACCGCCTGCATGGCTTCGGAACTGCCCAGCAGCCGGCCGAAGCGGCCATAGCGGCGCAACTCGCCGCGCAGCGAATGGATCTCCGCTTTCAGCTCGCCGGTGGTGGCAATACGCTTGAGGACGGTCTGGAGCCGCGTGACGTTGATCGGCTTGACGAGGTAGTCGGTGGCGCCCAGGCGCAGCGCCTCCACGGCGCTCTCCACGCTGGCGTAGCCGGTGGTCAGGATGACTTCCACGCCGGACGAGCCGACTTCCTCGAACAGCTCCATGCCGCTGCCATCGGGCAGGCGCAGGTCGGCCAGCACCGCGTCGGGCATGCGCCAGCCTATCTGGAGGCGCGCCTCGCGCAGGTTGCCGGCGGTGGCGGAGGAAAACCCCTCGATCGCGACAATTTCTGCCAGCGCCGCGCAGGCGTTTTCGTCGTCGTCTACGATCAGGATGTGTGGCATAGGCTGCGCTGGCGTCCGTTGGCGCGGGATTCCTGTCGGAAATCGGTCCGGAGTCTGATTCTCATGAGCCCGTTGGCCTTTCGGTTCGGTGGATGCAGGGTGCTGCGGCGCTTCAGATACTACTGAGATTACGCGGCGGCAAACCGCCTGGCAAAAGTCTCGCCGTGCAACGGGCGGCACAGGGGCAACACAGGCGGCAAGATACGCTGAAGTCTAGCTACAGGCGCTTGGCCGATATGCCAGTGTCCGTCTGACACAGGTGTCGGACCTTTCCGCGACGGCGGCWTGGGATGTAGCCACCCGCAGCGCGACCGGATAGCATTAAAACATCATTGACCAATCCGACGCCGTCRGCACCCTTCCCCCACTTTCCTGGGATGGCGGGCGCAGGCGGCCACACTGCCACCCGTGTCCACCACCGCGACGCTTCCATCCGCACGTTCCTCGGCGCCCCCGCCGCGCGCGCCGGGCCGCCGTGCCGCGCCCGGGCAGGTCTCCCTGCTCTGGGAGAGTACCGCGCCAGCCATGCAGCGGCTGATCGCCCAGCTCAACCGGGTGGCGGGGACGGACGTGACGATGCTGGCGGTGGGCGAGAGCGGCAGCGGCAAGGAAGTGGTGGCGCGCGCCGTGCACGAGCGCAGCAGCCGCGCCGGCGGCCCGTTCGTGGCGGTCAACTGCGGCGCCATCGCCCCCACGCTGATTGAATCCGAGCTGTTCGGCCACGAGAAAGGCGGCTTCACGGGCGCGCTGGAGCAGAAGGCCGGCTACTTCGAGCAGGCCCAGGGCGGCACGCTGTTCCTGGACGAAGTCACCGAAATGCCGGTGGAGATGCAGATCAAGCTGCTGCGCGTGCTGGAAAGCCGTAACTTCCACCGCGTGGGCGGCGACACCCTGCTGGTGAGCGACGTCCGCATCCTGGCCGCCACCAACCGCGACCCCATGGAGGCCGTCCGGGACGGCCAGTTGCGCGAAGACCTGCTGTACCGGCTGGCCGTCTTCCCGCTCCATATTCCGCCGCTGCGCGAACGCACCGAGGACATCGTCCCGCTGGCGCGCCATTTCCTGGCCGAATTCAACGCCATGGARCAGACCGAGAAAGCATTTTCGGCCAGCACGCTCGAACGGCTRGTGCGCTATGACTGGCCCGGCAATGTGCGCGAACTGAAGAATTCCGTATATCGCGCCTATATTCTGGCCGATAAACTCGTGGAAATYGGCAATCCCAATCTCGCCAGCCAGCCGATGCGGCCGACGACCGTCGATGGCGTGGTCAGCGTACGGGTGGGGACGACACTGGCCGATACGCAGCGGGAGATTATCCTGGCCACGCTGTCGCGCTTCGACGGCGACAAGCGGCAGGCCGCCAAGGCGCTTGGCATCAGCCTGAAGACGCTCTACAACCGGCTGGATGTCTATCGCGCCGGATAATGGCGCGCCGCCTCCGCTGAAAATCGTCCCCGCCCCTTGGCGGGGATTTTTTTGCCGATTTATTCCGCACCGGCGTGCCGATTATCGYCCCCATTTATCGATAGCCTTCCGCCTCGTCGGATTTCACGAAAGCCGTATTCCTTACTTTACATCCGCCGGGCACCGTGTATTTCTTACATATGCGACCCGGACGCGCGGCCGGACCGCATCGGCACCTGCCCTTGCTGCACCGCAGTTCCCGGCCCGCGCGCTCCCGGACCCCGCCGCGTTGGCACAGCCTTCGCGTGCCCGGTCAGAATCGGCGCGCAGCGGCGCCACGGCCAAGGACCTGTGACGTGCGAATCTGCCAACTGAACCTGACCGATTCCCGAGCGGTGGACCCGGAAGCGCTCGCGCGCACCGCCACACTCGGTTTCGACCATGTATTGCTGGCCGGCTGGGCCATTCCCCATATCCGCCCCGACATCCTGGCAGCGACCTTTGCGGCGTGCCGGTCACATGGGCTGCTTCCCCTGCTCGATCTCGCCCTCGACCGCTTTCCGGCCGAGGCGGCAGGCATGCACGATGGCTGGGTCGACCATGCCCGCCCCGGCGGCAGCCCGGATGCCACGGACAGCCACCTGCCCGGCGTGCGGCTGCGCTGGTACGACGAGGGGCTCGCCCCCGCGCTGGTGGCCTGGTGGAGCGCCCAGATCCGCGAAGCAATCGATGCCGGCGCCGCCGGCTTCTGTTGCCGCGCCCCGTCGCGCGTGCCGGGCCGGCACTGGGCGGAGATCATCGAGACCGCCGGGCGGAGCAGTACTGACAGTACTGAGAACGGCGGCGAAGATCCCGTGTTCCTGGCCTTCACCCCCGGTACCAACCCGCAACAACTGGCCGACCTTGCCACCGCGCCGTTCGACGGCGCGTTCTGCTCGCTCCCGTGGTGGGACTACCGCAGCGCGTGGCTGACCGAGGAGATGGCGCGCCTGCGCGACTTCGGCCGCGTGCTGGCCGCGCCCTCGCTGGCGCCCGACGGCACCGACGTGCTGGCCGCCCGCCGCGCGCTGTGGACCGCCGCCGCCATCGGCGACGGGCTGATGGTGCCGGCCGGCTTCGAGACCGGCGCCCATGGCAGCGCGCCCCTTGATACCGCCCCCGAGGCGCAGTCCGATGGCCATCCCGATGACATCGTCGATGCCCCCTACGACCTCACCCACGAGCTGATCCAGTGCAACGCCTGGCTGGCCGCGCGTGACCCGGCGCCGGCCGTCGCGGTCCGGCAGGTGAGCGGCCCGGACGCGCCGCTCACCGTGCTGGCCCGCCTGCCGCGCCACCTCGCCAATGGTTCGAACGGCGCCACCGGCCCCGCTGCGCTGATCGTGGTGCTGAACCCCTGCCCGATCGAGCCCGCCTCGTTCGGCGCGGACCGCGTGCTGAGCGCGCTGCCGCAGGCCGCCGCCACGTTGCAATCGGCCGATGGCGGCCCCGGCGGCACGCTGGACGCCGCCCACCAGCTCGACCCCAGCGCGACGATCACGCTGGCACCGGCCGATATCCGCCTSTATGAAGCGCTGCCGGTCAGCGCGCAGCCCCGCGCGCGCCGCAATGGCAGCGGCAATGGCAATGGCAATCACCGCAAAGCCATCGACCGCGACCTGGCCACCGCCATGCAGGCGCCGCGCGTGGCCATCGAGAACCTGGCGCCCTCCGCCGACCACGGCCGCTTCGCCGTGCGCCGCACGGTGGGCGAGCGCGTGGAGGTCACCGCCGATATCTGGATGGACGGCCACGACAAGCTCGCCGCCGCCGTGCTGTGGCGCGCGCCGGGCGAGCAGGTCTGGCGTGCCTCGCCGATGACCCCCGTCATCAACGACCGCTGGCGCGGCAGCTTCCCGATCGTGGCGCTGGGCCGCCACGAGTTCACGGTGGAAGCATGGCGCGATACCTTCGCGAGCTGGCTCGACGAGATCGGCAAGAAACGCAAGGCCGGCGTGGACGTGACGCTGGAGATCGAGGAAGGCGCCCGGCTGGTGGCCGCCACGCTGGACACCCCCGAGGGCAGCGCCATCCCCGATGCCGGCGCCCTGCTGGCCGAACTGAAGGCCGCCGCCGGCGACGACGCCCTGCGGCTCGAAATCCTGCTCTCCCCGCGCAYCGAAACCGCCATGCACGCCGCCATGGACACCCCCGCCGGGCGCCCGTTCGTCAGCCGCTACCCCACGGCGATGCCGGTAGAGGCAGACCGCCTCGCCGCCCGCTTCGCGAGCTGGTACGAGCTGTTCCCGCGCTCGGAAAGCGGCGATGAAAATCGCCACGGCAACTTCGACGATGTGATCCGCCGGCTGCCGGCCATCCGTGCGATGGGCTTCGACGTGCTCTACTTTCCGCCGATCCACCCCATCGGCCAGGCGCACCGCAAGGGCCGCAACAACAGCCTTAAGGCCGAGCCGGGCGATGTGGGCAGCCCGTACGCCATCGGCAGTACCGAAGGCGGCCACGATGCGCTCCACCCGCAGCTCGGCACGTTCGAGGACTTCCAGCGCCTGCGCCGCGCCGCCGCCGACCACGGCCTGGAACTGGCGCTCGACTTCGCCATCCAGTGCTCGCCGGACCACCCGTGGCTGCGCGAGCACCCCGAGTGGTTCTCGCACCGTCCGGACGGCTCGCTGCGCTACGCCGAGAATCCGCCCAAGAAGTACGAGGACATCGTCAAYGTCGATTTCTACGCGGCCCCGCCCGGCGGCGAGCATCTCTGGCAGGCGCTGCGCGACGTGGTGATGTTCTGGGCCGACCAGGGCGTGCGCATCTTCCGGGTGGATAACCCGCACACCAAGCCGCTGCCGTTCTGGGAGTGGATGATTGCCGACGTGCGCGCCAAGCACCCGGACACGCTGTTCCTGGCCGAAGCCTTCACGCGGCCCAAGATGATGGCGCGGCTGGCCAAGCTCGGGTTCTCGCAGTCRTACACCTACTTCACCTGGCGCAACACCAAGGCCGAGCTGACCGAGTACATGACCGAGCTGACGCAGAGCCCGCTGCGCGAGTTCTACCGTCCGCACTTCTTCGTCAATACGCCGGACATCAACCCGTTCTACCTGCACGACGGCGGACGCCCGGCGTTCCTGATCCGCGCGGCGCTGGCGGCGCTGCTCTCCGGGCTCTGGGGCATGTACAACGGCTTCGAGGTCTGCGAGGGCGCGCCGCTGGTGCTGAACGGCGTGGAACGCGAGGAATACCTCGACTCCGAGAAATACCAGATCCGCGTGCGCGACTGGAACCAGCCCGGCAACATCGTGGCCGAGATCTCGCGGCTGAACCAGATCCGCGCCAGCCATCCGGCCCTGCAGGATCATCTGGGCGTGCGCTTCTACCACGCCAGCGACGACGCGGTGCTGTACTTCGCCCGCTACGTCCCGGCCGAGCCCGGGGGCCCTGCAGGAGGAACCAGCAGCGGCCCCACCTTCGGCAGCGACGTGCTGCTGGCCGCCATCAGCCTGGACCCGCGCGCGCCGCGCGAATCCACGATCGAACTGCCGCTGTGGGAGTGGGGCCTGCCTGACCACGGCGCCCTGCAGGCCGAAGAGCTGATGTCCGGCCGCCGCTTCACCTGGACCGGCAAGGCCCAGCGCATCCGCCTCAATCCGCATGAACTGCCGTTCGCCCTCTGGCACGTCCGGCCCCAACAACAAACCGGAGATACGGCATGAAGCGCGCATCCGACCGCGTCAGCGCCGCCCTGCTCAACGCCGACCCGCTCTGGTACAAGGACGCGGTCATCTATCAACTGCACATCAAGTCGTTCTATGACGCCAATGGCGATGGCGTCGGCGACTTCGCGGGCCTGCTGGCCAAGCTCGACTATCTGGTCAACCTCGGCGTGGACACCATCTGGCTGCTGCCGTTCTACCCCTCGCCGCGCCGTGACGATGGCTACGACATTGCCGACTACCGCAGCGTGCACCCCGACTACGGCACGCTGACCGAGGCCCGCCGTTTCGTGGCGGCAGCCCACGCGCGCGGGCTGCGCGTGATCACCGAACTGGTGATCAACCACACGTCCGACCAGCACCCGTGGTTCCAGCGCGCGCGCAAGGCCAAGCCCGGCTCGGCCGCCCGCAACTACTACGTGTGGTCCGATAACGACCAGTCCTACGCCGGCACGCGCATCATCTTCTGCGACACCGAGAAGTCGAACTGGAGCTGGGACGCCGAGGCCGGCGCCTACTTCTGGCACCGCTTCTACTCGCACCAGCCGGACCTGAACTTCGACAACCCGCAGGTGCTCAACGAGGTGCTGAGCGTGATGCGGTTCTGGCTCGACATCGGCATCGACGGCCTGCGGCTGGACGCCGTGCCCTATCTGGTGGAGCGCGAAGGCACGACCAACGAGAACCTGCCCGAGACGCACGAGGTCATCCGCAAGATCCGCAGCCACCTGGACGAGCGCTACGCCGGCCGCCTGCTGCTGGCCGAGGCCAATATGTGGCCGGAAGACGCCCAGCAGTACTTTGGCGGCGCCAGCGGCGGCGGCACGGCCGACACCACCGGCGCGGCCAGCCCGGACGGCGGCGTGGTCGGCGACGAATGCCACATGGCCTTCCACTTCCCGCTGATGCCGCGCATGTACATGGCCATCGCCCGGGAAGACCGCTTCCCGATCACCGACATCATGCGGCAGACCCCYGAGGTGCCGCCGAACTGCCAGTGGGCGATCTTCCTGCGCAACCACGACGAACTGACGCTGGAGATGGTCACCAGCAGCGAGCGGGACTACCTGTGGGAGGTCTACGCCTCCGACCGCCGCGCGCGCATCAACCTCGGCATCCGCCGCCGGCTGGCGCCGCTGATGGAGCGCGACCGCCGCCGCATCGAGCTGATGAACAGCCTGCTGTTCTCGATGCCCGGCACGCCGGTGATCTACTACGGCGACGAGATCGGCATGGGCGACAACATCCACCTCGGCGACCGCGATGGCGTGCGCACGCCGATGCAGTGGTCGCCGGACCGCAATGGCGGCTTCTCCCACGCCGACCCCGAGCGGCTGGTGCTGCCGCCGCTGCAGGGGCCGCTGTACGGCTACGAGGCCGTCAACGTCGAAGCCCAGAACCGCGACCCGCACTCGCTGCTGAACTGGATGCGCCGCATGCTGGCCCTGCGCCGGCAGCATCACGCCTTCGGGCGCGGCACGCTGCGCTTCCTGTTCCCCGGCAACCGCAAGGTGCTGGCCTATCTGCGCGAGTTCGATGGCGAGCACATCCTGTGCGTGGCCAACCTGTCCCGCGCGCCGCAGGCCGTGGAGCTGGACCTCTCGCAGTTCCAGGGCCGCGTGCCGGTGGAGATGCTTGGCGCCACGCCCTTCCCGGCCATCGGCCAGCTGACCTACCTGCTCACGCTGCCGCCGTATGGTTTCTACTGGTTTGTGTTGAGCGAGGACGCCCAGCCGCCTTCCTGGCACGTGGACGCCCCCGAGCAAATGGCCGATCAAATCACCCTGGTACTCCAGAACAACGCCGGACGCTCGGAACTGACCGAGTCCGCCCGCCGCGCGCTGACCACCGAAGTCCTGCCGATCTACCTCGCCCGCCGGCGCTGGTTCGCCTCCAAGGCGGACCGCATCGAGCGCGTGACCGTGACCTACGCATGGCCGATCGCCCGCGTCGGCAATAACGAGGAGGTCTTCCATTGCGAGGTCGAGGTGGCCCTGCCGGGCCGCACCGAGTGCTACCARCTACCGGTGGCRCTGCTGTGGGACCGCGAGAACACCGAAGGCATGCCGCAACTGATGCACGGCCTGTCCATGGCGCGCGTGCGCCGGGGCAGCCGCGTGGGCGTGGCCACCGATGGCTTCGTGGTGGAGGCCTACGCCCGCGCCGTGGTCAAGGCCATGCGCGACGGCACCGAGGCACCGACCACGCACGGCGTGATCCGCTTCCTGCCCGAGCCAGGGCTGGCCGGGGTGACGCTGGAAGACCAGCCCGTGCAGTGGATGTCCGCCGAACAGTCCAACAGCTCGCTCGCTTACGGCAACAACGGCGTGCTCAAGCTGGTGCGCCGGGTGGCGGGCGGCATCCATCCGGAAGCCGAGATGACGCGCTACCTGACCAGCCAAGGCTACGCACACTCCGCGCCGCTGCTGGGCGAGGTGGTGCGCACCGGCGCCGATGGCACGCCGCACACGCTGATGCTGCTGCAGGGCTACATCCTCAATCAGGGCGATGGCTGGGACTGGACGCTCGACTACCTGAGCCGCCTGATCGACGACGCCATGCCGTCCGAAGACGCCGACGGCGAGTTCGTCGAAGCCATGGCCGGCTATTCGACCATGGTCGGCACGCTGGGCCGCCGTCTGGCCGAGTTGCACGCGGTGCTGGCCCGGCCCAGCGACGAGGCCGCCTTCTCGCCCGAACCCGCCACCGAGGCGCAGGCCGGCGAATGGGCCGAGGAAGCGCTGAAGTCCCTCAACGAGGCGCTCGATCTGCTTGAAGCCCGCCGCCAGAACGCCACCGGCGCCTTCGCCACCGATATCGAGACGCTGGTCGCCGCGCGCGGCAAGCTGCCCAAGCTGGTGGCACGCCTGGCGCAGGCCGCCCCGGGCAGCCTCCAGACCCGCATCCACGGCGATTTCCACTTCGGGCAGGTGCTGATYGCCCAGAGCGACACCTATATCGTCGATTTCGAAGGCGAACCGCGCCAGCCGCTGGCCTTCCGCCGGCGCAAGACCTCGCCGCTGCGCGATGTGGCGGGGCTGCTGCGCTCGCTCGACTATGCGGCGGCCACGGTCGGCACGGACCGGCAGGAGCGCACCCACGCCACGCTGCCGCCCGCGCTGGCGGAGCGCCGCGCCGCGCTGCTGGAGCGCTTCCGCAGCGCCGCCAGCCAGGCCTTCCTGAACTGCTACCAGCAGTCGATGCAGGCCGCGCCGCAGCAATGGGCCGAGCCGGGACAGATGGCGCAATTGCTCGACCTGTTCCTGCTTGAGCGCGCCGCCTATGAAGTGGGCTATGAGGCCGCCAACCGCGTGGCATGGATCGACCTGCCCACGAGCGGGCTGGCCCGGCTCGTCCGCAAGCTGCTGGGAGCCAACGATGGCACGAACTAATAGCGCCACGATGGAACGCACCCCAACGCTGCCCGATGCCGTGATCGACGCGCTGCTGCAGGGCCGGCTGGCCGACCCGTTCGGCGTGCTCGGCCCCCACCGGGACGACCACGGCGTGGTGGTGCGCGCCATCGCGCCGGGCGCCGAATCGGTCTCGCTGGCCGACCGGGCGGGCAAACCTATCGCGCCGATGACCGCGCTGCACCCCGGCGGCGTGTTCGCCGGCCGCCTGCCCGGCACGGAGGCGCCACAACCGGGCGACTACCGCCTGCTGATCCGCTGGCCGGACGGCAACGAGCAATGCAGCGCCGACCCCTACGCCTTCGGCCTGCTGCTGGGCGATCTGGACCTGCACCTGCTCAACGAAGGCCGCCACCTCGAACTCGGCCAGTGCCTCGGCGCGCAATGCCTGACCGTCGATGGCGAAGCCGGCGTGCGCTTCGCGTTGTGGGCGCCCAACGCCCAGCGCGTATCGGTCATCGCCGACTTCAACGGCTGGAACCCGGTGCGCCACCCCATGCGCCTGCGCCACGGCGCCGGCATCTGGGAAGTGTTCATCCCGGAGGCGCTCGGCGCCCACGGCGGCAGCCGCTACAAGTACGACATCATCGGCGCGCAGGGCCACGCCCTGCCGGACAAGGCCGACCCGGTGGCGCTGGCCACCGAGCCGCCGCCCGCCACGGCGTCCGTGGTGGCCTGCCGCGGCCACGGCGCCCCGCCATTCCAGTGGAACGACCAGGCGTGGATGGAGAAGCGCGCCAGCGCCGACCCCTATGCCACGCCGATGTCCGTCTACGAACTCCACGCGATGTCCTGGCAGCGCGCCGCCAACGACACCGCACACGGCTGGGAAATCCTGGCCGACCGGCTGGTGCCCTATATCCGCGACCTTGGCTTCACGCATATCGAGCTGCTGCCGATCACCGAGCACCCGTTCGGCGGCTCCTGGGGCTACCAGCCGCTGTCGCTGTTCGCGCCCACCTCGCGACTCGGCCCGCCGGACCAGTTCGCCGCCTTCGTCGATCGCTGCCATCAGGCCGACATCGGCGTGATCCTCGACTGGGTGCCCGCGCACTTCCCCACCGACCCGCACGGGCTGGCCGAGTTCGACGGCACGGCGCTCTATGAGCACCAGGACCCGCGCGAGGGCTTCCATCAGGACTGGAACACGCTGATCTACAACCTCGGCCGCAACGAGGTGCGCGGCTTCCTGCTGGCGGGGGCGGTGCACTGGCTCGAACAGTTCCATGCCGATGCGCTGCGCGTGGACGCCGTGGCGTCCATGCTCTACCGCGACTACAGCCGCGAGCCGGGCCAGTGGGTGCCCAACCGCTTCGGCGGGCGCGAGAACCTGGAGGCCGTGGCCTTCCTGCGCGACCTGAACACCATCGTCCACGAGCGCTGCCCCGGCGCACTGACCATCGCCGAGGAATCCACGGCGTGGCCCGGCGTGACGGCCAGCGTGGCGTCCGGCGGGCTCGGCTTCGACTTCAAGTGGAATATGGGCTGGATGCACGACTCGCTGCGCTACCTGAGCCAGAACCCGATCCACCGCCCCTGGCATCACAACGAGTTGACCTTCGGGCTGGTCTACGCATGGTCGGAAGCCTTCGTGCTGCCGCTTTCGCACGATGAAGTGGTACACGGCAAGGGGTCGATGATCGGCAAGGCGCCCGGGGACGACTGGCAGCGCTTTGCCAACCTGCGCGCCTACTACGGCTTCATGTGGACGCATCCCGGCAAGAAGCTGCTGTTCATGGGCGGCGAATTCGCCCAATGGCGCGAGTGGAACCACGACGAGGAACTCGACTGGCCGCTGCTGGACCAGCCGCTGCACCGTGGCGTGCACTCGCTGGTGCGCGACCTGAACCGGCTGTACCGCGAGCTGCCGGCCCTCCACGCCATGGATCACCGGCCCGAAGGCTTCCAGTGGATTGTCGGCGACGATCACCAGAACAGCGTCTTCGCCTACCTGCGCCGCGCCGCGCCAGACAGCCAGGAGGTGGCGCTGGTGGTCGTCAACATGACCCCGGTGCCGCGCGAGGGCTACCGCCTCGGCGTGCCGTTCGCGGGCGACTGGGAGGAATGCCTGAATACCGATGCCGGCTACTACGGCGGCAGCAACCTCGGTAATGGCGGCCGGGTGGAGGCGTCCCACGCGGCGTCCCACGGCCAGCCGGCCTCGGTCACGCTGACCCTGCCGCCGCTGGCTACGCTGGTCCTGCGCTACCGCCCGCCCCGTTGACACCCCGCTGACACCCTCTGAAAGCTGTCATCACGAGCCACCCAGAATAACCAGAAGAAAGGAGCCATGCACATGGCGATTGCCACGATCGACCGTCTGCTGCCCGGCAAGCCCTACCCCCTTGGCGCGCATTGGGACGGCCTGGGCGTCAACTTCGCAGTCTTCTCCGCCAATGCCACGCGCATCGAGCTGTGCCTGTTCTCCGCCAACGGCCGCAGGGAGATCCACCGCCTGCCGCTGCCCGAATGCACCGACGAGGTCTGGCACGGCTACCTGCCGCTGGCCCAGCCCGGCGCGCTGTACGGCTACCGCGCCTACGGCCCCTACGAGCCGACCCGGGGCCACCGCTTCAACCCCCACAAGCTGCTGCTGGACCCCTACGCGCGGCTGCTGAACGGCCCGGCGCGCTGGTCGGACGCGCTGTTCGGCTACCGGCTCAACAGCCCGCGCGCGGACCTSACGCCCGACCGCCGCGACAGCGCGCCGATGATGCCGAAGGCCGTGGTCGTCGACGAAAGCTTCCACTGGGGCGAAGACCGCCGGCTGGACCGCCCGTGGCCGGAAACCTCGATCTACGAGGTGCACGTGCGCGGCGCCTCCATGCAGCGCGAAGACCTGCTGCCGCACCATCGCGGCACCTTCGCCGCGCTGGCCGATCCGCGTTTCGTCGATCACCTGCACCGGCTCGGCGTGACGGCGGTGGAGCTGCTGCCGATCCACGCCTTCCTGCAGGACCGCTTCCTCGTGGAGCGCGGCCTGCGCAACTACTGGGGCTACAACACGCTGGCGTTCTTCGCGCCGGAGCCGCTCTACCTGTCCGCCAACGAGCTGCACGAGGCCAAGGTGGCCATCCGCCGGCTCCACGCGGCCGGCATCGAGGTCATTCTCGACGTGGTCTACAACCACACCTGCGAAGGCAACGAGCTGGGGCCGACCATGTCCTGGCGCGGGCTGGACAACGCCAGCTACTACCGGCTGATTCCGGGCGACGAGCGCCACTACATCAACGACACCGGCTGCGGCAATACGCTGAACCTGTCGCACCCGCGCGTGCTGCAGATGGTGATGGACTCGCTGCGCTACTGGGTGGAGGCCTTCCACGTGGATGGCTTCCGCTTCGACCTCGGCAGCACGCTGGGCCGCGAGGCCACCGGCTTCGACCCCGGCGCGGGCTTCTTCGACGCCCTCCTCCAGGACCCGGTGCTGTCGCGCGTGAAGCTGATCTCGGAGCCGTGGGACCTCGGCCCCGGCGGCTATCAGGTAGGCAACCATCCGCCCGGCTTTGCCGAATGGAACGACAAGTTCCGCGACAACGTGCGCCGCTTCTGGCGTGGCGATGCCGGCCAGCGCGGCGAACTGGCCGCGCGGCTCACCGGCTCGGCGGACCTGTTCGACCGCCGCCACCGCAAGCCGTGGGCCAGCGTCAACTTCATCACCGCGCACGATGGCTTCACGCTGGCCGACCTCGTCAGCTACAGCAGCAAGCACAACGAGGCCAACGGCGAGGACAACCGCGACGGCAACGACGACAACGCCAGCGCCAACTGGAGCCCGGACGGCAGCGTGGAAGGCCCCACCGACGACGAGCAGATCCTCGAAACCCGTGGCCGCGTGGCCCGGGCGATGATGGCCACGCTGCTGCTCTCCCAGGGCACGCCGATGCTCACCGCCGGCGACGAATGGGGCCGCAGCCAGCAGGGCAACAACAACGCCTACTGCCAGGACAGCCCGCTCTCGTGGCTGAACTGGGAGGACGCCGCCAACCCCGCCAACGCGCCGATGATGGCCTGCGTGAGCCAGTTGCTGGCGCTGCGCCGACAGGTACCGATGCTGACCGAGAACCGCTTCGTGCACGGCCGCTCGCGCCCGGCGCCCGGCGTGCCGGACATCGCATGGTTCGGGGCCGATGGCAACGAGCTGTCGCCCGAGCAGTGGGCCAATGGCGAAGATCGCACACTGGCGCTGCGCCGCGCCACGCCCGGCAACGGCGAGGACGAGGTGGCGGTGATGCTGCTGTGCCTGAACGCCGGCAACGACGACGTCACCTTCCGCGCGCCGGCCCCAGGCGAGGACTGGCGCGTGCTGTTCGACAGCGCCGCGCCGGATGCCGGCGAAAGCCCGCTTGCGAACGGCGACGACGGCCAGCCCGGCTACACCGTGGTGGCCCACAGCGTGGCGCTACTGCTGGCCAGCGTGCCAAGGGTTCGCAATGAAGACGTCCGCAAAGAGGAACCCCCGCGATGAGCCACGACACCGACGCCCTGCAGCGACTGGCCGAACGCGCCGGCCTGCAGACCCAGTGGCGCGATGCCTGGGGCCGGCCCCAGGCCCTTACCGAGGACGCCCTGCACGCGGTGCTGGCCGCGCTCGACCTGCCCTGCGACACGCCCGGCGCCTGTGAATCCTCGCTCGCGCGGCTCGCCGCCGACGACGCATCCCACCCGCTGCCGCCGCTGCTCACGGCTGATCAGRGCCAGCCCGTGACCGTGCGGTGGGCGCACACGCTGGCGCAGCGCCCCTATCGGCTCGAACTGGAGGATGGCCGCGTGATCGAGGGCATCGCCCAGCGCAATGCGGACGGGTTGATGGARATCCCGCCGGTAACGGACTGGGGCTACCACCGCCTGCTGCTGGGCGATCTGGCCACCACGCTGGCCGTGGCGCCACCGCGCTGCYACGGCGTGGCCGATGCACTGTCTGCCAACCCATCCGCCAACCCGCGCGCGGTACATGCGAGCAAGCCGTGGGGGCTCTCCGTGCAGCTCTACGGCCTGCGCCGGGGKGCGCCCACCGGGCTGGGCGATCTCACCACGCTGGCCCTGACCTGCGAGGCGGCCGCGCGCGAAGGCGCCGACGCCGTCGCCATCAACCCGCTCCACGCCGGCTTTGCCGCGCTGCCGGCGCGCTACAGCCCCTACGCGCCGTCGAGCCGGATCTTCCACAACGCGCTCTACGCCGACCCCGCCGCCGTGTTCGGGCAGGACGCGGTCGATCAGGGCATCGCGGCGTTGAACATCGGCCACCGGCTGGCCGCCGCCGAGGCGCGCGACGAAATCGACTGGCCCACGCTGTCCGTGGCACGCCATGCGCTGCTGCGCTGGCTGTGGGACCGCCATGACACCCTGCTCAGCACGGACGCCCAACAGGCCTTCGCCRCCTTCCGCGCGCGCGGCGGCAGCGGGCTGCTGGCCCACGCCTGCTTCGAGGCCATCCAGGCCAGCCKGCTGGCGCAGGCSAGCAATGACGGGGAYGACGCGCGGCGACAAGCGGCATCCGACTGGCGCCAATGGCCGGTCACCCTGCGCTCGCCRGACAGTTCGGCGGTGGCCGCCTTCGAGACCCAGTTTCCGCAGGAGATCGGCTATCACGCCTTCCTGCAATGGCTGGCCGCGCACGGGCTGGACACCGCGCAGCACCGCGCGCGCGCCGCCGGCATGGCCGTRGGACTGATCGCCGACCTCGCCGTGGGCACCGATCCCGGCGGCAGCCACGCGTGGATGCGCCAGACCGAGATCCTCAACGGYTTCCACGCCGGCGCGCCGCCAGACGTCTACAACCCGCTCGGGCAGGACTGGGGCGTGGCGGTGTTCTCGCCGCGCGGGCTGCGCCGCAACGGCTACGCCGCCTTTATCGAGATGCTGCGCGCCAACCTCGCCCATGCCGGCGGGCTGCGCATCGACCACGTGCTGGGGCTGGCGCGGATGTGGCTGGTGCCGGCCGGCGCGCCGGCCACGGCGGGCGCCTACCTGACCTATCCGCTGGACGACCTGTTGCGGCTGGTGGCGATCGAGTCGTGGCGGCAGCGSGCCATCATCATCGGCGAGAACCTCGGCACGGTGCCGGAGACGCTCAACACGGCACTGGCCGCGCGCGGCGTGATGGGCATCGACGTGCTGTGGTTCGAACGCCAGCCGGCGGACGAGGATGCTGCCGAAGACACCGACACCCCCGCCCCGTTCCTGCCGCCCGAGCAATGGCCCGCGCAGGCGGTAGCCACCACCACCACGCACGACCTGCCGACCATCGCCGGCTGGTGGGCCGGCCACGACATCGCCTGGCGCGCGCGGCTGCATCAACTGGGCGAGGGGGAGACCGAAGCCGGCCTGATGGCGATGCGCGCCGCCGAGCGCACGGCGCTGTGGCAGGCCATGTGCGCGGGCGGGGTGGTCGATGGTGCCGAGCCCGACGCGGCGTCCGCCCCCGTGGAAGCGGTGCTGCGCTGGCTGTCCCGCGCGCGGACCCCGCTACGGCTGGTGCCCGTGGAAGACCTGCTGGGCGCCGCCGAGCAGCCCAACCTGCCCGGCACGGTGACCGGGCACCCCAACTGGCAGCGCCGGCTCGACGCCGATGTGCGCGAGCTCTTCGATCATGCGGACGTGCGCGTGCGCGTGGCGGCGGTGCGGGGGGATGGTTGAGATGGGCGTGGTCGGTAGGGGGGCGCCGTCCCTCTCCCCCGCCCCTCTCCCGGAGGGAGAGGGGAGAAAACCCTCGATGGTCTCCCCTATCGCCCTCGGAGAGAGGAGAAAACCCTCGGTGGTCTCCCCTATCGCCCTCGGAGAGGGGAGAAAACCCTCGGTGGTCTCCCCTCTCCCCCTCGGAGAGGGGAGAAAACCCTCGGTGGTCTCCCCTATCGCCCTCGGAGAGGGGAGAAAACCCTCGGTGGTCTCCCCTCTCCCCCTGGGAGAGGGGCCGGGGGAGAGGGGCGGCGCATCAAGCCACCCACCACGCTCACCCCGCCCCATCCCCCGCCAGCGCCCGGCACAGTGTCTCGATCGACAGCGGCTTGACGAGGTGCTCATCGAAGCCGGCCGCCAGCGTGCGCTTGCGGTCGTCCGACGTGCCGTGCCCGGTCAGGGCGAAGATGCGCGGGCSGGTGCCATCGGCATTGGCGGTGTTGGCCGGATCGGGCCGCAGCACCGCCAGCACCTCGAAGCCGTTCATGTCCGGCATCTCCAGGTCGAGCAGCACCACGTCCGGGGCGAAGCCGCGCACCAGTTCCAGCGCCTGCATGCCGCTGTAGGCCGGCCGGGCGTCGTGGCCGAGCACGGTCAGCAGTTCGGCCATGCTGTCGGCGGAGTCSGCGCTGTCATCCACGATCAGGATGCGCAGCCCGGTGCAATCGGTGGCGGTTGCGCGCGGCACGGTGGCGCCGTCCATTTCCACCTCCGGCAGGATCACGGTGAAGGTGCTGCCGCGCCCCGGCCCGCCGCTGCTGGCCTGGATGGCGCCGCCATGCGCTTCCACCACGGCGCGCGCCAGCGCCAGSCCGATGCCGAGCCCGCCGCCGCGCTCGCCATCATCGCCCTCCTGCGCGAACAGGTTGAAGATGCGGTCSAGCGCCTCCGGCGCGATGCCCTTGCCCGAGTCGCCAATCGCCGTGATCACGTTGCCACCTTCGGTGGTCATGTGGATCGAGACGGCGCCGCCACGCGGCGTGTACTTGGTGGCGTTGCTCAGCAGGTTCGAGAGCACCTGCCCCAGCCGCCCGGCGTCGGCATTGACGAAGACCGGGCCGGCGGGCAGCGTGAGCGAGAGGCTCTGCCCCGCCGCGTCCAGCGCGGGCCGGATGGCCTCCACSGCMGACGTGACGATGTCGTTGACCATCGTCGGCACCGGCTGCACCTTGAGCTTGCCCGTGGTGACGCGGCCCACRTCCATCAAATCGGCGACCAGCCGCGTCAGCAGTTGCAGCTGGCGGCCGATGATTTCGGCGCAGTGGCGGATGCGCGTGTCCGTCGAGGGCGTCAGGCGGATCACGTCCACGGCGTTGCGGATGGGCGCCAGCGGATTGCGCAGCTCGTGGGCCAGGATGGCGAGGAAGGCCTGCACGCGCCGGCCGGCGCCCTCCAGTTCCTCGAGCCGGGCCATGTCAGACATATCGCGCGCGGTCCACAGGATGCCGACCGGGCAGCCGCCGGCGTCGCGCAGCAGCGCCTGCCGRATATGGCAGCGCACCAGCATGCCGTCCTGCCGCTGCAGGCGCGCCTCGCCGGTCCACTGGCCGTTGGTGCGCACCTCGCCCAGCGTGGCGAGGTCATGGCCGCTGGCCACGTCCTGGCGGGAATACAGCAGCGAGACCGGCCGGCCCACCGCCGCCTCCGGGCTGTAGCCGAACAGCGCCGTCGCGCCRGCATTCCAGACGCGGATCTCGCCATCGAACCCGAGTTCGCAGACTGCCTGCTCGTGCAGCGTGTCGAGCAGTTGCTGGTGGCGCGCCTCCACCTCCCGGGCGCGTTCCTCGGCGGCGTAGCGGATGGTGATGTCGCGATAGACCACCGCGAAGCCGTCCGGGGCGCCATCGGCGTCATTGATGGCCTGGATCACCACGGCGGCGTAGAACGCGGTGCCGTCGCGGCGCACGCGCCAGCCGCGTTCCTCGGCCCGGCCCAGCGTACGGGCGGTGTCCAGCAGGCGCGCGGGCTCGCCGGACTGGATCGATTCGGGGGTGTGGAAGCGGGCGAGCTGGCAGCCGGTCACCTCGTCGGCGGTGTAGAGCAAGGCACGTTCGGCGGCCTCGGACCACGTGCGCACGCAGCCCTCGGGCGTGAGGTCGAAGATGGCGACGTCATCCAGCGCGGCGAGCCAGGCACTCGCGCGCGGAGCAAGGGGCGCCGTGTCATGCATGGCGCCTGCGGCGGCACGGGCCCCCTCACCCATGGATGCGAGGCCCGGCATCTGCCGATCCGGCATAGGAACTCCCTCTCTTATGGCGCAGTCGCGGCTATTCTTGGAAGCCAACCTGGAGGGACCGGGGGATGGCGGTTATCCCGGCCCGTAGGTGGGAGCACGATTTGGGAGCACGACTCCCGCCGGCGTGAGCACCGGCGCTTTCATCATAGACGGTGCTCACGCCCGCGCCATGGACGAGGTGAGGGCGCCGCCGGGGGTGAACCAGACGGCGCCGCCGGGGGTCTGTCGATAATGAACCGTTTCAGTAATTCTCGACGGGCGGCTCGTCCGATTCGCTGTTGTGCCGCTTCACGGAAGGCGGCACCGGATGCTTGTCGGGCAGGTTGCGCGCGGGCTGGTCTCCCTTCTCCTTGTTGTGGTCGGGACACTGGTCGGGCCGGCGGTCGGGCCGGCGCGCGGGATCATGCGGAATATGGTTCGACATGCTGGGGGCCTCGTCGTCGCAGGGAATGGGTGGAACACCCATGGGTAGGACACCCACAGGTAGACACCCCCGACAAGGCAGCAGTTTCCATACCAGCCAGCTTTTTCAGCCTTTCAGGAGCCAAGTGATGAACGAAGCATCCCGGCTGCGGCCAGCCCCTTCCGGCCCTTCTGGTCCCGCTGGTCCCGCTGGTCCCTCTGGTCCCTCTCCCGCGGCCGAACACTCGGACGACACCCGGACGTCGATGTCCAGCGCCACCATCCGGCGGGCCTTTCTCGATCACGTGTTCTACACCCAGGGCATGGTGCCCAGCCACGCCAGCGGCAACGACCTCTACCAGGCGCTCGCCCACACCGTGCGCGACCGCCTGGTGCAGCGCTGGATCAGCACCGCCGAGGCCTACCAGAGCCAGCCGTCGCGCACGGTGGCCTACCTGTCCGCCGAATTCCTGATGGGGCCGCACCTCGGCAACAACCTCGTCAACCTCGGCATCGCGGACGAAGTGCGCGCCGCCATGGCCGCGCTCAACCTGGACCTCGACCATATCCTCGCGCAGGAGGAGGAGCCCGGCCTCGGCAACGGCGGCCTGGGGCGACTGGCRGCCTGCTTCATGGATTCGCTCGCCACGCTGGAGATTCCGGCGCTGGGCTACGGCATCCGCTACGAGTACGGCATCTTCCACCAGAGCATCATCGACGGCATGCAGGTGGAGAGCACCGACACGTGGCTGCGCAACGGCAATCCGTGGGAGATCCAGCGCTCCGAATGGGCGGTGGAGGTGCGGCTGGGCGGCCATACCGAGCACTACACCGACGACCGGGGCCGCTACCGCGTGCGCTGGGTGCCGGCCAAGATGGTGGTGGGGGTGCCGTTCGACTCGCCGATCCTCGGCTACCGCGTCAACACGGTCAACACGCTGCGGCTGTGGCGCGCGGAAGCCACCGAGGCGTTCGACTTCCACACCTTCAACCGGGGCGATTATCTCGGCGCGGTGAACAAGAAAGTGACGTCGGAGAACCTCACCAAGGTGCTCTACCCCAACGACGAGACCCAGCAGGGCAAGGAGTTGCGGCTGGAGCAGCAGTACTTCTTCGTGTCCTGCTCGCTGCAGGACATGCTGCGCCTGCTGGCCACGCAGGGCCTGCCGGTCACGCGCTTCCCCGAGAAGTTCACGGTGCAGCTCAACGACACCCACCCGGCGGTGGGCATTGCCGAGCTGATGCGGCTGCTGATCGACGACCATGACCTGGCCTGGGACGAAGCCTGGCACATCACCCGCCGCGCCTTCGCCTACACCAACCACACCCTGCTGCCGGAGGCGCTGGAGCAATGGCCGCTGCCGCTGTTCCAGCGCATCCTGCCGCGCCACCTGGAAATCATCTACGAGATCAACGCGCGCTTCCTGGACGAGGTACGCATCCGCTTCTATGGCGATGAATCGCGGCTGGCGCGGCTCTCGCTGATCAGCGAGCACGGCGAGCGGCACGTGCGCATGGCCCATCTGGCGTGCGTTGGCAGTCACACCATCAACGGGGTGGCGGAGCTGCACTCCCGGCTGATGCGCGAGGACGTGCTCAAGGATCTCTACGAGATGTGGCCGGAGAAGTTCACCAGCATCACCAACGGCSTCACGCCGCGCCGCTGGCTGGCGCTGGCCAATCCCCGGCTGACGCGGCTGGTCAGCGAAGCCATCGGCGACGGCTGGATCAAGGACCTCGACCAGATCCAGGCGCTGGAGCCGTACGCCGACGACCCCGCCTTCCGGGAACGCTGGCAGGCCGTGCGGCGCGAGAACAAGCAGGACCTGGCTCGCCTCGTGCGCGACACCACCGGCGTGGTGGTGGACCCGGACTCGATGTTCGACGTGATGGTCAAGCGCATCCACGAGTACAAGCGCCAGCACCTGGCCGTGCTCCATATCATCGCGCTCTACCACCGCATCAAGTCCGATCCGCACGCGGACGTGCAGCCGCGCACCTTCCTGTTCGCCGGCAAGGCCGCGCCCGGCTACCACTACGCCAAGCTGATGATCCGCTTCGTCACCTCGGTGGCGGGCGTGGTCAACCGCGACCCGCAGGTGCGAGACCGCCTCAAGGTGGTATTCCTGCCCAACTTCAACGTCACCCACGGCCAGAAGATCTACCCCGCCGCCGACCTCTCCGAGCAGATCTCGCTGGCCGGCAAGGAGGCCTCCGGCACCGGCAACATGAAGTTCGCGATGAACGGCGCCATCACCATCGGCACCATGGATGGCGCCAATATCGAGCTGCGCGACGCCATCGGCGCCGACAACTTCTTCCCGTTCGGCCTCAACGCGTCCGAGGTCTACGCGCTCAAGGCCGCCGGCTACCACCCCTCCACCTACTACGACAGCAGCCCCGAGCTGCGCGCGGTGGTGGACCTGATCCAGCACGGCTTCTTCTCGAAGGGCGACGCCGCCGTGTTCCGCCCGCTGTTCGACGGCCTGCTCCAGCACGACCCCTACCTGCTGATGGCCGACTTCGCCTCCTACCTGCACTGCCAGCAGCAGGTCTCGGCCGCCTACGTCGACAACGAGCGCTGGCAACGCATGTCCGTGCTCTCCAGCGCGCGCTCGGGGCGGTTCTCGTCCGACCGGGCGATCGAGCAGTACTGCCAGCGCGTCTGGCGCGCACGGGCGGTGCCGGTGTGCCTGCTGCACCGGTCCAGCGGGCAGGTGCAAGGCGCCCGTCTTGCGGAGGCCGAAGGCATCGACACCTTCAGCGAGCGCTGCGGGGGCAGTGGATCGTAAATGTTGTCGATGGCTCTTCGACGGCAGCAGGCGCGGTAGTTTCTACAACCGGGCGGGCACCTTATACACAACCCCGCCCTGCCGGGCCGCCGCCGTCCCCACCAGCCACGACGCGGCGCGCCCGTCACGCAGTGCAGCATGCTGGCACGGAGTTCGCATTGCTGAAGCCGCGCGATTTTCTGCGCCCCTTCGCACCCCGGGTTGTTCGCTCGCCATCCGCCGCCTTCCGGCCCCAGCGGATCGGCGCCCCCGTGCGCGGTGGCGCAATGCGCAGGCAAGCCAAGAAGAACGAACCCGGCGCGATGGCGGCAGGCAAGCCGCCCGCGCGTTCGTTTCCAACCGACCTGGAAGCGGAGTCTCATCTTGAACGCGAACATCCTGTTTGTGGCGGCAGAGGCGCACCCCCTGGCAAAGACCGGCGGGCTGGCGGATGTGGTGGGCGGACTGGCGCAGGCGCTGCATCAGCGCGGCGCCGATGTCACGATCCTGATGCCCGGTTATCCCCGGGCCATGGCGGCGGCGAAGCAGTTGCGCAGCCTCGGCGCGATCCGGCTGCCGATGGCGCTGCCGCCCGGCCACAGCCCGGCGCGGCTGCTGGAAGGCCAGACGCCCGATAGCGGCGTGCGCGTGGTGCTGCTGGACTGCCCCTCGCTCTATGACCGGCCCGGCTCGCTCTATGTAGACGCCACCGGGCGCGACTTCTGCGACAACGCCCAGCGCTTCGCCGCACTGGCCCACGCCGCCACGCTCATCGCCGCCGGCGAGACCCCGCTGCCGGCGCCGCAACTGGTCCACGCGCACGACTGGCATGCGGCGCTCACGCCACTGCTGATGCGCGCGCGCGGCCTGCCGGTGCCCACCGTGGCCACCATCCACAACCTCGCCTTCCAGGGCGTGTTTCCGATGGAGCGCGCCGCCGCGCTGGGCCTGCCGCCGGCCTGCCTGACGCCGGATGGCATCGAGTTCTGGGGCAAGGTCAATTTCCTGAAGGCCGGTATCCGCTACGCGGACCGCGTGACCACGGTGAGCCACACCTATGCGCGCGAGATCCTCACCGAACCCTTCGGCCATGGGCTGGACGGCCTGCTGCGCCACCGCGCCGAGGTGCTCGGCGCCATTCCCAATGGCGTGGACACGGACGCGTGGTCGCCCCGCGCCGACCGCCTGCTGCCGCAGCGCTACGACGCCCGCGACCTCGCCGGCAAGCGCGCCTGCAAGGCCGCGCTGCAGGCGCGCCACGGCCTGGCGCAGGCGCCGGACCGGCCCCTGATCGCCATGGGCAGCCGGCTCACCCACCAGAAAATGGCCGATGTGGCCGTGCTGGCGATGGAGGCGGCGCTGCGCCGCCATGACCATGTGCAGTTCGCGGTGCTCGGCTGCGGCGATCCGGCGCTGGAGGCGGCCTACCGCGCGCTCGGCGCCCGCCACCCGGACCGCGTGGGCATCTCCATCGGCTATCGCGAGGAAGACGCCCACCTGCTCCACGCCGGCGCGGACGCCCTGCTGCACGGCAGCCGCTTCGAGCCATTCGGCCTGACCCCGGTCTACGCCATGCGCTACGGCACAGTGCCCATCGTCTCCCGCGTGGGCGGCATGGCTGACACCGTGCGCGATGTGGGCGAGGATGCCTTGCCTGCTCCCCGCGCCACCGGCATCGTCTTCGATGGCGATTCGGTCGAAACGATGGGCGCCGCCATCACGCGCGCACTAGACTGGTTCCACCGCCCCCGCCACTGGCGCGCGATGCAGCGTGCCGGCATGCAGACGGAGTTCGGCTGGGAAGGTCCGGCGCAACAGTATCTGGCGATGTACCGCGCGCTGGCGCCGGCCCTCGCCCATGTTCCCGCCGCAGTACCCGCCCCGCTGCCGGATGCCGTGGCGGCCCCCGCCGCGCGTCCGTCGCGCGCCCCTCGTCCCGCCCTGCCCACGCCCGCCGTGGAACCGGTCACACCGGGCCTGCCGGCCTGAAGGTAGCGCACCATGATGTATGCCATGCCCGCGCCCGGTACCGGCGCCAGGCCCGTGCCCCCGGTTCCGCAATGGCAGACGCTCGGCGCGGACACGCGCCTGCTGCCATGTGACGATGAAAGCGCCGAATCCTACCGCTTCGGCCCGGTGCGGCTGGCCGATGGCCGCGTGCGCTTCCGCCTCTGGGCGCCGGACGCCGCCGCGGAGGACCAGCCCGTGCGGCTCGAAGTGGCCGGCATGGCGCCGGTGATGATGGCGCCCACCGAGCACGGCTGGTTCGAAGCCGTGACCGCCTGCTGCGACGGCGCGCGCTACTGGTTCCGGCTCGACGACGGCACCATCGTGCCGGACCCCGCCTCCCGGCTTCAGGCCGAGGACGTGCACGGCGCCAGCGTGCTGTGCCAGCCGGCCGAGCCGTTCGCGTGGCATCACACCGAATGGCGCGGGCGCCCCTGGCACGAGGCCGTGATCTATGAAATGCACGTGGGGCTGGCCGGCGGCTACGCCGGCGCCACCGCGCAACTGCACCGGCTGGCCGCGCTGGGCTTCACCGCCATCGAACTGATGCCGCTGGCCGAGTTTCCCGGCGCGCGCAACTGGGGCTATGACGGCGTGCTGCCGTTCGCGCCCGAGCGCAGCTATGGCACGCCGGACGACCTGCGCACGCTGGTCGACACCGCGCACGGGCTGGGCATGATGGTGCTGCTCGATGTGGTCTACAACCACTTCGGCCCCGAGGGCAACTATCTGCACCGCTACGCCAGCGGCTTTTTCCGCGACGACCGCCAGACCCCGTGGGGGCCGGCCATCGATTTCCGGCGCCCCGAGGTGCGGCGGTTCTTTGGCGAGAGCGCGCGCTACTGGCTGGAATCGTTCCGCTTCGACGGACTGCGGCTGGACGCCGTGCACGCCATCGAGGACGAAGGCTGGCTGCCGCAACTGGCGCACGACCTGCGCCATTGCCTGCCGGGCCGCCATCTGCATCTGGTGCTGGAGAACGACCACAACGACGCCGCACTGCTGGCCGCCGGCTACGACGCCCAGTGGAACGACGACGCCCACCACGCGCTGCACGTGCTGCTGACCGGCGAGCATGACGGCTACTACAGGGAGTACCACGCCGGCCTGCCCGAGACCGTGGCTGCCGACGCAAGTACGGCGCCCATCCACCACCTCGCCCGGGTGCTGGCCGAAGGCTTCGCGTGGCAGGGCGAGGTATCGCCCCATCGCTCCGGCGACGAGAACGGCCCGCTGCAGGGCCGCGAGGTGCGGCGCGGCCAGCCCAGCGCGCAACTGCCGCCGACGGCCTTCGTCACCTTCCTYCAGAACCACGACCAGACCGGCAACCGCGCCTTCGGCGAGCGGCTGGCCAGCCTGGCGGAGCCGGACGCGCTGCGCGCCGCCGTGGCGCTGCAACTGCTCTGCCCACAGATCCCGCTCGTCTTCATGGGCGAGGAGCACGGCGCGCGCACGCCGTTCCTGTACTTCACCGATCACCCGCCCGAACTGGCGCAGGCCGTGCGCGATGGCCGCCGGCGCGAGTTCGCGGCGTCCGAAGCCTTCCGCGACGACACCCGCTCGGCGCAGATCGCCGATCCCAACGCGCCGGAGACCTTCGAGGCGTCCCGCCCGATCTGTGACGACACCGACGGCTATTGCCGCGCGTGGCACCACTACTACGGCGAGTTGCTGTCGATCCGCCGCAACGAGCTGATGCCGCGCCTGCGCAACGCCCGCGCCGAGGGCGTGACCGTGCTGGGCGACAAGGCCCTCGTGGCGCGCTGGCGGCTGGGCGACGGCAGCTGGCTGTCGATCTGGCTCAATCTGGGCGAGGAACCCGTGGTGGTCGACTGTGACGGCGGCGCGATGATCCACGCCAGCCAGCCCGGCGCCATCGCCACGCTGGCCGCCGGCACGCTCCCCGAACACTGCTGYGTGACCTGCCTGCAACATCCATGAGCGAYCTCGACCACGCCGGGGTGCCGCGCGCCACCGCGCGCCTCCAGCTGCACGCCGGGTTCACCTTTGCCGATGCCGAGGCGCTGGTGCCCTATTACGCCGGGCTGGGCGTCAGCCACCTGTACCTGTCGCCGGTCACCACCGCGCGCCCCGGCTCCACGCACGGCTACGACGTCACCGACTTCACGCAGGTCAACCCGGAACTGGGCGGCGAAGATGGCCTGCTGGCGCTGGCCACGCGCGCCCGCGCGGCGGGGCTGGGCCTGGTGGTGGACATCGTGCCCAACCACATGGCGGCCGATGCCACGCACAACGGCTGGTGGCGCGACGTGCTCGCACACGGCCAGCGCAGCGCCCATGCGCAGGTCTTCGACATCGACTGGCAGCCCGCCGACCCCGCGCTGCAGGGCAAGGTGCTGCTGCCGATCCTCGGCGATCCGTACTGGGACACGCTGACCTCCGGCGCGCTCAAGCTGGAGCGCCCGCCCGGCGGCCCGGCCACGCTGCGCTATGGCGACCACAGCCTGCCGCTGGCCGAGCCCATGCTCGACATGGCCGCGCCGGGCACCCCGGAAGCCCTGCACGCGCTGCTGGAGCGCCAGCACTACCGGCTGGCGTGGTGGCGCACTGGCGCCGCCGAACTGACCTGGCGGCGCTTTTTCGAGATCACCGAGCTGGTTGGCGTGAGGGAGGAAAACGCGGACGTGTTCGAGGCCGTCCACGCGCTGGCCTTCCGCCTCTATGCCGAAGGCTGGGTGGACGGGCTGCGCGTCGATCATGTCGATGGGCTGGCCGACCCCGCTGGCTACTGCCGGCAGCTTCGCGCCCGGCTGGACATGCTGCGCCCCGGCCGCCCCGCCGAGGGGGCCCGCGCGCACCCGTGGATCGTGGTGGAGAAGATCCTGGGCGAGGACGAACCGCTGCCGGCCGACTGGGGCGTGGACGGCACCACCGGCTACGACTTCATGGACGAGGTGTCCGCCGTACTCCACGACGCCAGCGGCGAAGGCGCGCTGAACATGCTCTGGATGCGCATCAGCGGCGACAGCCGGCCCTACCCCGACTATGTGAAGTCGGCCCGCCACCGCGTGATCGCCCGGCATCTCGTGGCCGAGATCGACGCGGTCTGCACCCGCCTGCACGCGCTGGCGCGGTCGGTGCCGGCCACGCGCGACCTCACCGCCCACGCGCTGCGCCACGCGCTGACCGCTTTCCTCGCGGCGGTGCCGGTTTATCGGAGCTACTACACCGGCGTGGCCGGCGAGCCAGCCTTCGACGACGCGATGGTCGCCAGCGCCGCCGGGCAGGCGCGCACCCACCTCGCCCCGGACAAGGCGGCGGCGCTCGACTTCCTCCTGGGCTGCCTGCAAAGCGATGCCGCAGCCGACACTCCGGCCGGCGCCATCCGCACCCGGCTGCAACAGGTCATGCCAGCGCTGGCGGCCAAATCCACGGAGGACACCGCCTTCTATCGCTACGGCCGGCTGCTGTCCCGTAACGAAGTCGGCAGTTTTCCCGGCACGCTGGCGCTGGCGCCGGAACGGTTCCACGCGCGCATGGCGCACCGGCAGGCGCACTGGCCGCACGCCATGCTGGCCGTGGCCACGCACGACCACAAGCGCGGCGAGGATGCCCGCATGCGGCTGGCGGTACTGAGCGAGGTCGCCCAGCCATGGGCCGAGGCCGTGGCCGGCTGGGAAGCGCAGATCGGGCCGCTGCTGGTGGCCTCCCCCAAGGGGCCGGATGGCACCGATCGGGCAATGCTTTACCAGACGCTGCTGGGCGCCTGGCCGGCGGAGGCCGGCGCGCTGGCGAGCGAGGACGCCCAGCGCGATTTCATCGAGCGGATTCTGGCGTGGCAGCGCAAGGCCATCCGCGAAGCCAAGCGCCACGGGAGCTGGACCCATCCCGACGAGGCCTACGAGGCAGCCTGCGAAGCGTTCCTCGCCGCGTTGGGGTCCGGTGGCGAAGACAGCGTGCTGGAGCAGATCGGCCGCTTCGCGGACCGGATCGGCCCGGCCGCCGCGCTCAACAGCCTCGCCCAGACCCTGCTCGCGCTGACGGCGCCCGGCGTGCCGGACCGCTATCAGGGCAACGAGGGCTGGGACTTCAGCCTCGTCGATCCGGACAACCGGCGCCCGCCGGACTACGCGCAGCTTCAGGCGCGGTTGGACTGCCGGGCTGGCTGGGCCCAGTGGCTGGCGCGCTGGCGCGACGGCCGCATCAAGCAGCAGGTGATCCGATCGGTGCTGGCGTACCGGGCCGAACAGCCGGCGCTGTTCAGCCGGGGCGAATACACGGCGCGGGCGGCGATSGGCAAGCTGGCGCCGCAGSTGCTGGCGTTCTCGCGCCGCTGCGGGCCGGTGGAAGCGATGGTCATCGTGACGCGGCTGGCCGCCGCCCATGTGGACCCGGCGCTACCCCGCATTCCGCCCCATTGCTGGGGCGACACCGCGCTGCATGCCGAGGGGGATTGGGTCGATGTGCTGACCGGCCACGCGGTGCCGTCCCACGCGGGCTATGTGCGCGTGAAGGACGCGCTGGCCAGCCTGCCGGTGGCGCTGCTGGTGCGGGCTTGAATCGACAACCGGCCCGCACCCTCTCACCCTAGCGCCGCCTCAGTTGCACCAGCCCCGCCATCGTCGCCGCCGCGCCCACCATCAGCGCCGTCGTCAGCAGCGGATGCCGGGCCGACGTCGTGTACGGGCAGGACTGGATCGCCTTGCGGTTGCCAGTGCGCTCCCGCAGGCAGTTGCCAGCCTCGTAGAGCGTGTTGTCCTCGCGCGGGCCGGCCGGGTCGCGCGTCTGCTGGGCGCGGCCCATGAAGCGACTCATAAAGCGGTCGAACGCGTGCGGCGCGTGGTAGGCGGCGGCCGAGAACGCCTTGGCGGAGGCGCCCACGAACATGTCCCGGCGCGGGTGCGCGGCGGCGAACAGGATCGCGTCGGCGGCCATCGCGGGGTCATAGAGCGGCGCCGCCAGTTTCGGCTCCACATGCAGGAAGTTCTTGGCGTGGCTGACCATGGGCGTCTCCAGCCCGGCCGGTTTGATCAGCGTTACCGAGATCGGTGCCTTCTCCTGCTCCAGTTCCAGCCGCAGGGTGTCCGTGAAGCCCTTGATGGCGTGCTGGGACGCCGCGTAGGCGCCCTGCAGCGGCATGGCGCAGTCGGAGGCCTCGCTACCCATGTTGATGATCGCCCCGCCATGCTGGCGCAGGTGCGTGGCGGCGGCCAGCGAGCCGTGCACCACGCCCCAGTAGTTGGTGTCGAACAGGCGGCGCTGGTCTTCCAGCGGCACGTCGTCATGGCGGCCGAAGATCGTCACGCCGGCATTGTTGACCCAGGTGTCGAAGCCGCCGAAGCGCTCGATGGCCGCCTCGGCSAGCCTGGCCACGTCGTCCTGGTTGCCCACGTCGGTCCTGACGGTGATGACCTCGGTCCCGGTTTCGCGCAACTCCTCGGCCAGCTTGTGCAGCACGTCCTCGCTGCGCGCCGCCAGCACGAGCCGGGCGCCGGCGGCGGCCGCCTTGCGCGCCGTGATCAGGCCTACGCCGCTGGTGGCACCCGTCAGCACGATGACCTGCGAGCCAATTGGTTTCAGGGGTCTCATTTCCGTGTCGTCCTCTGCCAGGCCCGGTTCGGATGGGATGCGGCGCGCGGGCATCCGGGCTGCTGCGGGCGCACTGTTGACGCTGACGACACTGTGGCGTGTCTCCCCTGTCGAGTCCGCAAGTCCCGTTCCCGGCTGGCGGCGGCGACACGCCGATGTGCGGCGCAGCATSGGCTGTCAGGAATTACAACAACGGGTAAGGGGCGGCGTGTAGGACGGCTCCCGCTTTCGCAAGCGGCGTGTGCTGCATAAGCTGAAAGCCGCAGCCCCGCCGCCTCCGAAGGACAGATCATGGCTCAACCTAACCGTGCCACCCGTGCCGCCGACCCCGCTCCGGACGCCGCCGAACCGCTCGGCAAGTACCGGGGCAAGCGCGACTTCGCGGCCACGCCGGAGCCCAGCGGGGGCAAGGCAGCCAAGGGAACCAAGACCGCCCGCAAGCGCGCGGCGCCGGCGCTGTCCTTCGTGATCCAGAAACACGCCGCGCGGCGGCTCCATTACGACTTCCGGCTCGAACTGGACGGCACGCTGAAGAGCTGGGCCGTGCCCAAGGGGCCGAGCTACGACCCGGCCGACAAGCGCATGGCCGTGCACGTGGAGGACCACCCCCTCGACTACGCCAACTTCGAAGGCGTGATTCCGGCCGGGCACTACGGCGCCGGCACGGTCATCGTGTGGGACCGGGGCACCTGGGTGCCCGATGGCGACCCGGCGGCCGGCTATCGGGACGGCAAGCTCAAGTTCGAACTGCGCGGGGAGAAGCTGCAGGGCCACTGGACCCTCGTGCGCATGGGCGGCAAGCGCCAGCGCGACGACCAACGCGACAACGGCTGGCTGCTGATCAAGGAGCGCGACGAGTACGCGCAGGCCGCGTCGGCCTTCAATGTGGTGGACGCCATGCCGGACAGCGTGCTGGCCGGCACGGCCAAGGCGGCGAAGAAGGCTGCAAAGAAGGCACCGGCCAAATCGGCCAAGTCAGCAGCCACCAAGAAGGCCAAGGCCCGCGACCTCCCCGCCCTGCCCGAGGGCGCCAAGAAAGCCAAGCTGCCACTGGCGCTGGCACCCCAGCTCGCCACGCTGGTGGAGAAGGCACCGGCCGACAGCAGCCAGTGGCAGTACGAGATCAAGTTCGATGGCTACCGCGTGCTGGCCCGGGTCGATGGCGACGACGTGCGCCTGTTCACCCGCCAGGGCAACGACTGGACTTCCAAGCTGCGCGCCCTCGCGGCGGAGATCCGCACGCTGGGCCTGCCCGACGGCTGGCTGGACGGCGAGATCGTGGTGGTGGACGCGCAGGGCATCACCGACTTCCAGGCGCTGCAGAACGCGTTCGAGACCTTGCGCGCGGACGCCATCCAGTTCTACGCTTTCGACCTCCCCTACTACGCCGGCCACGACCTGCGCGCCGTGCCGCTGGACCAGCGCCGGCTGCTGCTGCGCCGGCTGTTCGAGGCCAACACCGCGCCCCGGCTCCATTTCAGCGAGAGCTTCGAGGCCAGCCCGGACGAGATGCTCGCCGCCGCCTGCCGCATGAAGCTGGAAGGCGTGATCGGCAAGCGCAACGACGCGCCCTACGTCAGCACGCGCGCCAACACGTGGATCAAGCTCAAATGCACGCTGCGGCAGGAGTTCGTGATCGGCGGCTTTACCGACCCGAAGGGCAGCCGCAGCGGGCTGGGCTCCCTGCTGCTGGGCGTGCACGACGCGCAGGGCAAGCTGCGCTACGCCGGCAACGTCGGCACGGGGTTCGACACGGCGATGCTCGGCACGCTGCGCAAGCAGCTCGACCCCCTGGTCACGGACGCCCCGCCGTTCGACGACCTGCCGCGCGGCATTCGCGGCCACTGGGTCAAGCCGAAGCTGGTGGCGGAGGTGTCCTTCGGCGCGTGGACCAAGGAGGGCCGCGTGCGGCATTCGGTGTTCCACGGCCTGCGCACGGACAAGCCGGCCGGCGCGGTGTCGGTGGAGAAGCCGGCGGCGGCGGCGAAGTCGGGCAAGTCGGGCACGTCGGCCAAGGCGGCCAAGTCGGCAGCAAAGAAAGCCCCGGCCAGGAAAGCCCCGGCCAARGAGACCATCGGCAAGATCGTCGTCAGCCATGCGGACCGGGTGATCGACACCTCCACCGGGCTGACCAAGGGCGACCTCGTGCGCTATTACGCCAGCGCCGCCGGGCTGATGCTGCCCTACCTCAAGGGTCGGCCGATTGCGCTGGTGCGCGCCCCGTCCGGCGTGGATGGCGAACAGTTCTTCCAGCGCCACGGCGACACCCTCAAGATCGACGGCGTGAAGCCGCTCGACCCCAAGCTTTGGCCCGGCCATCCGCCGCTGCTGGAGATCGCCACGGAGGCGGCCATCGTGGCGGTGGCGCAGCTCAACGTGGTGGAGTTCCACACCTGGAACGCGGTGGCGCGCAGCCTCGACAGGCCGAACCGGGTCATTTTCGACATCGACCCCGGCGAGGGGGTGAAGTGGCCGGCCATCCGGGAGGCCGCCACGCTGACCAAGGGGCTGCTGGACGAACTGGGGCTGCAAAGCTTCCTGAAGACCAGCGGCGGSAAGGGCCTGCACGTGGTGGTGCCGCTGGCGCCGCGTGCGAACTGGGGCTGGGACCCCGTGCGGGACTTCGCCCAGGCGGTGGTGCAGCACATGGCGAYCATGATTCCCGACCGCTTCGTGGCCAAGAGCGGGCCGCGCAACCGGGTTGGCAAGATTTTCATCGATTACCTGCGCAACGGTGTCGGGGCTACCACGGCCGCCGCGTTCTCGGCACGCGCGCGGCCCGGGCTGGGCGTGTCCGTGCCGGTGGCCTGGGAGGAACTGGCCGACCTGACCTCGGCGGCGCACTGGACCATCGCCAACGTGGGCCCGCGCCTGGAGGAAATGGCCCGGCACGACCCGTGGGCCGGGCACGACGCCGTACGCCAGACGCTGACCCAGGCCAGCAAGCGGCTGGCCGGCTCCTGAGCCCGGCAGGACCACCCCGAAGGCCGTCCGGCACTGGCCCGGGCGGCCTGTCCGGCTCCGTCTGTCAGCGCCTCGGCATGCGCGGCACGCTTCTTGCCACTCCCATCGGAAAACCCCCGCCCACGCCGGCACATAAGACGAGGCAAATCCGATGAAACATCTCCCTGACCCATGGTTCTCGAACGACTTCTGGCAACGCGCGGTCCTGGGCGGGCTGACGCTCGCACTGGCCGTCCTGCTGGCCTCCACCGCCGAGGCCAAGCTGCCTCCGCCCACACCTGAACAGCAGCAGGCAGCCGAGGCCAAGAAGGTCAAGGAAGCCGAGGAAGCCAAGGTGCAGGCGGCTCAACTGGCGGCGGTGCAGGACAAACTGGCAGCCCGCTTCGGTAAGGGCCCTAGCCCCAGCGGTCAGACCTCGGAGAGCAAGGTGCCGCAAAAGTCCGTAGAGGCGCCGGGCTCGGCAGGCCCGCAAGGCGGGACGTCGCCCAGCGCGGAAGCCCACAGCGGCGAGGCGCAGCGCAAATAACAGCCCATCACAGCAAAGAGCACGTGAATTTATCGCCACTTTTCAAGCCTGAACTTCGCATGTCGAAACTACAACGGAACCGGGCGGTATGCAGGTAATTATTACAATACGATCCTTATTCCCGACACCTGACGCCGCCCTGCCGGCACGTCCGGCCGGCCTTGCCACGCGTGGCGCACTCCGGGCATCCGTCTTCACTATCGCGGCCGATCCTGCCGCCTGCCAGCCATGAACGCCTCGACCGCCCATCCCAGCCGGCGCCCGCTGATTCTCAACGTGGAAGACCGCGAGGGGCCGCGCTACGTCAAGAGCCGGATCCTCCACCGGGCCGACTTCTCGGTGCTGGAGGCGTCGAACGGCCAGGCTGCGCTGTCGCTGGTCCGCCAGCACACCCCGGATCTCGTGCTGCTCGGCACCCAGTTGCCCGACGTGGACGGACTGGAAGTCTGCCGCCTGATCAAGAATGATCCGCAGAGCGCGCGCACCCTGGTGCTGCTGACGTCACCCGGCATGTCCGATTCCCACCGGCGCGTACAGGCGCTCAACGGCGGCGCCGACAGCTTCCTGATCGAGCCAGTGGAGTCGGAGGAACTGGTCTCCAGCATCAACGCCCTGCTGCGCATGCGCGGGGCTGAGGATGCCTTCCGCCGCACCTCGCAGGCGCTGCACGAAAACGAAGACCTGTTCCGCCAACTGGCGGAGGCGCTGGCCGATGTGGTCTGGATTCTCGACCCGACCACCCGACGCTTCCTGTTCGTCAGCCCCTCGTTCGAATCGCTCTGGGGCCGCCCGACCCAGGCGGTGCTGCAAGACCCGCACCGCTGGCTCGAATGGGTGCTGCCCGAGGAACGCTCGCGCATGGAAGCCGAATGGCAGAGCATGCTGCGCGATGGCCTGCTCGACACCGAATTCCAGCTCGAACGCCCCAACGGCGAGATCCGCGAAGTCCATATGCGCGCCTTCCCCGTGCGCGGGGCGGATGGCCGCTGCCTGCGCGTGGCGGGCATCTGCCAGGACGTGACGCGCCACAAGCGCGCCGAGCGCACGCTGCATAACGAGGAACGCCGCAAGGACGAATTCCTCGCCATGCTGGCCCACGAACTGCGCAACCCGCTGGCGCCGATGCGCAGCGCGGTGGACCTGCTCCAGCAGTTCTCCCCAAGCCGCGAGGACATGTTCCGCGCGCGGGACATCATCGGCCGGCAGTTGCATCACATGACCCGGCTGGTCGACGAACTGCTCGACGTGTCCCGCTTCAACCAGGGCAAGATCACCCTGCGGCGAGACCTCGTGGAGTTGCGCGGTGCGCTGAACACGGCCGTGGAAACGGTGCGCCCGCTACTGGAGGAACGCCGGCACACGTTGCGCCTGTCGTTGCCCGAGCAGCCGCTGCCGATTCGCGGCGACATGGTCCGTCTGACGCAGATCTTCGCCAACCTGCTGCACAACGCCGCCAAGTACACGCCCGAGGGCGGCACGCTGGCCGTGGAGGCCGCCGCAGCCGATGGCCGCGTGATCGTGCGGGTGAGCGACAACGGCGCCGGGCTTTCCCAGGCGCTGCAACGGCAGTTGTTCGATCCGCTGGCGCCGGAGTCCGGCAATCCGCTGGAAGAAACGCCGACGCCCGATGCCGCGTCGATCGCGGCGGCCAGCGTCGCCGCCAACCGGGCCCCGAAACTGGCCGCGCTGCATGCCGAGCACGATGACCGGGACGGCGACGCGCCCCAGCCGGCCGCCACGGATCCCGATACCTTTGCCGCGCGCGAAGGCGCCGGCATTGGCCTGACGCTGGTGCAGAAGCTGGTCACGCTGCATGGCGGCCGGGTCAGCGCCGCAAGCCCGGGCCGCAACATGGGCAGCACCTTCGTCGTGGAACTGCCCGTGGAACCGTGGCAGAACTGGCATCCGCCGACCGGGAAATCGCGCCCCCAGCCGGGCACYGCGCACACCATCATGCTSGTCGATGACAACGTCGATGCGCTGGAGGCCATGACCMTGACGCTGGAGACGCTCGGCCACACCGTGGTSACGGCGCCCGATGGCCAGAGCGCCGTGGCGTGCGCGGCCAGCGTGCGGCCGGACGTGGTGCTGCTGGACCTCGGCATGCCGACCATGGAYGGCTTCGAGACCGCGCGCCGGCTGCGCGAGATTCCCGAGCTGCGYCACGCGCGCATCGTGGCGCTGACCGGTTTCGGCCAGCCCGACGACCGCCGGCGCACGCGCGCGGCGGGGTTCGACCTGCATCTGGTCAAACCCGCCGACCTCGGTGCCCTGACCCGCATGCTCGATGAACTAGACGCCTGACCCCGAGGAGCCTCATGCTGCATCAGCCCCTGCCCCTGCCCCTGCCCCTGCACCTGCACATCACGCCCGAACCCGACATCGTGCCCCCGCCGCCCGAGGCCCCGCCGCCGGAGCCGCCGCCGGGTCCGCCCGAGCCGGTCAGCGATCCGCCCCCGGGCGATCTCCCGCCCCCGCCGCCGCAGCGCGCGTAGGGGCCACGGGCCATGTCCCGCGTCATCTGGAAAGGGGCCATCAGCTTTGGCCTCGTCAATATCCCCGTCGCGCTGAAGACCGCCTCGCGCAGCCATACGCTGGACCTCGACCTGCTGGACCAGCGCGACATGGCGCCGGTGGGCTACCAGCGCATCAACAAACACACCGGCAAGGTCATCGACAGCGAGCACATCGTCAAGGGCTACCAGTACGAGAAGGACGAGTACGTGGTGCTCARCGACGAGGACTTCCGGCAGGCCAACGTCGAGGCCACGCAGACCGTCGACATCGTCAGCTTCGTGCAAGCGGACAGCATTCCGCCCTACTACTTCGACACCCCCTACTACCTGGAGCCGGACAAGCGCGGCGAGCGCGGCTACGCGCTGCTGCACGAGACCCTGCGCAAGACCGGCCGCGCCGCGCTGGCGCTGGTGGTACTGCGCAACCGCCAGCACCTGGCGGCGCTGCTGGTGGTGGGCAAGGCGCTGGTGCTGAATACGATGCGCTTTGCGGACGAGGTGGTGCCGATCGAGGATCTCAGCCTGCCTTCTGGTGGCAAGGGCAAGGCGGCGACCCCGCGCGAGGTGGCCATGGCCACCAGGCTGGTGAAGGACATGAGCGAGGACTGGAAGCCGGAGCAGTACCGCGACACCTATCGCGAAGACCTGATGGCGCGCATCCACGCCAAGATCAAGGCCGGCAAGACGCACCTGCTGACGCCGGCGTCCGAGGAAGCGGCGCCCAGCGGCAAGGGCGCGAAGGTCATCGACATGATGGCGCTGCTCAAGCAGAGCATCGGCCATCGGGGCAAGGCACCGGCCAGGCCGGCCAGCCGCAATGCCGATCTTCTGGATGACGAGGAAGAGGAAAAGCCGGCGACGAAGAAGGCTGCGGGGAAGGCGACGGCGAAGAAGGCATCGACAAAGGCATCGACAAAGACATCGACAAAGGAAGCGGCGACCAGGAAAGCCGCGCCGAAGAAGACCGCAGCCAGGAAGGCCGCCCCCGCCAAAAAGCGCAAAGCGGCTTGACCGAAGTCAAAGCCGCAAGACGAGCCGCAAAAAGAGCCGCGGTACGTGGGATGACCGCGGCTCCGCGCAGAGGGCGACGACGAGGTCGCCGCGCATAAAAAACTAGCGCGTGTGCATTAACGCGACGATACCTTCAGGTTGTCGCGCACCGAATTCACACCTTCCACCGAGCGCACCGTTTCCAGCGCCATCTCGTGCTGGTCCTTGGTCGGCACCGTGCCGGTCAGGGCCACCACGCGGTCCTTGGTCTTCACGTGGATGCCGGTGGACTTGAGGTCCTTGGTCGCCAGCAGCTTCGTCTTGACCTTGGTGGTCAACGCGCTGTCGGTGACAACCTGCTTGGAGTTATCCACGCCCTTGTCCACGCTGGCGTCCATCTTGGCGTCAGTGGTCGCGGCGGGACGCTTTTCCTTGTCACCTTCGGTATGGCCAGGCATGCCCGACGCATTGTTTGCCGGCGGGGCCGCGCTGTTATCGCTGCGGACACTGGTGTCGGCCACCTTGATGAAGCCGCCACCCCCCATGTCCAGGGCATGCGCGCCACCCGCAGCGGCGAGCGCGGCGGTCATCAGTGCAATACGTGTAATGCGCAGGGTCTGTGCTGTCTTCATGCTCGATCTCCTTGTTGAGGAAGTGACAGCCACTGTTCTGCACATCGCGTGCCAGATCGCCCAAATGACGCGTGGACAGGGCCTCGCGGCGGTTTTCCGCGCCGGGGCCACGTGGGCGACGCGCCCGACCGGTAAAAACACGGCACGCGTTGTAAATCGGCGCACATGGGGAGCCACGCATGCGTTACCTGTATGTCTGACAGATGCCCTAAAGATGCCATAACCCCCACTTTTCCCCCACATTCTCAACCTCCGAGGGCTTGGCACGGCCATTGCGACTCTGGGCCTGCGGCAGCCTCGCCGCGACATGGAGACTAGCAATGGGACAGCAGCAACAGGGGAACCAATCCCAACCGGGCCAGAAGCAGCAAGAGCAGCAGCAACCCGGCCAGCGCGGTAACCAGCAAGGTGGCAGCCAGGACCAACAACGCCAGGGCGGGGGCCAGATGGGCAACCAGGACCAACGCGGTGGCCAGCAGCAACAGGAGTCCGGCCGTCAAGGCCAGCAAGGTGGCGGTCAGCAAGGCGGCCAGCAAGGGCAACAAGGCCAGCAAGGTGGCCAGAAGGACCAGGACAAGAGCCGCCAGCCGTAAGTCGGCTTCCTCTTCGTCTTTTCGGACCCCGCGCGGCATTTCCACGGTTGCCGCAGTGCGCTGAAGTTCARGGCGCGCAGATAACTCGGGGTCCACCGCCGGGGCACTCGCAAGGGTGCCCCGGCGTCTTTCGTGGGATTCCCTCTATATATAGGCAGCGCGCCCGGGCGAACCGTCAGGCGAGCCGGCTGGCCACGCGGCCGATGGCCTGCCGCCAGACCTCGCGCTCGCGCGCCAGGTAGTCGGAAGCCTGCGTGCCGGTGAGCGCCAGCGGCTCGGCGCCGTCCTGACCCAGACGTTGCCGCAGAGCCGGCGTGCGCAGCAGCCGCGTGAAGCGGTCCGCCAGCGCCGCGCAGGCGCGCGCGGACATGCTGGGCGCCGCCAGCACGCCGTACCAGGCGYCCTGCCGCATGCCGGGCACGCCGGCCTCCTCGAACGTCGGCACGTTCGGCGCGAGCGGGCTGCGCGCGGCACCGGTCACCGCCAGCGCGCGCACCTTGCCCTGACGCATCAGCGGCAACGCGGCCTGCAGCGTGCTCACCAGCAGCGCCACGTGTCCGCCCTGCAGATCGACCAATGCGCGCGCACTGCCGGGATACGGCACGTGGTTCATCGACACACCCGCCTGCTGGCAGATCAATTCGCCCACCAGATGGGCGCTGGAATGAATGCCGAGGGAGGCGTAGGCCAGTTCGCCGGGGCGCCGACGCGCTTCGGCCAGCCGGGCCTGGAGCGTCTGCGTGGCAGCGGGCGCTTCCGCGGAGGCCAGCAGCACGTGCGGCGTGGTGGCGACGATGGCCACCGGCTGCAACGGCGTGGCCGGCGGCTCGGGCGCGGCGGCCAATAGCGGGCCGATGCTGACCGAGCCTACCGTGCCGAGCAGCAAGGTGCGCGGGCCGGACGTGGCGCGCGCCACCTCGTGCAGGGCGATCTGGCCGGCGGCGCCGGGGCGGTTCTCGACGATGGTGGGCACGCCGTCCGTGGTCAGGCTGTCGGCGACGAGACGGGCGATATGGTCGGCACCCCCGCCGGCGGCATAGCCGACCAGCAGGTGCGTGGTGTCTGCGCCACATGCGGCGCGGGGGAACAGCGGGAGTACCGCCAGTCCGGCCAGTCCCGCCAGACCATGGGTCAGGCGGCGGCGGGCCCGGTCAGGCGGAACCGGAGGGAACGGCATGGATGCAGGGGCGCGAGTCGAATAGCTCGCGGCATGCTAGCACCAGCCCGCCCTGCCCGCCTTGGGGGCAAACCCCGTCTTGCCCAGGCCCTCACAGCTGCGGTGCCCGGCACACGGCGCCCGCCGCGTTGGCGGCTGGTTCCATGCCGAACACCGCYTGCGCGCCGCACTGCGAGCCGAACATGCGCGCCTGATCGTGCCCCACGCCCACCACTTCAAAGGCGCGATGGCGGCTGGTCTGGCCCGGCTTGGCGAGGAATTGCTCGTAGCGCTGGTAGGCGCGCCCGCGCTGGAGGCGCGTGGGGCCTTCGGCCTCGGCGCCGCATGCCTTATCGAGCACACGGTGATTCGGATCGTTATCCTCGCTACCCACCATATAGGTGACCTGCCGCTGCATGTAGCGCTGGTAGAGCGTCATGCCATTGGCGCCCTTGGCGTAGGCCACCATGTCCTGCATGCCGTAGCGGTACTTGTCGTAGTCCGCGCAGGTCGTGGTGCTGTACGGCGCGAAGCGCTTGAGATCAGGCGCCACCGGCCGGTCCGGCGTGAAGTAGAGATAGGACGAGGGATTGGCCACCACGTAGCGCAGATCGATGCCGCCCGCGCGCACGCGCTCGTCCACGTTGTTCAGCACGGCGTAGCGGTGGACGATCTGGGCGCCGCCCGAATGGCCCGCCACGGTGACCTTGTTCACGGCGGGGAAGCGCGACTTGTCCGTGACGAAGGCCAGCAGGTCGTCCAGCACCTGGAGCGAGCTGACGCCGGCGCCGGGGCCGGACACCGCGTCTTCGCCGCCGATCCAGCCTTGCACGGTCCAGACTGGCATGTTGTCGAAGTGCTTGGCGGCATCGGGCGTGCCGGGGAAGTTCGGGGCGATCAGCAGCACCTCTTCCGGCTTGCGGCCGCTGGCCTGGAGCAGTGCGGCGCCGGCTGCGTAGTAATCGTCGCCATTGCGCTGCAGGCCGTGCTGCACGAATACCACCTCGCGAATGCCGCGCAGGTCCGCCGTCAGCGGATGGTTGGCGTAGACCGGGAAGTCATAGCCGGCGCCGCTGCCCAGGTGCACGCGCTGCCATTGGGGCTTGGCGGCGGATGTGGCAGGTGCTTCGCCAGAGGCGGAAGGCGCCGGGGGCTGGCTGGCGCAGCCGGCAGCAAGCGCCGCCGTGGCGGCCATCAGCAAGGTGAATCGGGCGAAGCGTGGCGCGCCGGGCATGGTGTCTCCTTGGTCTTATGTCTGCCGTATCCGGCAAAACGCCAATACTAGGCTGGCCGGGCCCGCTCGTAAAATATATGCTTTCGGCATCTGCCATATTCACGACATATCGGACCACCGATGGAACTGAGACACCTGCGTTATTTCCTGGCCGTGGCCGAAACCGGCTCCGTGACCCGCGCCGCCGAGCAGCTGGGCATCCAGCAGCCCCCGCTCTCCCAGCAGTTGAAGGCGCTGGAGACCGAGCTGGGCGTGTCCCTGTTCGACCGCCAGCCGCGCGGCGTGGCCCTKACCGCCGCCGGGACCGCGCTCCATGGCGACGCCGTGGAGTTGTTCGCCCGTATCGAGCAAATGCGCGCGCGCATGCAGCGCATGGCGCGCGGCGACGAAGGCGCGCTGGCCATCGGCTTCACCAGTTCGGCGGCGGCGCACAAGCTCACCCCCGAGGTGCTACGCGCGTGCCGGCGGCAGTTTCCGCGCGTGACGCTCTCCCTGACCGAGCGCAACGCGGCCGAAGCCATCGAGCAACTGGCCGATGGCACGCTCAGCGCGGCGCTGCTGCGCGCCCCGGTGCAACACCCGGAAGGCGTGCGCTTCGACCTCCTGCTCGAGGARGAAATGGTGATCGCCCTGCCGCTGGACCACGCGCTGCTGCGCCGCCGGGCGGCCGAAGGCGTGGCCGCCGGCACGCCGGTGTCACTGCGCGAACTGAAGGGCGATCCGTTCATCCTGGTCCGCCGGCCCGGCGCGCCGGGCATGTACGGCGACCTGCTGCGCGAATGCGAGGCGCTGGGCTTCACGCCGCGCATCGGCGCCGAGGTGGAACGGATGCTGACCAACCTCAATCTGGTGGCGGCTGGCGCCGGCGTGAGCGTGGTGCCGGCGTCGATGGCCGGGCTCAACCGCCACGGCGTGGCCTACTGCCGCATGGTCGAGACCGACCGCCTGCGCGCCCCGCTCACCCTTGGCTACCGGGCCAACGACGCCGACCCGGCCGTTGCGGCGCTGGTGGCGCTGACCCATCGGATTGCGGCCAAGCACAGGAAGGATCGGGACGCGGTGGGCGAGGCGTTGCCGGACTGAAATCGGCCCTTCAGTAATGTCGGCCTTCAACGCGTGACTAGGCGTCCTAGCGCGCCTGGCGCCGCAGGATCACATGCGTAGCCTTCTCCGACGCTACGGATTTCACGCATTGGTATCCCAGCGCCACCAGGTCAACCCCGTCGAACAGCGACTCTCCCCGCCCAAGCAGGACCGGGGAGATTGCAATGTGCAGCTCGTCAATCAGGCCCTCGCRAAGATACTGCCGGATCGTATGCGCCCCACCGCCGATCCGCACGTCCATGCCGGCAGCGGCGTCGCGTGCACGGTCGAGCGCCTCGCGAATGCCGCCTGTTATGAAGTGGAACGTGGTGCCRCCTTCCATCTCGATGGAAGGCCGAGCATGATGGGTCAGGACGAAGACCGGAACGTGGTAMGGCGGACTATCTCCCCACCAGCCTTTCCAGCTTTCGTCCGGCCAATCCCCACGAATGGGTCCGAACATGTTCCGCCCAAGAATCCAGGCGCCGACATTCTGAAAGCTTCGGGCGGCGAAATCGTCGTCAATCCCGGTCGTACCGCCTTCCTTGCCGAACAAGGCTTGCTGGAAGGTGCGTGTCGGGACTAGCCACTGGTGGAGTTCCGTCCCGCCAACGCCGAGCGGATGGCTGAGGTCTTGGTTCGGACCCGCTCCGTATCCGTCGAGCGAAATGGTGAAGCCTTCAACGCGAACGCGTGCCATCGTTTTCCTCCGTGTAGACGCCTGACAGGTGATACATAAGTCATCCTGTTGTTCAGATGCGGGACTGGATCCACAAATAGTGCCATTGGACGGTGCGACGATGCAGCGGAAAAGGACAACGCCTACGCCAAGCGCAGATCCCGCAACATATCAAGCACGTGTTGCGTCGAACGCTCAACGTACCCCGCACGATGTGCAATGCCGAGCCGACGCCACAGCGCCGGGCGCAACGGACGCATGACAATGCGCGTGTCGGGCAATGGCGACGTCGCCTCATGAGGCAACAGCGCGGCGCCGTAACCTGCCGCTACCAGACTCTTGATCGCGTCGTTGTAGTTGAGCTGAATGCGAGGCGCAGGATGACACCCCCCGGCCGCGAACCACTCCGCAGTCAGACGTGAAAGACGCGTGGTCGCGTCATTGAGAATGAGAGGTTGGGCAGCGAGCCAATCAGGCGTGACGCGGGCCGGACACTGCCAATGCGCCGGCACAAAGGCCATCACGGGGTCGCGCCGCCAAGGCTTGATCACGAGTCCAGCCACCGGGGGCTGAGGGAGTGCGACCAGCCCAACGTCCAGCGTCCCATCCGCCAGTCGGGACAAGGTTTCATGTGAAGTCAGCACCGCAACCTGAATGTCGATGGCGGGATGGTGCTGGCGCAGCACTTCAAGCGCTTGCGGCAACAGATGCGCGATCGCGCCAGTCGACGCACCGAGCCGCACGCGCCCTTCGAGCCCTTGCACCTGGCGTTGAATATCATCCAACGCCTGCTCCGCATCGGCCAGCAGTCGACGCGCGCGCTCCACCAGCACCTCCCCTATCGCCGACGGCCTGACATGTCCGCGCTTCCGCGACAGGAGTGGCGCCCCAATGCGGTCTTCCAGTTCAGCGATATGAAGGCTGACCGTTGGCGGCGCCAGGTGCAATGCACGCGCCGCTTCGGCAAATGAGCCGCGGTCTGCAATGGCGACCAGCGTGCGCAGGCGGTCCAGGCTGATCTCTCGCATGTCGGCGTCCAGGTTCAGGAAAACTGAATGTTCAGGTTATGAAATTCAACTTTCTCTATTGTAGTGGTCSACGCAATATGAGGCTTCTCTCTATTTCTTACAACCCAAAGTCAGCGGAGTCTTTCACGTATGAGCTCTCCCGTTGTTTTCATCGATGGCGACCAGGGCACAACCGGCTTGCTCATCCACGAACGGCTCCGTAACCGGACCGACATCAGGCTGATTACGCTTGCTGCTGCGGAGCGCAAGGATTTGCGGCGTCGCGCAGAAGCCATCAACGCCTGCGACATCGCCATCCTCTGTTTGCCGGATGCCGCCGCGCGCGAGGCAGTGGCCACCATCGTCAATCCTGCGGTTCGCGTCATCGACGCAAGCTCCGCCCACCGTACACAGCCGGACTGGACTTACGGATTTCCGGAGATGGCGCCGGGGCAGGCCGAGCGCATTGCCAACGCACGTCGGGTCACCAACCCTGGGTGCTATCCGACCGGTGCGATTGGCCTGCTGCGTCCGTTGGTGCAAGCGGGGCTGATACCGGGCGATTACCCCAYCAGCATTCATGCGGTATCGGGCTACTCCGGACGCGGACGCGCCGGCGTGGAGGAATATGAGGGGCCGGGAGCCGCTAACGCGCCTTCATATCAGGTCTATGGCCTGGAACTCGCGCACAAGCACACGCCGGAGATCCAGCAGCACGCCGGGCTCGCGCAGCCGCCCATTTTCGTCCCTGCATACGGAGCGTTCCGCCAGGGCATCGTGCTGACGGTGCCGCTAACGTTGCGGCTGCTGGCACCCGGCGCAAATGGCGCCACGTTGCACGCCTGCCTCGCGCGCCACTATGCCAAGACGGACCACGTACATGTCTTGCCGCTGCAAGAATCGAGCGCCGTAAAGCAGCTGGATCCGCAAATGCTGAACGGCACAAACGACATGCGCTTGAGCGTATTTCCCGGCATGGCGCACGGGCACGTYCTCCTGTCTGCGGTCTTCGATAATCTCGGCAAGGGCGCATCCGGCGCCGCAATTCAAAACCTGGACCTGATGCTCGCGTAGAAGACGCGTCGCGCATTCGTCCAGCATGCGATGAAAAAAAACCGCCGCGAGTCTTGTGAACTCGCGGCGGCTTCTTTGACAGTCGTCAGTGCAACCGATATCAGTAATCCCACTGCACCGGCACGAAGCGGTAGACATCACCGTTCTTCGCAATATGACCGATGGACGGGAACGCGATGTGCGCGGCGGCCAGCATGGAGCCGGTTTCGGCGGCTTCATCGAGCAGCGCGATGCGGACTTCCGTCGCCACTTCAGGCTCGTGCTCGAAGCCGTTTTGCCATGCGGGATGCTCGAAGCCGACCTCGAAGATCGCGTCGCCGACGAACGTCAGCTTCTCGCCCTTCGATGCGACGTCCACCACGCAGTGTCCCGGCGTGTGGCCACCGGTCACGCGCGCCGACACGCCCGCCGCCACTTGCACGGTCTGGCCGAACTGCACGATGTTCTTGCTGTAGAGTTCCACGAACGTTGCGGCGGCCTTGCGGAGCGCGGGCGGCACCGCTTCCGGCATCACGGTCTTGCTAAAGTCCGGGTTCTTCCAGAACTCCACTTCCGCGGCCGCCACGTGAATGCGCACGTCCGGGCGCAGCTTGGCCTTGACGCCATCCACATTCAGCCCGCCGACGTGGTCCATATGCATATGGGTAATCACGATGTCGGTGATGGCTGCGAGGTCGATGCCAGCCGTTTCCAGGCGCAGCACCGAGCGACCGGCGCGCGAGAAGTATTCGAAACCGTCGCCCACACCGGAGTCGACCAGGATCAGACGGTCGCCGCTGCGCACGAGGGCGATATTCAGCGCCCAGTCGAACATGTCGCGCTGCAGGAAGCGATCGTCGAACCATTCGTTGCGGTCGGCTTCCTTCACGTTGGTGGACATGGTGGAGGTCGGCAGCGGCAGAACCCCATCGCTGATCAGCAGGACGTCGACGTCACCCACGCGCACGGCGTAGCGGGAAGACACGAGTTCGCCAAAACCTTCTTTGCCAACGTTGGCGATAACCGGCTGCACATTGTGGATTGTTTCGCTCATTTTCAGTAGTCCTGTTGGTTTGCGTGGGGTGAGCCGCGTGAGGCGGCGCGGTGGACGAGAACGACCGCGAAATTCGCGCGCTTCGTTGTGCTCGCGATTCGACCTACCGTGTGACGCAGTGTAGTCAGGCGGAGCCGGCGCCAGTAGTATCGTGAAGGCCCTCAGCATGTTGTCCTGGCGGCAACAATCGCCGGCCTTCGTGAGACACTCGGCTGTATCAACATTTGAATTCGACTATGGCGGATATCGAACGCGAAGCCCTTGGGGTATTAACGCTTGCGCCTCCCGTTGCTTCCGATGGCCTCCCACCGGACGCCACGGGTTTCTCCATCTCCGTGCGGCATGTCACGGTGACGTTGCCGGACGGCAGGACGCTCCTACACGATCTGAATGACACCTTCCAGCGCGAGCGTACCGGCTTGCTCGGCCGGAATGGCGCGGGCAAGAGTGTGCTGGCGAGGGTGTTGGTCGGTTTGTTCCAGCCGGAGACCGGGCAGGTCACGCGCCATGGCACGGTCGCCTACGTGCCGCAGGAAATCGTCCCCGCAAAAGGCGCGACGGTTGCCGATGTCGCCGGATTGACACCAATWCTCGATGCGCTGGCGCGAATGGAAGGCGGTACGCCGCATCCCACCGACTTCGATTTACTCGATGGACGGTGGCATATCCGCGCCAGTCTGGAGCAGGCGCTGACGGACAGCGGACTGCCGCACCTGCACCCAAAAGGGCTGGCGGGATCGCTGAGCGGTGGCGAACTCACCCGCGTGGCGTTGATAGGGGCCTTCCTTTCCGACGCCGAGGGCCTGGTCCTCGACGAACCCACGAACCACCTGGATCACACCGCGCGCGAATGGCTGCGTGACAAGTTGCAGCGATGGACCGGCGGCCTGATTCTCGTCAGTCACGACCGGGAATTGCTGGACCTGATGGACCGCATCGTCGAACTGACACCGGGCGGGATGCGCAGTTACGGCGGCAATTACACGCTCTATCAGGCTCAGCGCAGCACCGAAGCGGCGGCGGCGCAGGCTTCGCTCAACCGCGCAAGGACGGATCGCGACGCCGCCGAGCGTGCGGCGCAGCGTCAACATGACGCCCAACAGCGCCGCACCGCACGTCAGACGAAAGGCGCAAAGGACGCGAATCTTCCGGGGATCGCCATGGGCCGCCGCAAGGATGGCGCAGAGGTATTTGCAGGCCGGCAGCGACTTCGCCAGCAGGACGTGCAGTTCAAGCTCGACGAGGCGGTTCAATTGGCAGCACGTCGAATCGAGCCCGACAAAGCTGTCGCACTTATCCTGCCAGCAACTGCCATTGCGGCTGGCAAACGCGTGATCCATCTGGAAGACGCCGTCGCGCCGTTTCCGGAAGACAGTGCGCCCCTTACGCTGACGCTGGCGGGACCCGTGCGCGTCGCCGTGACCGGTCCGAATGGCAGCGGCAAGACAACGTTGCTGAAGATGTTGGCGGGCACCATTGCCCCGGTCTCTGGCATTTGCCAGACCGGCGTGCGCAGCGCATGGCTCGATCAGCGAGCGACCAGCGTGTTGCCACCCCACCTGTCGGTTCTCGAACGCCTGCATGAACTGGAAACGCCGCTGCCGGACGGGGTATTGCGCAGCCATCTTTCGCTGCTGGGCTTGAACGCCGACCTTGTGAACCTGCCGTCCGGTGCGTTGAGCGGCGGTGAGCGACTCAAGGGTGCGCTGGCGTGCGTGCTGTGGAGCACCGAGCCCGCGCAACTGCTATTGCTGGACGAGCCGACCAATCACGTCGATCTGGAATCCATCCAGGCGGTAGAGCAGGCATTGGACGATTATCCCGGCGCCCTGGTCGTGGCCTCTCACGACACACGTTTCCTGCAGTCGCTTCGATTGACGCACCGGCTGGAGTCAGACGGAAGACATTGGAAGTTGATAGCGGAATGAATCGCGGGCGGGGGCCGGCGCTACCGCCCAAAAAGGAGCGCTAAAAGCGGGCCATCAAGGCCCGCCTTTTCGTCATCACCGCATCACATCAATTCAGTAACCCCAGCTCGAACCGTCCCGCCGACGTACCGATCAGCAGGCCACCGTTCGACAGGTACGACGCCACCACCCCGCCCGAGGCGTCGAGCACGCCCGCCACCGGCTGGTTGTAGGTCAGCACGCCCGAGGCGCCGTCGCGCACGATGGCCGTAGCGTTGAGGTCGGCGCTGACCTGGCTGCCATCGGTGCCCATCAAGCGATACCGGCCATCGGCCGCGCCCGCCGTCAGCGGTGCCGTGGGCTGCGAGGCGTACACGTTCATCCCGTAGGCCGTGGCCGAGCGCGTGAGGACCAGCGGCACCGGCTTGCCGTTGACGATGCCGCTGATCAGCGACCCGCTCAGCACGCCGTCGCCGGCGGCGATGGTGCCGCCCACGAAGTAGTCGAACGCGTTGCGCGCCGGGTTCCAGACAATGTAGCCCTTGCTGGTGTTGGCGCAGGCCGCGTCATAGACCATGAAACCGCCCGCCGCCGTTGCCGAGCAGGTCTGCCACGTGGCTGCCGACGAGCGCAGCCGTGCCGAGCCGGTACGCAGTGTCACCGCGCCACCCGCCACCGCCGTCTGCACGCCATTGACGTTGTAGATGTCGGCCACCGCCTTGAAGTCCGACGACACGGTCTGGAAGGCCACCAGCGGCAGGAAGCCAGCGCCCGAGAGCGGCCTCACCCCGCCCGCCAGCACCCCGCCGCCGGTGAAGGTGAAGTTGGCGCCGTTCTCGTCGCTGGCATAAGTGCACCCGCCCTGCGAGACAAGCTGGCCGGTGCGCGTCACGCCGGCGGTCCGTTGCAGGCTGGCATCGATCGTCACGGTGTACTGGAGGGTGGCCGGGTCCACACGCACCGACAGTTCCTCGCCGTTGGTATTGCCGCCCTTCCACGTGGTGGCCACGGCCGGCAGGTTCAGGCAGGACTGCACGATGCCCGACGCGCCCTCGCAGGTGAAGTTGATGGACGCGTCCTGGCTGCCCGAGCCCTTGTACTTCGGCCACGCCGGGTACTGGCACAGCGGCCGCGTGCGGCCATAGGTGCCGGCGTTGGTGTCCATCACCGTMCGCTGGCCCGGCGCCACGCCCATCTCCACCCAGTTCTCGAGTGCGGTCAGGGAGTTCCACGCCGGCAGGAAGCTGCCCGTGCCATGGCCCATGCCCGGCACCGTGTAGAACGTGATGCCCTGGTCCACCGCCGCCTGCCCCACCCGCGCGATCACGGCCTTGTACCAGGCGATGGTCGAGTTGGGGCTGATGACCTCGTCGGCCAGCCCGTGCAGCAGKATCAGCCGGCCGCCCTTCGCCAGGAACGCGGACAGGTCCGGGTTGGTGGCATCGGTCAGCGCCGAGACGGTCTGCACGCGCGAGGTCCAGCTACCCGGGCTGGCGGGGTCGAAGGTCAGCGCGTCGAACGTGGCGGCGCGGGTGACGAAGTACTTCACCCACTGGTCGCCGGTCAGGTACATGTTCGAATCCGCCGTGGTGGCCGGATTGCCGGGCACCGGCCGCGTGCCGAGGTCACGTGTGGTGAACGGCCCCGCCACCAGCGCGCCTTCCAGGATGTTGTAGCCGCCGGCCACGGTCACGCCGTTGGCCAGCGGGTAGGTCAGCTGGAGCGGCTGCTCGATGGTCTTGACGGTGGCAATCTGCGCATCCGAGAGACAGGTGTCGCCCGTGTCCGTACCGCCGGGGCAGCGCAAATTGGCCAGCACCTGCATCGCGCCCAGACGGCAGCCCTCGACATTGCTGACCACCTTGTCGGCCACGCCGTCCAGCGTGTCGCAGGCGGCCATGGCAGCGGCCTGCACCATCAGCGTCTTGTTGATGTTGAGCCAGCCGGCGCCGCCGTTCAGGTAGAGCGCGCGGCCCACGGCCACGTTGGAGAGGCGCGTGCCGGTGTAGTTGAGCGCCGGCTCGTTGGCGATGACGCCGTCGTAGTCGGCCGGCCAGCGCTGGATGTAGCTCAGCGCATCCCGCCCGCCCGTGGAGGTGCCGAGGAAGTACGCCCGCGTGGGCGCACGGCCATAGCGCTGGCGGATCATCGCCAGGGCCACGTCATGGGTTTTCTTGAGCGTGTCGCCACCATAGTTGGCGAGTTGCTCGTCGTTGGTGGCGAAGCGGCCATCGGTGATGCTGGTGCTCTGGTGGCCGGAATCATCGCCCCAGGTGGCGTAGCCGCGCGCCAGCGGCGCCGGGTCGTCCGGCAGCGCGAAGCGTACGGTCTCGGTGCCGTCGATCAGCGTGCCGTCGAACCCGCCGCCGCCGAACTGGATGCCCTTGCCGTTCCACTGCGTGGGCAGGTTCACCGCGAAGTTGATGTTGGACGCGGCAGCGTCCACGGGAGCGATGGTGCCGCGCACCTGGCAGTACTCGCCGAGCGTGTTGCCGGTGGCATCGGCGRCAACCAGCGTAGCCGCCTTGACCGTGGCGCCGCCCGAGGCCAGCGTCAGCGCCGAGGCCGGCAGGCTGGCGCCGTTCAGCGCGTTGCAGGCCTCCAGCGCGCTTAACGTCGGCTGGGTCGGCTGGGTCGGGATGTCGGGGTTGTCAGTGCCGGGGGCGCCGGTGCTGGGCGCCCCGCCCGACGCCGTCGGGGCGTCGTCGCCACCGCCGCACGCGGCCATCAATGCAGTGGCCGCACAGGCAGCCGCCAGCAGCGCCAGGCGCCGCCGGACGTTCGATCCGGATGTCATGTTGTGGTCTCCTCCAAGCGCATGCGGTGCTTGTGCCGCATGTTGGAGCGAGACGGTATCACCGGCTTGGTGCTACGTAAAATATATGTCGGATGGCGCATCCATACTTCATGAATATGGATGGATGGACGTCAGTCCTGCGGCGTAGCCTGGAGCCGGGTGATGTCGAAGCCCTTCGCCTCCAGCCGGCGCAGCAGCGCCTGATAGGCGCCGGAATCCACGGTGGGCGTGCGGGAAAGAATCCAGAGGTAGTCGCGGCCCGGCTCGCTGACGGCAGCMAGCGTGTAGCCGGGGTCGAGGTCGATCACCCAGTAGTCGCCCCAGACCCACGGCAGGAAGGACAGCCACGCCGGGGCGAATCGCACCTCCAGCTTCGGCGTGCCGGCCTCCCCCACCGGCCGRGCCACGCCGGTGGCGTCATCGCTCGTCCCATCCGCCTTGCGGCAGCGGTTCACCACATCGACGCGTCCATCGGAMCGCGCCGCGTACTGCGCCGTGGTGTGGCCGGCGCACTGGCGCTGGAAGCGGTTCGGGTATTTGGCGATTTCGTACCACGTGCCCATGTAGCGGGCCACGTCGAGCGAGGCGATGGGCGCCAGCGGCGCGGCCGGCTCGGCGCGCGCCGGGACCAGCGCGGCRGTGGTGAGGGCARCGAGGGCAGCAAGCCCGAGCACGACACGCTTCATGGYGGACCTCCGGGGGGGCGATAGCGCCATTGTCGCGTGCCATCGCCGCCCCCTGCTGTCCGCCGGCAGACGACTTGCGCCTCGGCAAGCGTCCTACGCCGGCAGCCCCACGTAGTTCTCGGCCAGCGCCCGGCAGGCAGCCTCGGAGCCGACCAGATAGTCGAGTTCGGCCTGCTGGATGCGATGCGCGAACGCATCGGCATCGGGGAAGCGGTGCAGCAGCGCGGTCATCCACCACGAGAACCGCTCCGCCTTCCACACGCGCCGCAGGCATTTCGCKGAATAGSCGTCGAGTTCGGCCGGATCGCCGTGCTGGTACTGGGCGATCAGCCCGTCGGCGAGGTACAGCACGTCGCTGGCGGCCAGGTTCAGCCCCTTGGCGCCGGTGGGCGGCACGATATGCGCGGCATCGCCCGCCAGGAACAGGCGCCCGAAGCGCATCGGCTCGCAGACGAAGCTGCGCAGCGGTGCGATGCTTTTCTCGATGCTCGGGCCGGTGACCAGCGCCTGCGCGGCGGCGGGGTCGAGCCGGGCGCGCAGTTCGTTCCAGAAGCGCGCATCGGACCAGTTCTCCGCGCGCTCCGTGGCCGGCACCTGCACGTAGTAGCGGCTGCGCGTCTTCGACCGCATGCTGCACAGCGCAAACCCGCGTTCGTGGCTGGCGTAGATCAGTTCGTCCGCCACCGGCGGCGTCTCGGACAGCACGCCGAGCCAGCCGAACGGATAGACCCGCTCGAAGATCCGTGTCGATGCCTCCGGCACGCTGGCCCGGCTCACGCCATGGAAGCCATCGCAGCCGGCCACATAGTCGCAGGCCAGTTCGTGCGCGCTGCCGGCGTGGCGGAAGGTCACGCGGGGCCGGTCCGTATCGAAATCGTGCAGGGAGACCTCGGTGGCCTCGTAGACGATGGGCATGCCAGACGCTGCGCGCGCCGCCATCAGGTCCCGCGTGACCTCGGTCTGGCCATACACGGTGACGTCGCGGCCAATCAGCGCGTGGAAGTCGATGCGGTGGCGCGCGCCCTGGTACGACAGCTCGATGCCATGGTGCCGCAGCCCCTCCGCGCGCAGTCGCTGGTCCACGCCGGCGCGCGTGAGCGCATCCACGGTCACCGATTCGAGGATGCCGGCGCGGATGCGCCCCAGCACGTGTTCGGCGCTGCGCTGCTCGATGATGACGTTGTCGATGCCGGCCACGGTAAGCAGTTGCCCGAGCAACAGCCCGGCCGGCCCTGCTCCGATGATCGCCACGCGCGTGGCGCGCGGCATGCCGTTGCCCTGCTGACCCATGGCCTGTCTCCCGATCTGTTTTTTTATGGTGTGCGGCTGACTACCAACTACCGGTCAAGCTCGGCGAAGACCTCCTCCGCCATGTGGAACGCCGAATTCGCCGCCGGCACGCCGCAATAGATCGCGGTCTGCAACAGCACTTCCTTGATCTCGTCGCGCGTGACGCCGTTGTTGGCGGCGGCGCGCAGATGGAGCTTCAACTCCTCCGAGCGATTCAGCGCCACCATCATCGCAATCGTGATCAGGCTGCGCGTATGGCGCGGCAGGCCCTCGCGCGTCCAGATCTCGCCCCAGGCATAGCGGGTAATCAGGTTCTGGAATTCCTCGGTCAGCGGCGAGATCCGTTGCAGCGAGCGGTCCACGTGGGCGCTGCCCAGCACGTCGCGCCGCACCGATAGCCCGGCCTCATAGCGCGCGGCGTCGTCGGTCACCGGGCGGCGGCCGAGGATGAAGTCGAGCAGCGCGGCAGTGAAGCGGCCCGGCTGCTCGCGGTTGGACAGGTGCGCGGCGTGCAGTTCGACATAGATCGCCCCGGGGATGGCGGCGGCGAGTTCGCGGCCCTGCGCCGCCGTGGTCGATGGATCGTCGCTGCCCGCAATCACCAGCACCGGCACGGGGATGGTCTTCACGGCCTCGCGCAGGTCCGCGTCGCGCACGGCGCCGCAGCTACCGGCGTAGCCACGCGGGTCGAGGCCAGCGAGCACCGCGCGCAGGTCATCGAGCGCATGGCCGGCGGTGGCGAGGAAGCCCGGCGTGAACCAGCGTTGCAGCGAGGCATCAGTCAGCGGCGCCATGCCGTCGCGCAGCACCATGTCGATGCGGCTGTTCCAGGCGTCTGCCGTGCCGATCTTGGCCGCCGTGTTGGCCAGCACGATGCGGCTGAAGCGCTCCGGCGCATGCGCGCCCAGCCACATGCCGGTAAGGCCGCCCATCGACAGGCCGCAGAACACGGCCTGCCCGATCTGCAGGGCGTCGAGGATGGCCACCACGTCGCGGCCCAGCWCGTCCACCGTGATGGCGCCCTCGGGCGCKGTGGAGCGGCCGTGGCCGCGCACGTCGTAGCGCACCACGCGGAAGCGGCCCGCCAGCGCGGCGGCCTGCGGCTGCCACATCGTGTGATCGGTGCCCAGCGAGTTGGAAAAGACGATGGCGGGCGCGGTGTCCGGGCCATCGACGGTGTAGAACAGCCGGGCGCCGGCGTGGTCGAGATAGGGCAACGTGGTCTCCTTGTCGGTATAGGGTCAGGCGGCGCGCAGGGCCTGCCAGGCGGCCACGGCGGCATCGGCGAAGGCGGCGGACTGCCCGGCGTAGTGCGCCGGGTCGCTGAGGCGGTCCAGTTCGGCGTCATCCAACAGCGTGGCGTGCGCGGGATTGGCGGCGAGCGTGGCGGCCAGCGCCACGCGCAGCGTCTCGCCCTGCTCCCCCGCGCGGCGCGAGGCCGCTTCCACCACGTGGTGCGCCTCCAGCCGGCCAATGCGGCCGCCGAGGGCCAGCATCGCAGCCTCGCCCAGGATCAGGCCGTGTGTCAGGTCGAGATTGGCGCGCATGCGGGCGGCATCCACTTCCAGGCCCGCCGCCACGTCGCCCAGTTGGCGCAGCGCGCCGGCCGCGAGCGTGACGATTTGCGGCAGCGTGTCCCACTCGGCCTGCCAGCCGCCCAGCGCGCGCTCATGCTCCTGCACCATGCCGGCGAGCATCGTCGCCACCAGCGGCGGCACGCGCACGGCCACGGTCAGCACCGCCGCGCAGCCCACCGGGTTGCGCTTGTGCGGCATCGTGCTGGAGCCGCCCCGGCCCGGGCCCGATGGCTCAGCCACCTCGCCCACTTCGGTTTGCATCATCAGCGACAGATCGCGCGCCATCTTGCCGAGCGTGCCCGTGAGCATGCCCAGCGCCGTGGCCACTGCCACCAGTCGGTCACGATGCGCGTGCCACGGCAGCGCGGGCAGGTCCAGGCSCAGCTCGCGGGCGAACTGCGCGGCCACGGCGGGCGCCTTGTCGCCCAGGCTGGCCAGCGTGCCGGCGGCACCGCCGAATTGCAGCACGCGCGCCTGATCGGCGGACTGGCGCAGGCGGATCACGTCGCGGCGCAGCGCATCGAGCCAGCCGCCAGCCTTCAGGCCGAAGGTGGTGGGCAGCGCGTGCTGGAGCCAGGTGCGCGCCACCATCGGCGTGGTCCGGTGGGCGGTGGCCAGCGTCGCGCAGGCATCGCCCAGGCGCAGCAGRTCGRTRTCGATGGCCTGCAGGGCATCGGCCAGTTGCAGCATGGCGCCGGTGTCGATGATGTCCTGGCTGGTCGCGCCCCAATGGACGTAGCGGCCAGCCTCGGCATCGCGCCGCGCCACGGCGGCGGTCAACTGCTTTACGAACGGGATGGCGAGGTTGCCGGCGGCGACGGCGGACTGCGCGAGGGCATCAAGGTCGATCACGCCGACATCGGCACAGACYTCGGTGATGACGGCAGCAGCCTGCGCGGGAATCACGCCGCAGTGCGCCTCGGCGCGCGCGAGGGCCGCCTCGGCATCGAGCATGCGCCGCACGGTGCCGGTATCGGAAAAGATCGCGAGCACGGGGGGACTGCCGAACATCGGATCGGTCAGGCGGGAAATTGAGGGCATCGTCGGCGGGGGCGGACCGGTAGGAATGCTCCGATTGTGCGGCAAAACGCCTCGCGGAGGGCGAGGCGTGCCGGGGTCAGATATCGAAGAACACGGTTTCGTCCGCGCCCTGCAGCACCACGTTCCAGCGGTAGSTGCCGGGSGCCGTGGCGTCTGCAACCAGCGTGGCGCGGCGCGCGGGCGGCACCAGGCCGAGCACGCTGTCGGCGGCGTTGGCGGCGGCTTCATCGCCGAAGTACAGCCGCGTGGCCACGTGCTTGACCAGCCCGCGTGTGAACACGGACACCATGATGTGCGGCGCCTGCAGGTCACCGGCGAGATCCGGCACCGGGCCGGGCTTCACCGTGACGAAGCGGAAACCGCCATCCGGGCCGGTCGGCACGCGGCCGAAGCCGGTGAAGCCGGGCACCAGCGGTGCGTCGCCGGTGTCTTCCTCATGCCGATAGCGGCCGGCGGGGTTGGCCTGCCAGATCTCGACCATGCCGTCCGGCACGGGCTCGCCGCGGCCATCGATCACACGGCCCTCGATCACGATGCGCTGCCCGGCCAGGTCGGGGGCATCGGCGGTCAGGTCGGCGCAGTCCAGCGCGGCAAGGCCGATATGGAGGTACGGCCCAACGGTTTGGGAGGCGGTAGCGTAGAGCATGGCCTTACTCCATCGGCGTGGCATCGCGGCCACGCAGCACGATATCGAATTGGTAACCGAGCGCGTATTCGGGCGAGGTGGTCGCCCAGTCGAACGTGGCGATCAGGCGGTCGCGCGCCTTGGCATCGGGCACGCAGTTGAAGATCGGGTCGAACGCGAGCAGCGGGTCGCCGGGGAAATACATCTGCGTGACCAGGCGCGTGGCGTAGGCATTGCCGAACAGCGAAAAGTGAATGTGCTGCGGACGCCACGCGTTGTGATGATTGCGCCAAGGGTAGGCACCCGGCTTGATCGTCTTGAACTGGTAGCGGCCCTGCGCATCGGTCAGGGTGCGGCCATCGCCCGTGAAATTGGGGTCGAGCGGCGCGTCGTGCTGGTCGCGCTTGTGCACATAGCGGCCGGCGGCGTTGGCCTGCCAGATCTCGATCAGCGCGTGCGGCACCGGGCGGCCGTTCTCGTCGAGCACGCGGCCCGTCACGAGAATCCGCTCGCCGATCGGCTCGCCGCCATGGCCGGCGGTCAGGTCGTTGTCACCGTCACGGACGAATTCGGGGCCGAAAGTCGGGCCAGTCAGYTCGGAAATCGATTGCGGCAGCGCGATCAGCGGCTGGGACGGCGCGCGCAGTTGCGTGGACCCATAGGGGTCGAAGCGGTACGGGGGCTGGGTGTCCCAGTACGGGCGACGGTAGGGACCGGGGCGTGGGGGCATCGCGCTGTCTCCGTTTTGGTGTGTGGGGCGAGACTTAGACTGTAAGCACCGCCGGAAGTCATGTAAATTGAGTTTTTGCGTAATTTGGATGACTTTTAGTTATGGATGTATCGGATCCGTCGCCCGATCTGTTCCGCACCCGTATCCGGCTGCGGCACCTGCACTGCTTCGTCACCGTGGCGCAGACCCAGCACCTGGGCCGGGCCGGTGCGCGGCTGGGCCTGACCCAGCCGGCGGTGTCCAAGACGCTGACCGAACTCGAGGAACTGGTCGGCGCCCGGCTGCTGGTGCGCCAGCGCGCCGGCACGGACCTGACGGCGGCGGGCATGCGCTTCCTGCGCCATGCGCTGCGCATCATCGAGGACGTGGACGCGGCGGCGGACAGCCTGGCCGGCGCCGATGCCCCGCGCCACGAACGCATCCGGCTGGGCGCGCTGCCGAGCATCGTGCCGGCGCTGCTGCTCGACGCCGTCGCGCAATTCCGCACCGCGCACCCCGAGGTGGCGCTGGCCGTGCAGACCGGCATGAACCGCACGCTGATCGACCTGCTCAAGGCCGACGTGCTCGACCTCGTCATCGGCCGCATGGACGACCCCGCCGCGATGGAAGGCCTCTGGTTCGAATCGCTCGGCCCGGAGCCGCTGGTGCTGGCCGTGCGCGCGGGCCATCCGCTCGCCGACAACGCGCGCCCGACCATGCGYGAGGTGCTGGCGTGGCCGCTGGTGATTCCCGCCATCGGCTCGATCCCGCGCCACAGCACCGAGAGCCTGCTGGCACGCCACGGCCACACCCTGCCCGAAGGCTGCGTGGAAACCGCCGACGCCTACCTCGGCCGCCTGCTCACGCAGCAGAGCGACACCGTCTGGGCCGCCCCCCTCTCCGCCACCCGCCGCGCCGTCGCCGCCGGCGAAATGGTCCTCCTGCCCGTGGACACCCAAGGCACCGAAGAACCCATCGGCCTCCTCCGCCGCAGCGACCGGACACTGGAACCGGTGGCGGAGGCATTTGTGGCGGGGATTCGGGGGATTGCGGCGGGGCGGTGAGGGGGGCGTTGCAGGCGAGTTTGTCGCCGCTGGACAACGGACTGCATCAGGATTTGCACGCTTCGTAACAGATCCGCGCGCGTTTGGCCAAATGGGCGCGAAGGCGAACTGATTTAATCGAACATCGGGCCATCACTGAAAGACGCGAGACAACGCATGACTCGAATGGCTTCGCCCGCCATATCGGGGTGACGCGCGCCACGCTGTCGCGCATCGTGAATGGCCATGCGGCCATGACGCCTGATATCTCGATCCGGCTGGAAGAGGCACTGGGCGCGAGCCGAGAGATGTGGAGCGGCATGCAGACGACCTATGACCTGTGGCAGGCCGCGCAGAAGCCCCGCAAGCGCATTCCCCGCATTGCGGGTGCCGAGGGCCAGTCGGTTTGAACTTTGCCCAATCCCCCCGACTCTCACCGTGAAACAAACCCCTGGGAGGCATGGCAATGCGACTGCAAGGCAGGACGGCGGGAGACGGCGCCACGCCCGGGCAGGAGGCTCATGCCGAGCCCCACGCCGAGCCCCACGCCGAGCCCCACGCCGTGCCGCACGTGGTGGCCCACACCCGCCCGGCGGCGGCCGATGCTGGCGCGCGGCAAGCCAGTTGCGCCGACACGCCTCGCCCCGCGCATTGCCACGCGCTGGCGCCATCGGTCACCCACCTCCCCTGCCCCGGTCCGCGCACGCTCCATGGCTGCGCGGCGGCCGATGCGGTGTCGCCGGCTGAGCGCTACGCCGAACTGTTCGTCGATGTGCAGGCCAGCGGCCTGTTCGCCGACAGCAAGACCTTTCCCGATTGCGTGCCGCTGGTGGCGCCGGAGGTCATCCTGGAGCGCTATCGCGCGCAACGCGAGTCGGCGGATTTCTCGCTCGCGGCATTCGTGCAGGCGCACTTCGCGCGCGAATCGATTCCGGACGAGCACTACGTCTCCAACCCCGACCATTCCCTGCGCGACCATATCGACGGCCTGTGGCCGGTGCTGACGCGCGAGCCCGCCGAGCATCCGTCGCTCTGCTCGCTGCTGCCGCTGCCGCGCCCCTACGTGGTGCCGGGCGGGCGCTTCCGCGAACTCTATTACTGGGATTCGTATTTCACGATGCTCGGGCTGGCGGCCAGCGGCCGGCATGACCTGCTGCGCGCGATGGCGGACAACTTCGCCTACCTGATCGACACCTACGGGCTGGTGCCCAACGGCACGCGCACGTATTACCTCACCCGCTCGCAGCCGCCCGTGTTCTCCCTGATGACSACGCTGTTCGAGGACCATGCCGTCGAAGCGGCGCACGCCTACCTGCCGCAGTTGAAGCTGGAATATGCGTTCTGGATGGACGGCGCGGCGCATCTGCAGCCCGGCGCGGCCCACCGGCGCGTGGTGCGGCTGCCTGACGGCGCGGTGCTGAACCGCTATTGGGACGACCGCGCCCATCCGCGCGAGGAGGCCTACCTCGAGGACGTGGAGACGGCGCGGCGCAGCGGCCGGCCCCACCATATCGTGTACCGCGACCTGCGTGCGGCGGCCGAGTCAGGCTGGGACTTCAGTTCGCGATGGTGCGATGGCCAGCCCGATGCGAYCACCGGGTTTTCCCAGGCGCCGGCGAGCGACCTCGCCACCATCCGCACCACCTGCATCCTGCCCATCGACCTCAACGCCCTGCTCTGGCATGCCGAAATCCGCCTGGCCGCGCTGTGCAACGCCACCGGCGAACCCGATTCCGCCAGGCAATATGCGGAAGCTGCCGAGCGGCGGCGCCACGCCATCTTCGCCACCATGTGGGACGAGGACGCCGGCGCGTTCTTCGATTTCGACTGGCAGCGCGGCAAGCGGCGCGAACTGTTGACGGCGGCYACGCTGATGCCGCTCTACCTGCGGATGGCCACGCCCGCGCAGGCCGCGCGCGTGGCCGACGTGGTGGGCGCCCGGCTGCTCGAGGCAGGGGGCCTGGCTACGACCGAGCGGGACTCCGGCCAGCAGTGGGACCAGCCCAATGGCTGGGCGCCGTTGCAGTGGATCGCCATCCACGGGCTGCGGCGCTACGGCTGCGAGGCGCTGGCCGACGAGATCGCGCACCGCTGGCTCGCCACGGTGGGCAGCCTCTACACCCACGAGTACAAGCTAGTCGAGAAATATCGGCTGGAGCCGCGCATGGACGGCGCAGAGGGCGGCGGCGGCGGCGAATATCCGCTACAGGACGGCTTCGGCTGGACCAACGGCGTGGTAAGCGCGCTGCTCATGGAATACCCCCACCATCCCGCAACGCACAGCGCGGCCGGCCGGCGCGACGCCAACGGGTAACCGCGCCCATCACCCTAACGAGTGATGCCACGCGTGCAGCGGGGCTGGCGGCGCCTTTCGGTGCGCATCATGGAATTTCGTTCTTTTGTTCAGAATCTCGCAGTGCAGCAGCCCAATTTGCGAGCTTTGTCCTCGTTTCCCGCAATAACTCAGCTGAGTTATTGGCGGGCGTAGCAGCGCAGGTCACACTTGCCCCAGGGTCACTCGACACGACCCCAAACGACTTGGCAACTCTTACTACCCCGACGATCCCGCGCGTCGGGGTATTTCTTTGTGGGRCCGCTTTTTTGTGCGCGCAGGTTTTGCCACGCGCCCCCCCCCCCGCACGCCGACCTTTCTTGCGCTACATCAGCATCACGGCCCGACCAAGCSGTGATGCCCCAAGCGCACATCCGTGACGGTGCGGTKRCCCACCCCGCGAAGCSGAYCGGGCGGGCTACACTGGCGGCTGCCATTTGTTGAGCATTCATTCCGTCCAGTACAGCCGTGTCCAAACCCCTTTCTACCCTTCCTACCCTACCCGCCCTGACCGATTTCCGCGCCGACCCCGCGCCCACGCACGACCGGCCTAGGCCGGATCGCCTTGTCGAGGGCAACCCGGATCGCACCACGTGGACACACTACAGCGCCGCGGCGGGCGATTTCGATTGCGGGATCTGGGCGTGCGAGCCCGGTGCATGGCGCATTGCGTTTCCGGCTGGCAAGGAGGAGTTTTTCCACGTCATCAGCGGCCGGCTGCGGATCACCGACCATGCCGGCGTGACGCGCGAGTTCGGGCCCGGGGATGCCTGCGTGATCCCGGCTGGTTTCGAAGGGGTATTTGAAGTGATCGAGCCCGTGCGCAAGCACTTCGTCGTCCTGGAACGCAACGCGGGCTGACCACGCCCGGAGGAGGTCTGGCCATGCTTCCACGCCGTATCCTGCTGGGTGCCGTGCTCGGCGTGCTGACAGGCGCGGGGCACGCCGCCAGCCCCAGCTTCGACTGCAAGCGGGCCGAAGGCCAGATCGAGCAGATGATCTGCAAGGACGATACGCTGGCGAAGCTCGACAAGGAAACGACGCGCCTGTACGGGCTGGCGCTCGACGCGCGCTCCATGAGCACGAGCCGCAAGAAGACGTTGCTGGCCGAGCAGCGCGGCTGGATCAAGGGCCGCAACGACTGCTGGAAGGCGAGCGACGCACGCGCGTGCACCACCGCCGAATACATCGATCGGATTCACTTGCTGCGGCAGAACTTCGCCGGCCCGCGCACGCAGGACGCCAAGGGCATCACCCGGGGGCCGTTCTCGGTGCGCTGCCCGGGGGCCGACGCGCTGATCCTGGCCACCTTCGTGCAGACCGAACCCGGCTACGCCTACCTGACGTGGCTGGACAAGAAGCTGCTGTTGTCGCAGACGCGCGCGGCGTCGGGTGCCCGCTATGCGGCCACGACCGACGCCGGCGAGGCGATGTTCTGGGACAAGGGCCCCGAGGCGCAGCTTGAGCTACCGGGCAAGCCTCGGTCGGGTCCTTGAAGACGAGGTAGTGCGCTTCCTGATCCACCAGYTCCGCCACSCGRTGCAGGCCGTGGCCGTGCAGCGCGTTGACCAGRTGGCCGAGGCTGCGGTGCGTGCGCGCATCGGTGCGCGGATAGAGCATGTGCAGCACCGCCACTTGCTGCGAAGCCATCAGCGCGGAGAACGCGACAACGATGTCCTGRTGTTGAATGGCAGTGACCGAGTCCCCCACGGCCGCGCCGGTTTCRCGTTGGGCGGGCAGAATGGCTTCGAGCGTCAGGTTCATGGCGGTACCTCCTTGTTGTAACCGAAAGAACTGTCCCACGAAGATTAGGTGGTGATTGCTGCAATGCAATGGACGGGATGGGCAACAGACTGTTCCAGCTAATGTGTCTAATCGCTGCGATAGTCGCGCGTTAACCCGCCATAAGCTTTCAATTCCCTTGCAACGCGCCCGGTCGTTGACGCCCCGTTCCGGTCATTCGCGAAGCGGATCCGTCGATTCGGCGCCTCGCCCTGGCATCCCACCCGCCGGCGGCGTAATTTGTCCTCATCAACCCTTTCCGATGAGGTTCCCGATGCGACACGACGCGATGCACCGCCCGACCCACCCCGCCGACGAGAACGCCATGGCGTACTGGCGCGCCCACCGCATGGTCCGGGCGCTGCGCGGCTGGTATCTGCACCTGCTGATCTACCTCGCCGTGAACGGATGGCTCTGGTTCCGCTTCCTGTTCATGCCGTCGCCCAGCTGGGCGCACCGCTCGCTTGAGGCCGGCTGGCCGTGGCCGCTCACCACCACGCTGGCCTGGGGGCTGGGGCTGACGATCCATGGCCTGCTGGTCTGGTGGCGCGTCTCGCAACGTGGGCGCGACTGGGAGTCCCGCAAGATCGACCAGTTCATGAACCGCGACTAAACCTCCCCTCGCCCGCTACATCTGGCGGAAGCGGTGCACGTAGGCGCGCGAGACCGGCAGTTCGGTCTCGCTTTTGGTTTCCCGATTCTGGAGGCGCACGAACAGCCGCCCGCTGTCATCCCGCCGCGTGCCGGCCACGTATTCCATATTGACGATGGTCGAGCGATGCACCTGCCAGAAGGTGTCCGGGTCGAGTCCTTCCATCAGCTCGGCCAGCGGCGTACGGATCAGGTGCTCGCCGTCGCGCGTATGCACCACCACGTATTTGTCGTCGGCCTGGAAGTACAGCACGTCCTGGATCGGCACGTGGCTGGTGGTGTTGCCCCGGCTCGCCCGCACCCAGCGCAGCGGCGCCGCGCCGGCCTCCGGGCGGGCCGGGCCGCGCGTGAGCTGGCTCAGCAACTGCGCCAGCTCCGGCAGCGGCGCCGCCTCCTGGAAGGCCTTGCGCAGCCGCTCCACGGACCGCGCCAAACGTTCGTCCGTCACCGGCTTGACGAGGTAGTCCACAGCCTCGCGCTCGAAGGCGTCCAGCGCGTACTGGTCGAAGGCGGTGACGAAGACCACCCGCGTATCGGTCTCGATGCCCTGCGCCACCTCCAGCCCGGACAGCCCTGGCATCTTGATATCGAGAAAGGCCACCGCCGGCGCCAGTTGTGCGATGGCCTGCGCGGCCTCCACGCCATTGGCCGCCTCCCCCACGATGCGCAACTCGGGCCACAGCCGCTCCAGCTTGCCGCGCAGATGCGTGCGCAGGTGCTCCTCGTCATCGGCAATCAAGGCGGTGGGCATCCGAGTCATGGGGTCTCTCCGTTGCGGAAGGGGGCGGACAGCGGAATGTCGATGTGGACGGCCGTGCCGGGCGAGCGCTCCTCGATGCGCACCTGTGCCTCGCCGTCGTAGAGCACGGCCAGCCGGTCGCGCAGGTTGGACAGCCCCACGCCGGCGCTGGCCGATGGGCGGAAGCCCATGCCGTCATCCTCGATCGAAGCCAGCATGCGCCCGCCGCGCCGCGTCAGCCGCACGGTCAGGTGCCCGCCCTCGATCTTCGGTTCCAGCCCGTGCCGGATCGCGTTCTCCACCACCGGCTGCAGCAGCATCGGCGCCAACGGCACCTCGTTCAGCGCCGGGTCCACGTCGATACGATACTGGAGCCGCTCGCCCATGCGGATCTTGATCAGGGCGAGATAGTCGCGCAGCAGCGTGGCCTCCTGCGCCACCGTGCCCTGCGTAGCCCGGCTCGCGGCCAGCGACGCACGCAGGTAGGCGATGAAGTGTTCGAGCATCAGCGTCGCCTTGCGCGGCGCCGGCTCGATCAGGCTCACCACGTTGGCCAGCGTGTTGAACAGGAAATGCGGCTCGATCTGGGCCTGCAGCAGCCGCATCTGCGCCTCCACCAGCTGCTTCTCGGTGGAGATCGTGCGCACCTGCTCGCGCGCCATGTACTCGGCGATCTTGCGCTCCTCCCAGCGGCGGCCGAGCAGGCCCACGCGGCTCCAGACCAGCACGCCATGGGCGGTCAGCCCCAGGCCCCAGCCCAGCAGCGGCGCGCCGGACCAGGGCCGGTGCGAGGCGCCGAACACGTTCCAGAGCACGAGGATGGTGTTGACCACCACGTAGAGCGTCAGGTGGATATAGAAGCCGCGCAGCGCGCGCACGTTGCGGCGGGCTTCCTCATAGGCGCGTTGGTCGGCGGCGGACCGCCACATCTGCGGATCGGAATGGCGCACGGTGGGGGGCTTTGTGGCGGATCGGGAACGCTGGGAGGTTACCACCGGCGCCACCCGGCGCAACAGCCCCACGCGGCGAACCGACGGCGGCGCGGCGTCAGSCGCAATCTGCCGGCGCCAGTGAAGGGAAGCGCCGGCCCTCTCCCCCGACCCCTCTCCCGCAAGCGGGCGAGGGGAGCAAACCGTCGGCACTTGGAAATCTCGCCGTTTTCGCCCCTCTCCCTCCGGGAGAGGGGCCGGGGGAGAGGGTCGGCGTCTCGGACGAAGTCCGGCCCRCTCAATCTCCAAACCGACGCGGATCGTACGGTGCGGCGTCGACATACGTCGCGTCCCCGTCGAACAGCTCGGCCAGCAGCCGGGCGGTGGCCGGCCCAAGCGTCAGCCCCTGATGGCCATGCCCGAAATGGAACCAGAGGCCGGGATGGCGCGGCGCGCGGCCCACCACGGGCAGCATGTCCGCGAYGCACGGGCGGGCACCCATCCACGGCTGCGCCTCCACGGGGGCGCCCAGCCGCACCATCTGCGCGGCGATCTGCTCGGCCCGGCCGGACTGGACCGGCGTGGGCGGTGCGTCGCGATGGGCGAACTCCGCGCCCGTGGTCACGCGCAGGCCCTGCCGCATCGGCACCAGCAGCACGCCGTTCTCGGCGTCCAGCACCGGCTTGGACGGCATCGCCTCGGTCGCATAGTGGCGGTGATAGCCGCGTTTTACGAATAGCGGCAGCCGATAGCCCAGCCGCGTGGTCAGATCCGCCGCCCACGGCCCCAGCGCGATTACGGCCTGCGCCGCCTCGACCTTGCCGTCCTCCGTAGACACCTGCCAGCCCGAACCGCTGGCGCGCAGCGTGGCGGCGTCGCCATGGCAGAAGGTGCCGCCCTGCCGCTCGAACAGCGCGGCATAGCGGGCGACCAGTTCGCCGGGATCGCTCACGGTCCATGGGTCGCGCCAGTGGATGGCGCCGGCCAGCACGTCGCGCAGGGCCGGCTCGGCCTGCTGCAGCGCCGCGCGGTCCAGCAGGGCGTGATCGAGCGCATGGTCGGCGGCCACGGCCGTGGCGTCGCGGGCGGCGGCGTCGAACTCGGCTTCGCTGCGGTAGGCCTCCAGCCAGCCATCGTGGCGGACGAGGTCCTGCGCCCCGGCGCGGGCAATCCACGGCGCGTGTTCATCGAGGCAATGGCGGATCAGGGCGCTGTAGGCCGCCACCGTGCCGGCATAGCGCGCGGGCGCCGAGGCATGCCAGTAGCGGGCCAGCGCCGGCACCAGTGCCGGCAGCGCGCGCAGGTGGTAGTGCACGTCGTTGCCCTGCCCCGTGGCCACGCGCAGCAGCGCCTGCCAGTCGCGGGGGAAGGCGTAGGGCCGCACCGCCTCGCGCTGGAGGATGCCGCAATTGCCGTAGGAGGTGGCCCGGCCCGGCGCCTGCCGATCGACCAGACAGACCGCGTGGCCGCGCTGCTGCAAGGCCAGCGCGGTGGAGACGCCCACGATGCCGGCGCCCAGGACGATCACTGCGGTGGAGGAAGGGTTACCGGGCGCGGACGAATCGGTCATATCGAGAGGTATCTATATAGAGGGGGGCGGCGTCAGCCACGATTCTGCCAAGGCAGGCCGGGCGGCGGTGCATCCATGATGTGCAATGAATCGAAGACTTGATTGCCGGTTTGGCAATCCATGTCAATCATGGAGATCCCCCATGCCGGTCAGCGAATCAGTCAATTGCTGGAGGAAGGCCCGGGCGGCCTCGGGCAGGTTGCGCTTGGCCAGCGTCTGGATCTCGATATAGCGCTCGTTCATCTCGCGGTCGCGCAGTGGCACGGCGGCGATCAGCCCGGCGGCCAGCCGGCTGCGCACGGACACCTCGCCATAGAACGTGATCGCGCCCCCGCCTGCCGCCGCGAACGACACCAGTGAATCAAGGTAATTGCTGGAAAAGATGGTTTCGTAGTTCAGGCCCTGYCGGCTGCAACTGGTGTCCAGCAACTGGCGCAGCGAGCTGTCCGCGGGCGCCAGCGCCAGCGGGTAGGCCACCACCTGCGAGAGCGAGATCTGGCGCTGGCTGGCCAGCGGATGGTCGGGCGCCATGATGGCCAGCACCGGCGCCGGATGGCGCAGCTCCACCTCGATGCTCGGCTCGGGCAGCCCGCTCAGGGTCACGCCGATATCGGCCTCACCGTCGCGAATGCGGCGCGCCACGTCAGCCTGCGGGCAGACCTCGAGATCGAAGCGGATGCCGGTGTGCTGGGCGCGGAACGCCGCCGCGAGCGAGGGCAGGAACTCGTGCGCCAGCCCGGCCACGCTGGCCAGCCGCACCCGGCCGGCGCGCAGGCCGCGCAGGGCCTGGATGTCGCCGGTCACCCGCTCGATGTCCTGTTGCGTGCGCTTGGCGTAGGCGGCCAGCAATTCGCCCGCCGCATTGGGCACCAGCCCGCGTGCGCGGCGGTCGAACAACAGGGTGTCCAGTTCGGCCTCCAGCCGCGCCACCTGCCGGCTCACGGCGGAGGGCGCCACGTTCAGCTTCAGCGCGGCGTCCTTGACCGACCCCGTCCGSACCACTTCCAGGAAGTAGCGGACGGCGGTTTCCTGCAGGGTGCGATACGACATGGAATCTCCGGGATGACACGTGACATCAACGTCGCCAGTCTAGCGAAGATTGCCGATATGGCAATCGAATATTCGAAAGATTGCGCACACTGCAAGCATGGACCGGCTTACGATGAGATCCAACGAAGCCTGTGACGTGTCCTTTCTCTCTACTGCCGGAGCCTGTTCATGCTTTTCCCCGCCCCCCGTCTTTCGAATCGATTTTCGCGTGGCCGTCGCCTGACGCTGGCCCCCATGGCCGGCGCCCTCGCGCTCGGCCTGGCCAGCGTGGCCGGCACCGCCGCCGCGCAGGGCGGATATCCGACCAAGCCGATCCAACTCGTGATTCCGTTCCCGCCGGGCGGATCCACTGACGTGATCGGCCGCATCGTCGGCCAGAAGCTCGGTGAACGGCTCGGCCAGACCGTGGTGGTGGACAACCGACCCGGCGCAGGCACCATCGTTGGCGCCAGTTTCGTGGCGAAGGCGGCACCTGACGGCTACACGCTGCTGGTTACCTCCGGCACCACCTTCACGGTCAACCCGGCCATCCACGCCAAGCTGCCGTACGACCCGATCAAGAGCTTCGACCCCGTGGCCCAGGTGGGCGTGACCGGGCTGATCCTGCTRGCCAACCGCGACACGCCGGCCAACAACCTCAAGGAATACGTGGCGATGGTCAAACCCTCGCCGGGCAAGTATTCCTATGGCTCGTTCGGCGCCGGCACCACGGCGCACTTCGCGGGCGAGGCGCTGCAAACCCTCACCGGCACCAAGATGCTCCACGTGCCATACAAGGGCAGCGCGCCGGCCATGACCGACCTGATCGGCGGCCAGATCCCGTTCAGCATGGACACCGTCACCGCCGCCATCCCGCAGGTGAAGGCCGGCAAGGTCAAGGCGATTGCCGTGACCACGGCCAAGCGCTCGGCCCTGCTGCCGGACGTGCCCACGGTGGCCGAGAGCGGCTACCCCGGCATGGACGCCGCCACGTGGCTCGTCATCGTCGCCCCGGCCGGCGTGCCCGCCGAGGTGAAGGCCAAGCTGGAGAAGACCCTCGGCGAAGTGGTGGCGGACCCCGCCACGCGCCAGAAGCTGATCGACAACGGCTTCGAGCCGACCTACGCCACCGGCGCGCAGGTGGCCGCGAAGATCGTCAAGGAAACGCCCCAGATGCGCGCCATCGCGCGCGCCGCCAATATCCAGGCCGAGTAACCCAACCCTGACGCCTGGCTCCGGAGACAGCATGCCCCTGCAAGACAGCCTGCCGACCTTGTCGGCAGTGGAACTGCGCCGCCTGATCGGCAACAAGGAAATCTCGCCCGTCGCACTGCTCGATGCCTGCATCGCGCGGATCGAGGCCTACAACCCGAAGATCAACGCGATTACGGCCACGGACTTCGAGCGCGCCCGCGAGCAGGCGCGCGAAGCCGAACGCGCCGTGATGCGCGGCGAGCCGCTCGGCCTGCTGCACGGCCTGCCGCTCGGCGTGAAGGATCTGGAGGCCACCGCTGGCCTGCTGACCACCTTCGGCTCGCCGCTGTATCGCGGCAATGTGCCGGCGCAGGACAACGTGCTGGTGGCCCGCCTGCGCGCCGCCGGCGCCATCGTCACGGCGAAGACCAACGTGCCCGAGATGGGCGCCGGCGCCAATTCGCGCAACGTGGTCTGGGGCGCCACCGGCAATCCGTTCAATCCGAATCTCAATGCCGGCGGGTCCTCGGGCGGCTCGGCCGCCGCGCTGGCGGCGGACTTCCTGCCGGTCTGCACCGGCTCGGACACGGGCGGCTCGCTGCGCATTCCGGCCGCCAAGTGCGGCGTGGTGGGCTTCCGGCCTTCGCCGGGGCTGGTGCCGAGTTCGCGCAAGCTGCTGGGCTGGACGCCGATCTCGGTGGTCGGCCCGATGGGCCGCACGGTGGCCGATGCCTGCCTGCAGTTGGCCGCCTCGGCCGGAATGTCGGTGACGGACCCGCTGAGTTACGAGAGCGATCCGCTTGGTTTTCTGGTGCCGGCCAACGTCGACCTGGGCTCGCTGCGCGTGGGCTACACCGAGGACTTCGGCTGCTGCGATGTGGATGACGACATCCGCCAGACCTTCCGCGCCAAGATCGCCGCGATGAAGCACCTGTTCCGCACCTGCGAGCCGGTGGCGTTCGATCTGGGCGATGTACACCGTTGCTTCGACGTGCTGCGCGCCGAGAGCTTCGTGGCCGGCATGCACGACGCCTACACGCGCGATCCGTCGAGCCTGGGGCCGAATACCCGTGCGAATTACGAGATGGGCGCGCGCATGTCGCTGGTGGACAGCGCGTGGGCACAGGCCGAGCAGACGCGCATTTTGCAGCGCTTCCAGGCCGCGTATCGGGACTATGACGTGATCCTGTCGCCGACCACGCCGGTCTCCCCGTTCCCGTGGACGCGCCTCTACGCCGACACCGTGGGCGGCCAGCCGCAGGCCAACTACTACCGCTGGCTGGCGCTGACCTATGTGGTCACGCTGACCACGCATCCGTCGATCGCGCTGCCCTGCGGCACCGACCTCGCCGGCATGCCGTTCGGGCTTCAGGTGACGGGTGGCTTCCGCGCGGACCGGCAGACGCTGGGCGTGGCGCAGGCGATGGAAACCGCCTTCGCCACCTCGCCCGCCCTGCGCCGCCCGGTGCCGGACCTGGCCGCGCTGGCCGCGCCCGAACCGGCGCTGCGCTCCATCGTTACCGATCCGCCGTTGTCCGGCGCGACGGAGCCGGCGCGGGACGTTTCGGCGGTTTGATCGACGATTGACCAGACGATTGGATCGACGCTGCCTCCGCCCGGAGGCAGTCGATCAACTGCTCCGCGCTCGGGGCCTGCCGGCGCTCGCGCAGCCGGATCAGGCCCACGGGCGGCAACGCCACCTCCACGTCCAGCGGCAGCACATGGAAGCGCCCTTCCGCCTCCAGCTGCTGCCCCACCGACCTCGCCACGAACCCTGCCGCGCCGCGCTGGGCGACGAAGGTCGTCACGGCCAGATAGGATGACGATTCCATCACATCGGCAGGCGGCTGCTGGCCGTGCCGGAAAAAGGTCTGTTCGATCTTCACGCGCAGCGACGCCCACGGCGGCGGCAGCACGCAGGGCATGGCCGCGAGGTCGGCCCAGTCCGGCCGGGCCTTGCCGGCGAGCGGATGACCGGCGCCGACGATAGCCACCATCGGCTCGTCATAGAGCGGCTCGGTCACCAGATCCGGCGCCGCGTAGGCGGGCTCCAGCCGCCCCACGATCACATCCAGTTCGCTCAGGCGCAGGCGCGGCAGCAGGTGCGTCAGGTCGCCCTCCTCCACCAGCACCGTGGCGCGCGGGGACTGCGTCTTGAGCCGCGTGACGGCGCGCGCCAGCAGCACCGGCAGCGCAGCGCCCATCGACCCCACCCGCACCCGGCCGGCGGCGCCGCTGGCCACGGACTCGATCTCGTCGCGCGTGACCTCGTACTGCGCCAGCACCGAACGCGCGAAGCGCACCAGCGATTCCCCCGCCGGCGTGGGCTCCGTGCCGCGCGTGGAGCGCGTGAAGAGCGTCATGCCCAGCATCTTCTCCACCTCGGCCAGCACCTTGGACACCGCCGGCTGGCTCACGGCCAGGAACTCGGCGGTACGGCCCAGATGGCGGAATTCGTCCAGCGCCACCAGCAGTTGCAGGTGGCGCAGCTTGATATTGGAGCGCAGCGCGCGGTCGATATGGGCCATCCGGGCAGTCTATCTAACCTTAAGGTTATGAAGCAATGCCATTTCTTGATTGGATTGTTATGACTGACATGCCCACAATGAGGGCATGGCGATGGCAAAGCACCATCGCCCAGAACGCAAACACAAAAGAGACGGAGACAACATGCCACACGGTATCCCCACCGCTTCCCTCATCGCTTCCCCTTCAGAACTGCCGACCAGTCTCGCCCGCCGCCGGCTGTTGCTGGGCGGTGCGGCCAGCGCCGTGGCGGCTGCCACCGGCACCGCCGGGCTGATCCTGCCGAGCGGCGCCCGCGCCGCGGCGGCCTACCCCGAGCGCCCGATCAAGTTCATCTGCCCGTGGCCCGTGGGCGGCACGGCGGACCAGTCGATGCGCGCGCTGTGCCAGGTGGCAGCCGGCCTGCTCGGCCAGTCGGTGGTGGTGGAAAACCAGGCCGGCGCGTCCGGCATGATCGGCACCAAGGCGCTGGCGCGCGCCAACCCGGACGGCTACACCATCGGCCAGATCCCGATCTCCGTCACGCGCTTCTCCCAGCTTGGCATGCTTCAACTGGACCCGCGCACCGAGCTGACCTATCTGGCGCGCACCTCCGGCCAGACCTTCGGCATCGCCGTGCCGGCCAATTCCCGCTTCCACACGCTGCAGGACGTGATTGCCGCCGCCAAGGCGGACCCGGGCAAGCTGACCTATGCGCACGCCGGCATCGGCGGCGCCACGCACGTGGGCATGGAGCAGTTTGCGATGGCGGCCGGCGTCAAGTTCAACGCCATCGCCTACAAGGGCGGCTCGCAGGCGCTGCAGGACGTGCTGGCCGGTCAGGTGGACCTGCTGGCGGACTCCAGCTCGTGGGCACCGCATGTGGAGGCCGGCAAGCTGCGCCTGCTGGCCACCTGGGGCGAGCAGCGCACGCCGCGCTTCGCCAGCACGCCCACGCTCAAGGAGCTGGGCTACAACGTGGTGGTGGAGGCCCCCAACGGCATCGGCGCGCCCAAGGGCCTGCCGCCGGCCATCGAGAAGAAGCTGCGCGAGGCCTTCCGCGCCGCCGTGGCCAGCAACGAGTTCAAGGCCGTGGCCGCCCGCATCGACGCGCCCGTGATGTACCTCGACGGACCGGACTACAAGAAGTACGTGTCCACGGTCTACGACCAGGAAACCCAGTTGATCCAGCGCCTGAAACTGAAGGAAATGCTTCAGCAGAGCTGACCTGAGCTGATCCCAACGCATTTTTGAACGGCAACGTCCATCGTGAATCCGAACCCCGTCATCCGGCTCCATGCCAACGACAACGTGCTGATCGCGCGCAGCGACCTCACGCTGGGCCAGCCCCTGCCCGACCTGGGCGTGCGCGCCCGCGCGCAGGTGCCGGCCGGCCACAAGATTGCCGCGCGCGCCATTGCCCAGGGCGAGGCCGTGCGCAAGTACGACACCGTGATCGGCGTGGCTGACCGCGACATCGCCGCCGGGGAGCACGTGCACAGCCACAACCTGCGGCTGGTGGACTTCTACCGCGACCCCGAGTTCTGCCGCGACGTGCGCCCGGTGCAGTACGTGCCCGAGGCCGAGCGCGCCACCTTCATGGGCTACGTCCGCCCGGATGGCCGGGTYGGCACGCGCAACTTCATCGGCATCCTGTCCTCGGTGAACTGTTCGGCCACGGTGATCAAGCACATTGCCGCGCACTTCACGCCGGAGCGGCTGGCGGCGTATCCGAATGTCGATGGGGTGGCCGCCTTCGCCCAGAGCAGCGGCTGCGGCATGTCCTCCCCCAGCGAGCATTTCGATGTGCTGCGCCGCACGCTGGCCGGCTACGCGCGCCATCCGAACCTGGCTGGCGTGCTGATCGTCGGGCTCGGGTGCGAGCGCAACCAGGTGGCCTCGCTGGTCGACTCGCAGGGGCTGGTGCCGGGCGAGAACCTCCACACGCTGGTGATGCAGGACACCGGCGGCACGCGCGARACCATCGCCGCCGGCATCCGGGCGATCGARGCCATGCTGCCCGCCGCCAATGCCGCCACGCGGCAGCCGGTGCCGGCCAGCCATCTCAAGATCGGGCTGGAATGCGGCGGATCGGACGGCTTCTCGGGCATCACCGCCAACCCGGCGCTCGGCGCGGCCATGGACATCCTGGTGCGCCACGGCGGCACGGCCATCCTCTCCGAGACGCCCGAGATCCACGGCGTGGAATACATGCTCACGCGCCGCGCCGTGACGCCCGAAGTCGGCCAGAAGCTGCTTGACCGCCTCGCCTGGTGGGCGCGCTACACCGCCGGCCACAACGCCCAGTTCAACGGCGTGGTGGGCCACGGCAACCAGCAGGGCGGCCTCGCCAACATCTTYGAGAARTCGCTCGGCTCGGCCATGAAGGGCGGCACCACGCCACTGCAGGCCGTGTACGAGTACGCCGAGCCGATCGATCAGGCCGGCTTCGTCTTCATGGACTCGCCCGGCTACGACCCGGTGGCCGCCACGGGCCAGATCGCCAGCGGCGCCAACCTGATCTGCTTCACCACCGGGCGGGGGTCGATGTTCGGCTCCAAGCCGGCGCCGACGATCAAGCTGGCCTCCAACTCGCCGATGTTCCACCGGCTGGAAGAGGACATGGACATCAACTGCGGCCTCGTGCTCGACGGCGAACTGAGCGTGGCGCAGATGGGCGAGCAGATCTTCGCCCATATCCTGCGCGCCGCCTCCGGCGAAGCCACCAAGAGCGAGCTGCTGGGCCTGGGCGACCATGAATTCGTGCCCTGGCATCTCGGCATCGTCAGCTAACCCTTCATCCACCGTCCCCGCACCCATGCTTGATTCCCTCGCTCAGGCGGACCTGTTGCGTTCGCAGAACCTCGTCGGCCAGGAATGGTCCGATGCCCGCGCCGGCCAGCGGCTGGCCGTGACCAACCCGGCCACCGGCGAGGTCATCGCCAGCGTGCCGGACAGCCACGCCACCGATGCCGCGCTGGCCGCCGACGCCGCCGCGGCCGCTTTCCCCGCCTGGAGCCGCCGCACCGCCCGGGAGCGCGCGCAGATCATCAAGCGCTGGCACGCGCTGATCCTCGCGCATGAGGCAGATCTGGCCCGCATCATCTCCGCCGAGCAGGGCAAGCCGCTGCACGAGAGCACGGGCGAGGTGCGCTACGGGGCGTCTTACGTCGAATGGTTCGCGGAGGAAGCCACGCGCATCTGCGGCGACGTGATTGCCGAGGCCGTGCCGGGCCGCAAGATGCTGGTGATCAAGGAGCCGGTGGGCGTGGTGGCCGCCATCACGCCGTGGAATTTCCCGCTGGCGATGATCGCGCGCAAGATCGCCCCGGCGCTGGCGGCCGGCTGCACCGTGGTGGCCAAGCCGGCCGAGGACACCCCGCTGACCGCGCTGGCGCTGGTCTGGCTGGCCCAGCAGGCCGGGCTGCCGGCGGGCGTGCTCAATATCGTCACGGCCTCGCGCGAGCACACGCCGGCCGTGGTGGATAGCTGGCTGGCCGATCCGCGCGTGCGCAAGATCACCTTCACYGGCTCCACGCCGGTGGGCAAGCATCTGGCCCGCGAGTCGGCCGGCACGCTCAAGAAGCTGTCGCTGGAACTGGGCGGCAACGCGCCGTTCATCGTCTTCGACGATGCTGACCTGGACGCCGCCGTGGATGGCCTGATGGCCGCCAAGTTCCGCAACGGCGGCCAGACCTGCGTGTGCCCGAACCGCGTCTACGTGCAGGACGCCGTGCATGACGACTTCGTCGCACGGCTGGCCGCCCGCGTGCAGGCGCTGCACGTGGGCCCGGCCACCGAGCCGGCCGCGCAGATCGGCCCGATGATCAACGCCCGCGCCGTGGACAAGATCGACCGCCATGTGCAGGATGCCGTCGCCCATGGCGCGCAGGTGGTCACCGGCGGCACGCGCGTGCGCACCGCCGACGGCCCCCACTACTACGCGCCCACCGTGCTCGTGAACGCCACCCCGGCGATGGCGCTGGCCGGCGAGGAAACCTTCGGCCCGGTGGCGCCGGTGTTCCGCTTCCACGACGAGGAYGAGGTRGTCCGCCACGCCAACGACACCCCGTTCGGRCTGGCCGCGTACTTCTATTCGAACGATGTGCGGCGCATCTGGCGCGTGGCGCAGGCGCTGGAAACAGGCATCGTCGGCATCAACGAGGGCGCGCTGGCGTCCGAGGCAGCACCGTTCGGCGGCGTGAAGGAATCCGGCTACGGGCGCGAGGGATCTCGCCACGGCCTGGACGACTACATGCATACTAAGTACCTCTGCCAGGGCCAGCTGCTCTGACGCCCCTGCCCTGAACCCATAAAAGAGGAGATTCCCGATGCCCGCCCACAACCCCTTCAAGGCCGCCCTGGCCGCGCGCCAGGCCCAGATCGGCCTGTGGATGTCCGCCGCCACGCCCTACCTGGCGGAAATCACCGCCACGGCCGGTTTCGACTGGCTGCTGATCGACGGCGAGCACGCGCCCAACGACGTGCGCACCATCCTCCAGACCTTGCAGACGCTGGCGCCCTACCGCTCCCAGCCCGTGGTGCGCGCCGTGGCCGGCGAGACCGCGCTGATCAAGCAGCTGCTGGATGTGGGCGCCCGGACCCTGCTGGTGCCGATGGTCGATACCGCCGAGCAGGCGGCGGCGCTGGTGCGCGCCACGCGCTATCCGCCCTTCGGCGTGCGCGGCGTGGGCAGCGCGGTGGCACGGGTGTCGCAGTGGAGCGCCCGTACGGACTACCTCGACATCGCCGATGACGAAGTCTGCCTGCTGGTGCAGGCCGAGACTGTGGCYGCCATGCAGAATCTGGAGGCGATCTGCGCCGTCGATGGCGTGGACGGCGTGTTTATCGGCCCGGCCGACCTGGCGGCGTCCATGGGCCATCGCGGCAAGCCCGGCCACGCCGAGGTGCAGGCGCAGATCGAAGCCGCCATGCGCACCATCATCGCCAGCGGCAAGGCTGCTGGCACGCTGACGTCCGACCCCGCGCTCGCGCGCCGCTACCTGAAACTGGGCTGCACCTTCGTCGCCACCGGCGTGGACGTGCTGGTCTATGCCAACGCCGCCCGCAAGCTCGCCGCCGAGTTCCTGCCCGACACGGCCACCGCCGCCGCCACGCGCCCCGGCGCCGCCTACTGATTGCCTGATTGCTGATTGCCAGAATTCCAAGCGATGACCGCCCTGCCCTCTCCCGAAACCATCCTCGCCGCGATGCAAGACATCGTCGGCGCCTCCGGCTGCCTGACTGACGCGGCCGACACCGAGTCGTACGTCACCGACTATCGCCGCCTGTATCGCGGCAAGTCGCCCGTGGTGGTGCTGCCGTCCACGACCGAGCAGGTCAGCGCGGTCATGGCGTGGTGCTACGCCCACGAGGTGCCCGTGGTGCCGCAGGGCGGCAACACCTCGCTGATGGGCGGCGCCGTGCCGGACGACAGCGGCACCGCCGTGGTCATCAACCTGCGCCGCATGAACCGCGTGCTGGCCATCGACACGATCAACGACACCATGACCGTGCAGGCCGGCGTGACGCTGGCCGGCGCCCGCGCCGCCGCCGAGGACAGCCAGCGGCTGTTCCCGCTGCGCATCGGCTCGGAGGGCTCCTGCCAGATCGGCGGCAACCTCTCCACCAACGCCGGCGGCACGGCCGTGCTGCGCTACGGCAATATGCGCGATCTCGTGCTGGGCATGGAAGTGGTGCTGCCGGACGGGCGCGTGTTCTCGTCGCTGCGCGGGCTGCGCAAGGACAACACCGGCTACGACCTCAAGCACCTGTTCGTCGGCGCCGAGGGCACGCTGGGCATTATCACGGCCGCCGTGCTGAAGCTGATGCCGCAGCCGCGCGCGTCGGCGGTGGCCTTTATCGCCGTGGAAAGCCCGGACGCCGCCGTGAAGCTGCTCGGCGAAGCGCGCCAGATCGCCGGCCCGGCCGTGACCGCGTTCGAACTGATCTCCGCACCGGCGCTGGAGCTGGTGCTCGAGTACCTGGGCGACACCGCCTCGCCGCTGGCGGAGCGGCACGACTGGATGGTGCTGATCGAGCTGACCTCGGGCGCCGACGAGGCCGCGCTGAACGCCACGCTGATGCAGATCCTGGAAAGCGGCCTGGAGCGCGGCTGGGTCAAGGACGCCGCCGTGGCGGCGAGCGGGGCCGACGCGCAGACCTTCTGGCGCATCCGCGAGGAAATCTCGGACGCCCAGACGCGCACCGGCGGCAGCATCAAGTGCGACGTCTCGGTGCCGCTGTCGCGCATCGCCGAATTCATCGGCAACGCCTCCGCCCGCGTGCTGGCGCTGGAACCGGCCACGCGCATGGTCATCTACGGTCACATGGGCGACGGCAACGTCCACTTCAACCCGCTCCGCCCCAAGGACCGCAGCGCCGCCGACTTCCTCGGCCAGTGGTACAAGCCCGTCTCGGACCTCGTGGACGGCCTGGCCCACGCCGAAAACGGCTCGATCTCGGCCGAACATGGCATCGGCGTGGCCAAGCGCGACGACCTGCGGCAATACAAGTCCCAGGTCGAACTCGAACTGATGTGGCAGGTGAAACGGGCGCTGGACCCGAAGAATTTGCTGAATCCGGGGCGGGTGCTGCCGGGGCTGGACAGCCCCAAATAAGGAAGGCGGGGAGCCACCCCGCCTTTTTTGCGTTACCGAAGGGCGCCCAGGCGCCCTTTTTTCCGGCTTGGACCGACCTGGGCCGGCTTGCCTTAGCGCGGCTTCTTCGTGTCCTTCATGTCCTGCTTGGCGTCGCCGTACGCGGCCTGGGTGCGGCCAGCCACTTGCTGCGCCTTGCCCTTCATTTCCGTCGTGGTCTTGCCGGTCATCTTGCCGGCGACTTCCTTGGCCTTGCCCTTGGCCTCTTCCACACGGCCCTTCACTTGATCCTTGTTCATGGTGAGGTCTCCATCGGTCAGGTTGAGACAGTCCGCGCCCGGATTCCGGTATCCCGGGGGCACGGCGCTAATGGACAGTGTAGGAAGGCTGGCGCCCGGCGGGTGTAGGACTTCTTCCCAATGGGCTGTCGGCGCGGAACCCGCCTAGACGTCGTCGCTGGCGGCGGGCTGCGTGGACGGATCCGCGTCGATCCARACCTTGGTAGACGCCCCCACGCGCGTGAGCCGCATCTGGTAGGCGTAGCGCTCCGGGTGATACAGGCCCACCAGGAACTGCACGGCCCGGCCGTTGCGGTCGCTGGCCACGCGGGACACGCGCAGCAGCGGCACGCCCGGCGCGATGCGCAGGATGCGGGCCACGTCCAGSTCCGCCGCCGCCGCGCCCAGCGTCTGCTCGGCGGAGACCACCTCCACGCCGTGTTGCTCCAGCGCCACGAGCATCGGKGTGTCCTGGAGGGTATGGCGATCGATGGCCACGGCGAGGTCGGCGGGCAGGAAGACCTCGGTATAGGCGATGGGATGGGTCTTGAACTTGCGCACCCGCACCACCTTGAGCACCGGCGCGCCGGGCGGCAGGCCCAGCGCCGCGCTGACCCGGGCGGGGGCGGCCATCTGGCGCCATTCGAGCACGGAAACCCGCGTGCGCAGGCTCATGCTGACGATGTTGTCGAGCAGGCCGCCGCCGTGCGACGTGCCCAGCGCGGCGCCGGGCGGGGCCTCGTGGCGCGCGGACGGCACGGTCGGCACCGTGCCCTTGCCGCGCAGCCGGGCCACCAGCCCCTCCTCCTGCAGCCGCGCCAGCGCAGACCGCACCGTCACGCGCGCCACGCCGAATTCCTCGGCCARCWGACGTTCGCCGGGCATGGGCAGCCCGCTCTCGTAGAAGCCGGCGCGGAGGCGGTCACGCAGGATCAGGCGAACCTGCTGGAACCGGGGCAGCGTGATGTCGACATCGGGCAACATGGCAGGTGGCTTAACAATGTGGCGTAACGAACATCTCGCCACGGTACGCGCGCCGCGCCCCCTCCGCAACCTCGGCAACCTCCCCCTTATTCGTAGCGCTTGCCCAKCGCCAGCATCTCGGGCGTGCCGATCACCTCGTTCAGCTCGGCAAACGTCAGCATCCTGGGCAGGTACGGCGTGGTGGTGCCGTGGGCGGCCAGGCTGCCGAGGTAGTCGCGCAGCGCGAAGCTGAGCGCCCGCGCCGTGCCGCCGGGGAAAATCACGATGCGGAAGCCGATTTCCTCGAGTTCCGCCGCCGGCAGGACCGGCGTCTTGCCGCCTTCGACCATATTGGCCAGCAGCGGCGCGCGGTGGCCGAGCCGGGCGATGGCCGTGCCCATGTCCTCGCGGCTGCGCAGGGCCTCCACGAACAGCACGTCGGCGCCGGCATCGGCGAACATCTCCGCCCGGGCCAGCGCGGGCTCCAGGCCCTCTACCGCCACGGCGTCCGTGCGGGCGACGATCAGCGTGTTGGCGTCACGGCGGGCGTCRCAGGCGGCGCGGATCTTGCCGGCCATTTCCTGGGCCGAAATCAGCGTCTTGCCGTCCAGGTGGCCGCAGCGCTTGGGCGCCGCCTGGTCCTCGAACTGGATCGCCGAGGCGCCGGCGCGCTCCAGCACCCGCACGGTCTGCATCACGTTGAGCGCGTTGCCGAAGCCCGTGTCGGCATCGACGATCAGCGGCAGGTCCACCCGTTCGCGGATATTGCGCGTGACCGACGCCACGTCGTCCAGCGACAGGAAGCCGATGTCCGGCCGCCCGAAGCGCGTGTAGGCGATGCTGGCGCCGGACAGGTAGGCGGCCTGGAAGCCGGCCTGCTCCACCAGCAGCGCCGAGAAGGCGTCGTACACGCCCGGTGCGGTGACGATACCCGGCGCCTGCAGCCGTTCCTTGAGATTCATGGTGTTGCCTCCGTGAGGGACTGTCCGATTTGTCGTGCCGCGAGTTTACGCGCGAGATGTGGCACCAGGCCACCATCGCGAATCATGGCGATCAGGTGTGGCGGAATCGATTCGCAGGCGAGCACCGCGCCGGTCTCGGCCACATGCACCCGCGCGGCGTCGATATCGGCATGCACGCGCTGGCCTGGCTGCACCACGCCCGCCKCCGGGCAGATCAGCAGCGGCAGGCCGAGGTTGAAGCCATTGCGATAGAACAGGCCGGCGAACGCGGGCGCCACGACGGCGGCCACGCCCAGGTGGCGCAGCACCTCGACAGCCTGCTCGCGCGAGGATCCGGCACCGAAGTTCCGTCCGCCGATCACCACGTCGCCGGGTTGCACCGCCTGCGCGAAGGTGGGATCGAGCGCTTCCAGGCAGTGTTTGGCGATCTCGCCGATGCCGTATTTCATATAGGCGCCGGGCGCCAGCAGGTCGGTGTTGACGTCATCGCCGAAGACCCAGGCGCGGCCGAAGACGGGTTTCTGGGGGGCGTTCATGCCATGACCTCGCGGGGATCGGTGATGCGGCCGGCGATGGCCGAGGCTGCCACCGTGTAGGGCGAAGCCAGATAGACCTGCGACGAGGCCGCGCCCATCCGCCCCTTGAAATTACGGGCGGTGGTGCTGATGGCCACGGAATCCTCACCGAAACGGTGGGCGCCGTAGCCGGCGCAGGCGCCACAGGCATTGGGCAGCAATTCGGCCCCGGCGGCCTCCAGCGCGCCGAGCGTGCCATCGGCGGCGGCCCGGGCCTGATCGGCCGCGCTGGCCGGCGCCACCAGCAGGCGCACGCCCTTGGCCACRCGCTGGCCGCGCAGCACGTGGGCCGCCATCCGCAAATCYTCGAGCTTGGCGCCGGTGCAGGCGCCGATATAGGCGATATCGACCGAGACATCGGCGAACACGCCGGCGTCATCGGCMCCGGCCGGGCTGTGCGGGCGGGARACCTGCGGGGCCAGCGCGGCGGCGTCGAAACGGTGCTCGGCCAGGCACGRCGCGTCCGCGTCGGACTGCCASGCGGCCAGGTCGATCTGGTCAGCATCGGCCACGCCCACGCGGGCGAGCCAGTCCCGCGTAACGGCATCCGGCGCGATCAGGCCGACCTGCGCGCCCAGTTCGACGGTCATATTGGACAGCGTCATGCGCTCCTGCATCGGCAGCGCGCGYACCGCCTCGCCCGTGTAYTCSACGGCCTGATACTGGCCGCCATCCATGCCGAGCTGCGTGCACATGCGCAGCATCATGTCCTTGGCCGAAACGCCCGGCTGGAGCCGGCCATGCCAATGCAGGCGGATGGTCTCCGGCACGCGCACCCAGATCTCGCCCGTGACCAGCACGCCCAGCATCTCCGTGGCGCCGATGCCRAACATGTACGCGCCGAACGCGCCGGCGGTGCACGAATGGCTGTCGCCGCCCACCGCGAACATGCCGGGGCGCAGGTAGCCCTTCTCGGGCAGCACCACGTGGCAGATGCCTTCCATGTCGTGGAAGCGCGCCACGCCGGCGGACTTCACCCAGTCCCGCGCGAGCTGGACGATGGCCCGGCTGTCCGCGTCATGGGCGGGCACGTAGTGGTCGGTCACCACCACGACCTTGTCCGGGTCCCAGACCTTGGCACCGAGCTTCTCAAGCATCGGCTTCACGCGCCGGGGGCCGCCCGAGTCATGCATCATCGCCAGATCCACGCCACACGTGACGATCTCGCCCGGGGACACATGCTGGCGCCCCGTGGCGCGTGCCAGCAGCTTCTGCGCTAACGTCTGCGGCGCGATCTGCGGCGAATTTTCGGTCATTCCCACTTATTCCACCTTCGTGCCAGACGCCTGAATCACCTTGGCCCAGTGCTGGATATCGTTGCGGACAAACTGTCCAAACTGCTGCGGCGTCATGCTCACCGCCGTGGCCGCCTCGGTCTCCATGCGCTGCCGGTAGGCCGGGTCTTCCACGGCCACGCGCACGGCGCGATAGAGCTGGTCGACCGTGGCCGGCGGCAGCTTGGCCGGGCCGAACAGGCCAAACCACGCGCTCGACTCGAAGCCCTTCACCGTAGCGGCGATGGCCGGCACGCCGGGGAACTGCGGCAGCGGGTCCTTGCTGCTGACGCCGAGGATCTTGATCGCGCCGCTGCGCGCGTGCGGCAGCACGTTCACGGTGCTCGCGAACATCAGGTCCACCGTGCCGCCGAGCAGGTCGGTCAGCGCGGGATTGGTGCCCTTGTAGGGGATGTTGAGGATGTCCGTGCCGGTCTGGAGCTTGAACTGCTCGCTGGCCAGATGCAGCGACGAGCCCTGCGCGCCGATGGCGAAACTCAGCTTGCCGGGGTTGCGCTTGGCATAGTCGATCAGGCCGGCCGTGGTGTCGAACGGCGCGTTCTTGCGCGCCACCAGCACGCTGGGCACCCGCGCCACCATGGTGATGGGTGTGAAGTCACGCACGGCATCGAACGGCAGGTTCTTGTAGAGCGAGGCGTTGATCGTGTGGCCGGTGAAGCTCATCAGCAGCGTGCTGCCGTCCGGCGTGCTGCGCGCCACGTACTGCGCCGCGATATTGCCGCCCGCGCCGGGCCGGTTGTCCACCACCACGGTGCGATGGAGCGAGTCCCCCATCGAGCGGGCGATCAGCCGGGCCAGCGCGTCGGTGGTGCCGCCCGCCGGGCTGCCCACGACGATGGTGATGGGCTTGTCCTGCGCCATGGCCAGCGGGGACGCGGTCATCGCCACGGTGGCCACTGCGGCCACGGCGCAATGGCCGAGGAATCGGSCGAGGAATTGTCGTCGATTGGGGTGCACGTCCTGTCTCCGGTGGGTATCGGTGTTATGGAGACTGACTCTAGGGGAGCGGCCGGGGCGGTTCAATGGGACCAGCTGGTCCTATCGGCAGGACCGGCTGTTCCGCTCGAAGTTCCGGGCGGGGTGGCACGCAATCTGCACATGGCGGAGACCTGGCCCGAATGGGCTCACTCACCTGGGAGATTCCATGCTTCATGGCGACGTGCAGGACAAGCMCCAGAAAATGCACCGTTTGCGCGSCAAGCCGCGYCGGGTCTGGACCCATCCGCTGATCCTCGGCGGCATCGCGCTGATGCTGGCGGCCTACATCGCCACGTACTGGTAGGGCCGGGTAAGCCTTACAACGTTGGGTAACGGCTACCGCTCATTGGGCCGCGCACCGCGGGCATTGGCGAGCGGGTCGAGGGTCCAGTAGCGCTCCGGCACGCTGATATCGGCCAGTTGCTGGGCATTGAACAGCCGCAACTGGCTCTCGTAGGCTTCCACGGCCTGCGACTTGCGGWGCTGCTGCKGGGACACCGGCAGGTGCACGGGCGCGGCAACCAGGCCCTCCTGCCACCATCCCGCCAGGCGGCTCTGCACCGCGCCGGGCATGCAGCGGTGGATCGCGTCTTCATAGAACAACCACKGCTGGGGGGCGGGGATCAGCGTCTCGGCGTCGCCGGCGGCCAGCGCCGACTGGTCTACCGCTACGGCCTCGCGCAGCAGCATGCAGGCGGCGTTCACGAGGACGTGGTCGGGGTGATACACGCCCATCGGCGCGACGATGGTGGCGCGCTGCTGCAAGGACAGCAGGCGGCCAAGGCGCACGGCGATGTCCACCGCGCTGCGCCGCTCGCCGTACTGGCCATCGAGAAAGTCCAGCCAGACCGGCTCGGCACCCAGTCSCCGCAAGGCACGCCCATCCTCCTGCCGCCGCGCTCGCACGGCCTGGGCGCCGCTGGTGAACCCGGCGGCAAGGTCCCATTCCGGCGCATCAAGTGTTGCAGCAGGCTCGCCGGCAAAGACGGTCACGACCAGTGCCGCTGGGCACGCGGCGATCAGGTTGCCGCAACTGAACACGGCATCGTCCAGGTGCGGCGAAATCACGATGATCGAGGCAGGAATGTCCATGGTGTCAGGGCTACGCGCTGTCCGTTCTCGGCTGCGGCGGCCCAGTCCGCATCTCCATCCACGCGTACAGCGCGGAGGCGAAGACCATCGGGATCAGGTAATACAGCGCGCGGTAGACGATCAGCGCCGCCAGCAGCGTGTGCTGGGGCACCTGATTGCCCAGCAGCAGCACGAACACCGTCTCCAGCACGCCGAGGCCGGCGGGAATATGCGCCAGCGCGCCCGCCACGCTGCCAATCAGCAGCACGCTCAGCACTGCCGCCAGGTTGACCTCCTTCGGCAGCAACAGGTTGATGATGGCGGCGAGCGTGATCCAGTTGGTGATCGACAGCGCGCTTTGCAGCAGGGCGAAGCGCAGGCTGGGCAGGCTGAACACGTGCCCGCGAATCTTGATGCGGCGCCGCGTAGCCTTCGCGCAGGCCAGCCAGTACGCCAGCCCGGCGAGGAACATCAGCACGCCCAGGCCACGCAGCGCCAGTTCGCTGATGCCCCAGGCGGGCGGCAGCCCCGGCGGATACAGGCTGAAGACGAYGCCGGCGATCAGCATGTAGCCAGTCCAGTTCGTGACGATGGCGATGGTGTAGACGCCAGCGACCTGCGAGCCGCTGACCTCGGCCTTCGAATAGAGCCGCAGCCGCACCCCGAGACCGCCCACCACGGCGCCGATATTGAGGTTGAAGATGTAGGCGATGAACGCGGTCAGCATCACGCGCACCGTCGACAGGTGGTGACGCGTGTAGTGGCGGCCGAGCAGGTCGAACGAGGCGTGGAGCAGGAAGCTCACGCACGCCAGCCCGGCGGCTGGCAGCAGCGTGCGGGCATCGTAGCCCTTCAGCGACTGCCACACCTTGGTCCAGTCAATGCCGCCCAGCGCGCGGAAGATCAGCACCGCCACCAGCACGACGAAGGCCACGCCGGCCACCCGTTTGACGGCTTTCCAGGGAATGCGCCGGCGCGCCTTGGCGATCATCGTCATGGGCAATCCTGTTCGCGCGGGGGCGTGGGCACGCCGGCTTGCCAGCCGGACGGGGGCGCGTCCAGCGTCGGCGTCAGCAGCTTGGGCGTATGCGCCGGCAGCCACCCCGCCCAGGCCGGGAAGCGCCGCAGCGCGTGAAAGACCAGCGCCGTGGCCAGCCCTTGCCAGCGCGGGCGGATACCGTCCGGCGTGGCCGGCACTTCCTGGCAGCTGCTTTCCATGCGCGTGCGCAGGTTCTGCTTCAGCGCGGCGGCAAAGTCCGCGTCGCGGATGATGAGGTTGGCTTCGAGGTTCAGGAACAGGCTCAGCGGATCGAGATTGCTCGATCCGACCGTCGCCCAGTCGTCATCGACCACGGCGACCTTGCCGTGCAAGGGCCGCTCGCAGTACTCGAAAATGCGCACGCCAGCCTCGCGCAGGTGGGCGTACAGCATGTCCACGGTGCGCTTGACCCACATCATGTCCGGGTTGCCCTGGACGATCAGCTGCACGTCCACGCCGCGCCGGGCGGCATCGCAGATCGCCTGGAGCAAACGGTAACCGGGCAGGAAATAGGCGTTGGCGATGATCAGCTCGCGCTCCGCACCACGGATGGCCAGCAGGTATTGGCGCTCGATGTCGCGGCGGTGSCGGTCGTTGTCACGCGTGACGAGGAGCGCGGYGCCGGGGCCAGCGGGCGCGCCAGCCTYGCTCACCCGGCGTACCGGACGCCGGGGCGGCGCCTTCGGGCCGGGTGAGCTGGCGTGGATGGCGTCCAGCAGGAACTCGTGGATTTCGCGCGCGGCGGGGCCTTGCACCTCGACCGCATAGTCCTGCTTGGCCAGCGGGCCGGAATCGATCAGGTGCTGGACCGAGACGTTGATGCCGCCGACAAAGGCCACGCTGGCATCCACGGCGACCAGCTTGCGGTGCAGGCGCCGGAACAGGTTGGTACGCATGCCAACCAACCTCCGGCGGGGCGAGAACAGATGGACGACCACGCCGGCCTCCACCAGTCCGCCCAGGAATGCGGGCGACAGATCGGCCGAGCCGAAGCCGTCGACCGTCAGCGCCACGCTGATGCCCCGGCGCGCCGCCGCGATCAGCGCGTCGCGCAGCGGCTGGCCGACCTCGTCATCGAACAAGATGAAGGTCTCCAGCAGCACGCTTTGCTGCGCGCCTTCGATGGCCGCCAGTACCCTCGGGAAGTATTCTTCCCCGTTTTCGAGTAGGCGGAACTGATTTCCGGTTGTCCATGTCGGGCCCATCTCAGGCACCAAGCACGAACGGTGCCTGCGGGCGACGGGCCGCGCCGGGCCTTGCGGAACAAGGCGCTGGCACGGGAAAGTGGCAAGAACGTTGCAGCGATTACCGGGTGGGGCTACCTGTGGCTGCAATTGAGCGCTGGAGCGGACGTCACTTTTCGAGATCGACGTGCAGGTAGGCTAGAAGGCGTTCGGGCGCGGGCGGAGGGTTGTCGATACGGCGTCCCAGAGGGCCAGCGCCTGCGCCTCGGTGAAAGCGGCTGGCGTTGACGGATCTTCACGCGAGGCAGGTCCACGATTGCGCATCGTCAGCGCGAAGTAAGGCGTGTCCGGGCTGCCGTCCGTCGCGCCGATCTCCAGCCGGAACAGATGTTCCTGCTCCCCTGCCGTGCCCGYCGGCCTGCCGATCAGCCATTCCTCGCCCAGTTCCATSGGCAGCCTGACGACGCCCTTCCGCAGGGTGCGCCAGCCGTCCGGTGCACCCGTGGCCGCATCGAACCCGTCTCGCTCAAGCAGCGACGGGGCTTCATGCAGGCTGGAATGCGTGAGGATGTGGAACGAGACGCCGGGGTAGGACGGCAGATCGAAGCGCACATCGACATACTCGTACGGCCTGGATTTGCCCAGCAGATAGCCGCCGGGAATGCAGAGCGCGGGCTTCGTCGGAACACTGCCGGCGGGGAGACCTCGAAAGCTGTCCAGCATGTTCAGCACTTCAAAGCGGCGCTGGGGAACGTTGTTCTTGACCGTCACGTTGCCAACGAGCGGGTTGGCGGACTGGTCCGGGTCGGTGAAATCCCAGGCCTCGCGCTGGATCTGGATGCGGACGCCGTTCTCCCAGCGATAGCCTTCCAGCGTCCGCCTGGCCGGATCGGCGTCTACCGCGCCTCGGTGCATGAAGTAGCCTGGCTGCCCGTCTGGCGACGTCGTGTTCGCGTACAGGAAGGGATCGGCATCGACGCTCTTCACGGCCTTGAGTTCGGCGCCGCGCTTGGCGATCTCTGCCTGAAAGGCGTCGATGGCCATGGCTTGCGTGGAGATCATGATGCCGCGAATCTTCGTCGTGCCGCGCGTCGTCATGCCCGGCGGCATCTCCAGCAGGTAGCGTCCGACGCAATGGGGAATGAGCTTGTGGGTCAGCGCATCCACGGCCTGTTGTTCCGGCATGGACATCGTGGGGGCCTTGCCACAGGCCCCGAGCGCCAGGGTGGCGCAGAGTGTGAGGGCTGCTGCGGCGCGCGCTTTCACATGCACTCCACCGTCAGAAGGCATTCGGTCGGGGCCGCAGGGTTCGGGAGATGGCGTCCCAGACCGCGAGGGCCTCGGCGTCGGTCAGCGATGCACGTTCGAGCGGACGATCGTCCGGGAGCGGGTTCGCCGTCTCCATATCGAGCCGTACGAAAGGTGCCAACACATCGTCCGCGAGGGCGTTCCCTTCCAGGGTGAAGAGATGCCCATGCACTTCCGTGGTGGGTCTTGGGCCTGCCAACAGCCATTCCTCGGCGTCAACGCCGGTCAAAGCGACCTTCCCTTTACGCACCGTTCGTCCGCCCTTGATCTGCGACAACGCCTCCTCAATCTGCCGATGCCGCTGCAATAGCGAACCTACTGCAGCGAGACCTGAATCCGTCACAAGTGTGAAGTCGACATCCTCGTGGCTTGCAAGAGTGAAAATCCCAGTCACGCGCTCACCTTCTCGCGCCTTGCCCAGAATCAGGCCGTACGGCAGGCACAATCCCGGCTCCGTTGGAATCTCGTTCTCGGCGCGGCCGCGAAAGTTCGTAAGCAGTTCAAAGACATGGTTGGCCTTTCGCGGCACACTGTTCTTGATTTCCATACGCTGCACGATTGGGTTATCCGCCAGATCGGGACTGGTGAAATCGGACGCGTCCAGCGTGACCTTGACGCGAACCCCATTCTCCCAACGATAGCCTTCCAGAATCCGGTTGGCGATGTGGCTGCTTTCCGAACCGCGGTGCATGAAGTAGCGGGAATGCTCGTCCCACGCGGGCACATTGAGATAGAGAAATGGGTGAGCGTCAATGCTCTTCACCGCCTTGAGTTCCGCTTCCCGCGCGGAGATTTCCTTGTTGAATGCATCTAGGGACATGATCTTCGTCTCGAGCCGCGCGTCTTCCACGGTGGCGGAGCCTGTGACGATCGTGTCTGCGGGCAAATCGATAAGATGGCGTCCCACACAACGCGGGATTAGGTTGGTAGTCAGGGCATTCACCGTCTGTTGTTCCTGAGGCGTCAATGGAGGGGTCTTCCCACAAGCCGGTAGCGCAAGCGATGCGCCCAGGATCGCGCTGATCACCACATATCGTTTCATCATCGCGGCGCGCTCAGAAGGCATTCGGCCGGGGCCGCAGGGTTCGGGAGATGGCGTCCCAGACCGCGAGGGCCTCGGCGTCGGTCAGCGATGCGCGTCCGAGCGGACGATCGTCCGGGAGCGGGTTCGCTGTCTCCATGTCGAGCCGTATGAAAGGCCCCTGTGCATCAGCCGTGAGCGCATTCGCTTCCAGCGCAAAGAGATGTCCGTCCACTTCCGTGGTGGGTCTTGGGCCTGCCAACAGCCATTCCTCGGCGTCGACGCCGGTCAATGCGACCTTTCCTTTACGAACCGTTCGCCCGCCCTCGACCTGCGACAACGCCTGCTCGATCTGACGATGCCTCTGCAGAAGCGAGTCCCTTTCAACGACACTTGAGTCCGTCAGAATGGTGAAACCGAGATCCTCATGGCTTGCAAGACGGAACCTCGACTTTGTGCGTTCCTCCTCGCGCGCCTTGCCGCGGATGTATCCGCGAGGGAGACATAATCCAGGCTCCGTTGGAATCTCGTCATCGGCCCGGCCGCGAAAATTCGTGAGCAGTTCAAAGACATGGTTGGCCTTTGGCCGGACGTCGTTCTTGACTTCCATACGCTGCACGATCGGGTCATCCGCCTGATCGGGGCTGGTAAAATCGGACGCCTCCAGCAGCACCTTGACACGAACCCCATTCTCCCAACGATAGCCCTCCAGAATCCGGTTTGCGATGTGGCTGCGTTCCGAACCCCGGTGCATAAAATAGCGGGAGTGCTCATCCCACGCGGGCAGATTGAGATAGAGAAATGGATGCGCATCCATGCTCTTCACCGCCTTGAGTTCCGCTTC
>NZ_JBFREV010000030.1:0-74418 GCF_052114485.1 Cupriavidus sp. KB_39
GTGGGCATCGCCAATGACGAGATGACCGGCTTCATGGTGCAGGGCGAGCGCGAGGCGCTGCGCACGGCGGCGGGGCTCGGCTTCAACACGCTGAAGACCTTTGGCCCCGACGACATGACGGTCTCGGGCCGGCCCACCGTGGTCTACGAGCGCTACGCGGCCAGCTCCCGGGACYTGTTCGGCAACAAGGCCATGCACGGGGTGCCCGATCSGCGCACTGAACTGCTGAACGGCAAGTCCCTGCGCGACCTCGACCATATCCTGGACACCATGGCGGACCGCCACGTCTATCTGGGTGACGTGGAGTTCAGCATCCACCCGGACGGCACCGTCAAGGTGGCAGACCTGACCAGCGTGGAGCTGAAGGTGGATGACACGCAGGGCAGCGCCCATGCCGACATCGTGGCCCGCATGCGCGAGGTGGCGCGCGCCAACGAGGCTGCCGGGCAGGGCGGCGCGGCCCAGCGGCGCACCATCACCCATGGTCCCGCGACCCCGCCGGCSGGCGAGAATGGCCCGCGCCCGTGGAAGATGGCCAAGACGATGACGGTGTCCACGGTGGGCACCTTCGCGCTTGGCACGCTGGCTGGCGTGGCGACGTCCGCGGCGCACGTGAACCCGGTGCTCAGCAGCGCGACCTGCTTTATCTACCGCGGCAGCGTGGCGGCGGGCCGGACCCTGCACACCCTGCGGATCAACGCGCGGGCGGCGGACCCCACGCCGGCCAACATCGCCTATCTGCGCAGCCGGCTGCACGGCYGCTCCGCCGATGCGTGGGGCATCCACGCCAAGGACCAGGACGTCTTCAAGACCGCCGTGGACACGCTGGAGGCCCACACCCACGGGGCGAAGAAAGACGCCCCGGACCGCGCCACGCAGATTCAGGACGCGCAGGCGACCATCAAGACCGTCGGCACCAAGCTGCTGAACCCCGATACCGTGCCGGGCCGGCTCAACGACACGGCGCAGATCGGCACGCTGGCGGTCAACAACAGCAACACGGCGATCTGGTTCATGCAGCACCATCTGCCGGCCGACAACCCGCTGACCTACAGCAACGTGGCGTTCCTGGCATCGAACACGGTGCTGAGCACGCTGAACATCGGCACGCGGCTCGGACATCACCTGGGCGGCAAACCCACGGTGCTGCTGTCTGCCCAGATGCGCAAGTTCGTGATGAACGGGTACGCGCTCGGCACGATTCCGCTGGCCGTGGCCGATGCCATGAACACGCCGGGCGTGGTGGGCATGATCGAGGCGGCCGGCATTACCGTGTTCGGCGTGGGCGCGCACCTGCAGTCGCGCGTGGACCGGAACGCGGTGGTGGGCGAGAAGAACCGGCTGGCGCTGCAGCAGGACCCCAAGACCGGGCTGCTGCCGGCGCAGGGCTGGGCGGAGGGCAAGTGGAATGTCTTCGGCCGGGCCATGCCACGCGGGCTGGTGCTGCTGGGGGCGGGCGTCATCGTCAATTTCGTCGCCAAGATTGCGGTGGAGCTGACCAAGGACGATGACAAGGACGGGGCGCCGAAGCCGGGCGGGACGCCGACTGTGGCGCCGACTTCGACGCCAACCCCCACCCCGGACGCCTCGCCGTCCCCGTCGCCATCCCCCTCGGGCACGAAGCCGCCCGCCGAGACGCCGCCGGACACCCGGCCGGAGACGCCACCAAGGACGCGGCCCACATCGCCGGAAACCGTGCGCGTGCAGCCGTACCGGCGTGGCAACGAGGCCGTCTCGACGCTCTGGGGCATCTCGCGCGCGCATCTGGACACGCTGCTCTCCGACGAACAGAAGGCCGAGGCGCGCGAGCAGGCCCTGCCGCCGGACACGCAGGTGGCCGACTTCGCGCTCCGCGAGTTGATCAACCTCAATCCGAAGTACAAGCTGGCGGAGAATCCCGGGCATATCGAGCCGGGCTGGGAGTTCGACGTGACCCGTTAGGGTGAGGAGGGGCGCGTGAGGGATGTGGCGGGTGGCGACGACGTTACAATGCCGCTTCCCTTCGCCCCGTTACGCCCCTTCCGCCCCCCCATGTCCGTCGATCCGGTCGTCATCCTCATTGCCCTCGGCGCCGCCGTTGCCGGCTTCGTTCAGGGCCTGTCCGGGTTCGCGTTCGGCATGGTCGCCATGTCGTTCTGGGCATGGGGCGTGGATCCGCGCATGGCGTCGGCCATGTCGGTGTTCGGCGCGCTCACCGGGCAACTGCTGGCCGCGTTCACGGTCCGCCGCAAGTTCCATCTGGCCACCGTGCTGCCGTTCCTGATCGGCGGGGCGGTCGGCATCCCGATCGGGGTGTCGATCCTGCCGAAGCTGGATATCCACCTGTTCAAGCTCTGCCTCGGCATCATCCTCGTGATCTGGTGCCCGATCATGCTGTTCTCGGCCAAGCTGCCGCCCATCCGTCGCGGCGGGCGGCTGGCGGACGCCGTGGTCGGTGGAATCGGCGGCATTCTGGGTGGCATCGGCGGGTTCACGGGTATCGCGCCCACGCTCTGGTGCACGCTGCGCGGCTTCGACAAGGACACCCAGCGCGTGGTGATCCAGAACTTCAACCTCGGCGCCTTGATGGTGACGATGGCCGTCTACATCGGTACCGGCATCGTCACCCGGGACATGCTGCCGATGTTCGCCATCGTCGCCCCGGCCATGCTGATTCCCACGCTGCTCGGCACGCGGGTCTATCTGGGGATCAGCGACATCATGTTCCGYCGCATTGTGCTGACGCTGCTCACGGGCTCGGGGTTGGCCATGCTGGCGGCCTCGGTGCCGCAACTGCTCACCCGCTGACCGGCCGGGGTGGCAGTTGCTACACGCCCGCGCCGTTTTTACCGGTTGCCGTGCAGAAAACGCATATCGCGGCAGGCCACATCTTCCATCCGGTAAGTGATTGAAATCATTCGGGAAAACCGCCTCGCGCCGACGGCTGGGCGGGTATATGCCGATGCGGGCCCCGCAATTGCTACTAAGCTGATTTGGGGGCTGCCCGCGCCCGGGCGGCCTGACGTTCCATCTGTGAGGAGATCACGATGAAAACGAAGTTGTTAATAACCTCCCTGGTGGCGGCAGGCATGCTGGCCGCACCATTCGCGATGGCGCAACAGAGCCAGGGCCAGATGCCCGGCCAGACCCAGCCATCCGGCCCGACACCCATGCCCGCACCGGGCCAGGCTGGCGCGACGCCGCCATCGGCCACACCAATGCCACCTGCCTCGCAGGGCAAGCCACGCAGCACTGCGCCCGCACCGAAGAGCCAGGGCATGTCCCAAGGCGGGACGTCCTCGGATTCCATGAGCAGTTCGGGCCGCACCGGCTCGCAGCCGATGGGTGCCCAGTCGCCCTACGCGCCGCAGAAGTGGAACAAGGGTGACAAGCTGCCGGCGGAATTCCGCGACCGCCAGTACGTCATCGACAAGTACAAGGATTACAACCTGCCCGCACCGCGCAAGGGCTATCACTGGGTCGGCGTGGGTGCCGATTACTACCAGGTGTCGTCCAACGGGACGATCTACTCGGTGGGGCCGGGAGGCTGAGTGGTCTGCTAATGAGTAAACAGCTAATTAGTRAACAGCAGGGCAACGGGCACGTCGGCGTGCCCGTTTTTCATGGTGCGACTGGATCGGACTCGTCCGAAAAGAACACGTCCTTGACGGCGGCCTCGATGGCGTCGAACGCGGCCGGCTGCACGCGCAGGGCCAGTTGCTTGCGCCAGCGGTTGGAAACGCGGCCTTTCTCGCGGAAGCAGCTCGAAACCAGCGTGGCAAGGTCCGCGTTGCGGATGTCGAACTGTGCATCCACACGCTTGGCCACTTCGTCATAGCCGATCAGGAAGCGCGTTTCGGCTTCCAGGTCGTGCTCCAGGGCCTCCCGGACCATGCGCACGCCGAATTCCACGCACGACGTGGCATCCCAGTAGCGATAGGGCGTGGCCCCGGCGCTGGTCTCGCAATCGAACTGTTGATCGCCCAGCACCCGCACCCGCCAGAGCGCGCGCACCGGCTTGGAGAAGCTCTCCAGCGCGGCGAGGTAGTCGGCTTCATGCCGCTTGATGGCCACCGAGACCGGCAGCAGGAAGCCTTTGGCCATCTTGCCCGAGCGGCACAGCGCGTGGTGGATCAGGAAGCGCGAGAGCCGCCCGTTGCCGTCCATGAACGGGTGGATGAAGACGAACCAGAACGACACCACGCTCGCCACGATCAGCGGGTCCACGTTGGCCGGCGGATCGTTGGCGAAGTCTTCCAGCGCCTGCATCAGGCCGGGCACGTCGTCCGGCACCGGCGGCACGTAGGTGACGGACGCCGGCCCGTTGCCGCCCCGGCGCAGCCAGTTCTGCTCGGTGCGGTACTGCATCGCCTGGTCGAACGGGTTGGAGATGACATCGTTCTGGAGTTCGGTCAGGTACTCCTCGCTCAACGGCCGCTTTTCATGCGCGTGGCGCAGCAGCTGGACGAAGCGCTCGGACTTGTCCTGCGTGGCGCTCTCCCGTTCGATTTCGAACGAACTGTCGGTCTCGCTCAGGTAGGCCCAGTGCAGCGCGCGGTCCAGGATGTCCGGGCCGACTGAGGCGATAAAGGCGTCCATGCGCCCGAAGACGTCCATGTCGAGAATCGACTGGATGGTCTCGGTGCGGCGCACGGTGACGCAGTAGTCCAACTCGCCCAGCCCGTTGAAGCGCACGCGCCAGCGCGGATGGAGCTTGCCCGGCGCGGCGGTGTAGTAGCGCRCCGGGTCGAACAGATTGACGTAGGGAACCTTGTCGGAGAGGGTGGGCGTGAGCGTCTGGCCGGTGAAGTGCTCCCACAGCATGGCCGCGATACGCCCGAAGCGGCTGGTGGGGTGCAGGTCCAGTTCGGCCTGCATTTCCGCCTGCGGCACCTGGGGCAGCGCCTGGGACAGGATGGCGAGGTTCACGCCCTCGTGCTTGATGGCGAAGAGCGTATGGGCGAGGAGTGGGGCGTCATCGGACGGCGCCACCTTGCGCGGGAACAGGATGGCGTCGGGCATCTCCAGGATGCGCGTCGTGGCGCCCGAGCGTGCCTCGCGGGTCACGGGCACCAAGGGTGACGTGAGGTGGTTCCGGACCCACGCATAGCCAACCTGCCGCATGTGATGCACGCCATTCCCYCCAATGTGATCAATAAGACCCAACAAAATTCGCGCTAAACGCACAAATTTTATATTTGGAGGCCAGGTTGTCTACTTTTTTTTAGGGAGACCGGGAAAACTTAGAAAAACCGTCGTTTCGCGGCCCCGCCGCCCACCAAATTCGCGCTGAACGAACCGAATTTATATTTCGGCCGATTTTCCGCACAAAATTTTAGGGCGAGGCGGGATTTCAGTCAGGAAGTGCGTCGTAAGTCACCAAGAACACCTGTTCGTCGCCAGCGCTGACCGGCAGCCAGATGATGTCCAGGTTGGGGAAGGCCGTCTCGACGTTGGTCTGCTCGTTGCCGATCTCCACCACCAGCACGCCACCCGGATTGAGCCGCTTCTTCGCGCCGGCGATGATCCGACGCACGATGTCCATGCCATCGTCGCCCCCGGCCAGCGCGATGCGCGGTTCGGCCAGGTACTCCGGCGGCAGGTCGCGCATCGACTGCTCGTTGACGTACGGCGGATTGGTCAGGATGACATCGTAGGTGGCGCCCGACGGCAGCGGCGCGTACAGATCCCCTTCATACAGCGCGATGCGCTCGCCCATCTTGTAGTCGGCCACGTTGCGGCGCGCCACGGCCAGGGCATCGGGGGAGATGTCCACGGCATCGATCCGGGCGTTCGGCCAGACGTGCGCGGCGATGATCGGCAGGCAGCCCGACCCGGTGCAGAGTTCCAGCGCGGTGGTAATCCCGTCCGTCTCGCCCAGCCACGGCTCCAGGCCTTCCTGGAGCAATTCGCCGATGAAGCTGCGCGGCACGATCACGCGGGAGTCCACGTAGAAGCGCAGGCCGTGCATGAACGCCTCGTGCGTGATGTAGGCGGCCGGCACGCGCTCGGTCACGCGGCGCTCGATCACGTCGAGCACGGCTTGCACCTCTTCGGGCAGCAGGCGCGCGTCCAGGAACGGGTCGAGCGTGTCGAGCGGCAGGTTCAGCGTATGCAGCACCAGGTAGGCCGCTTCATCGTAGGCATTGGCGCTGCCGTGGCCGAAGGACAGCTTGGCGGCGGTGAAGCGCGAGACCGCCAGGCGCAGCAGGTCGCGGACGGTTTGCAGGGGGGAAGAGGCCATGGGAGACACCACAATAAGGATAAGAAAAGGGGCCGCCAGGGCCCCCGTCGTCGCTGCCGGTCAGGCGATCAGCCGTTCCAGCACGCCGCGGTAGACATTCTTCAGCGGCTCGATGAAGCGCACTTCCACATGCTCGTCGATCTTGTGGATGCTCGCGTTAGGCGGGCCGAACTCGATCACCTGCGGGCAGATCTTGGCGATGAAACGCCCATCGGAGGTGCCGCCAGTCGTCGACAGCTCGGTCTTGACGCCCATCTCGGCCGCGATGGCGGCGCTCAACGCGTCGGACAGGTCGCCGCGCGGGGTCAGGAACGGTTCGCCGCCCAGCGTCCAGTCGAGCGTGTACTCAAGGCCGTGCTGGTCGAGGATGGCATGCACGCGGGCCTTCAGGCCCTCCGGCGTGCTGGCCGTCGAGAAGCGGAAATTGAAGTCGATGGTCACGTGGCCCGGAATCACGTTGGTCGCGCCCGTACCGCCATGGATGTTCGACATCTGCCACGTGGTGGGCGGGAAGTACTCGTTGCCCTGGTCCCAGGTCTCGGCGACCAGCGTGGTCAGCGCCGGYGCGGCCAGGTGGATCGGGTTGCGGGCCAGGTGCGGATAGGCGATATGCCCCTGCACGCCCTTGACCGTCAGCTTGCCGGACAGCGAGCCGCGCCGGCCGTTCTTGACCATGTCGCCGAGGGTGTCCACCGAAGTCGGCTCGCCGATCACGCAGTAGTCCAGCCGCTCGCCGCGCGCCTTGAGGGCCTCCACCACCTTCACGGTGCCGTCGTGCGCCGGGCCTTCCTCGTCGCTGGTGATCAGGAAGGCGATGGAGCCGGCGTGGGCCGGGTGCTTGGCCACGAATTCCTCCACGGCGACCACGAAGCCGGCGATGGAGGTCTTCATGTCCGCCGCGCCCCGGCCGTAGAGCTTGCCGTCGCGGTGGGTGGGCTGGAACGGGTCCGATTGCCACTGGTCCACCGGGCCGGTGGGTACCACGTCGGTATGGCCGGCGAAGGCCAGCAGCTTGCCCGCCGTGCCCGCCGTGCCGCGCTTCACCGCCCACAGGTTCGTCACGCGGAAGTCGTCGGGGCCGCTGACGAGGTTTTCGCACACGAAGCCGAGGGCCTTCAGGCGGGATTCCAGCACGGCCTGGCAGCCTTCGTCAGCGGGCGTGACGGAGCGGCGGCGGATCAGGTCTTCGGTCAGGGCGAGGGTGGGGTTCATGATGCGGTGGCGGCAGGAAAATTCAGAAAAGTGCGGCGTAGCCGTCGGCGGAAAAACCCACGCTGACCTGGCCGTTGCGGTCCAGCACGGGCCGCTTGATCAGGGACGGACTGGTTTGCATCAGCGCGATGGCGCCGGTTTCGGACTCGGCACTGGCCTTGTCCGCGTCGGACAGCGCGCGGTAGGTGGTGCCCTTCTTGTTCAGCAGCGTGGCCAGTGGCACGTGCTTGAGCCAGGCGCGCAGCAGCGTTTCGTCCACGCCTTGCTTCTTGAAGTCGTGGAACGTATACGGCACGCCGTTCGTGTCGAGCCAGGTGCGTGCCTTCTTGACGGTGTCGCAGTTCGGAATGCCGTAGAGCAGGACAGTCATGGTGATTATCGGAACAGCAGGTTGAGAGCGATGACCAGCCCGCCCAGGCCCAGCGCCACGCCGGTCATGGCCACGGCGGTCATCAGCCGCAGGCGGCGGTCCAGCCGGGCGGCTTCCTTGCGCAGCGCCTCGATGGTGATGGCGTGCTGCTCGGCCAGCAGCTTCACGGCCTCGGCCTGCTGCATGGCCGCCATTTCCAGTTCGGCGATGCGGGCGGCGGGGTCGCGCGGCTCCATCGTGCCGCCGATGTCCGGCTCGTCCTTGCGGCGGCCCTTCTTGATCTTCTCGATGGTCTTGTTGGCCTGGTCGAGGATGGTAGGGAGCAGGGAGAGCACGGTGCTGACAGTGGCGGGGTCTAGGGCCATGAGTCGCTTGCGGAGGGAGGGCATGGGCGAATCGGTTCGCCGCCGGCCATCCTCGACGAGGATGGCCGGCGGCGCTGCGGCGGCTTGTGCGGATCAGTCGCCGCGCAGCAGGTCGTTCAGGCTGGTCTTGGCGCGGGTTTGCGCGTCCACCTTCTTCACGATCACGGCGCAGTACAGGCTGTACTTGCCATCCTTGGACGGCAGGTTGCCGGCCACCACGACCGAACCGGCCGGGACGCGGCCATAGTGGATCTCGCCGGTTTCGCGGTCATAGATCTTGGTCGACTGGCCCAGGTACACGCCCATCGAGATCACCGAGTTCTCTTCCACGATCACGCCTTCCACCACTTCCGAGCGCGCGCCGATGAAGCAGTTGTCCTCGATGATCACCGGGTTGGCCTGCAGCGGCTCCAGCACGCCGCCGATGCCCACGCCGCCCGACAGGTGGACGTTCTTGCCGATCTGCGCGCACGAACCCACGGTGGCCCAGGTATCGACCATCGTGCCTTCATCCACATAGGCGCCGATGTTCACGTACGACGGCATCAGCACGGCGTTCTTGGCGATGAACGAACCACGGCGGGCCACGGCGGGCGGCACCACGCGGAAACCGGCGCGGGCGAAATCGTCGCCGGTCCAGTTGGCGAACTTGGTCGGCACTTTGTCGTAGAACTGTGCGAAGCCGCCAGCGGCCATCGGCGCGTTGTCTTCCAGGCGGAACGAGAGCAGCACGGCCTTCTTGATCCACTGGTTGACGACCCATTCCTTGCCTTGCTTTTCGGCCACGCGCAGGGCGCCGGCGTCGAGCTGGGAGATCACGTTGGCCACCGCCTCGCGGATGTCGTTCGGGGCGGACTTGGGCGACAGGCTGGCGCGGTCTTCCCASGCCTGGTCGATCAGGGCTTGCAGTGCTTGCGTCATGGTCGTTTCTTTAGTGGTGATTGTTCAGGTARTTGTTCAGGCAAAAGCGTTGGTCCGCCGGAGCGGGATCAGTGCCCGCCCAGCGACTTGCAAAATTCGACGATCCGGCGCGCGCCTTCCACGCAYTCGTCCGGCGTGGCCACCAGGGCCATYCGYACGCGGTTCTTGCCCGGGTTCACGCCATGGGCGTCGCGCGCGAGGTAGCTGCCGGGCAGCACGGCCACGTTCTGCTCGGCCAGCAGGCGCACGGCGAAGTCGGTATCGGACAACCCGGTGCGCGAGACATCGGCCCAGAGATAGAAGGCGGCATCGGGAAGTGTCACATCGAGCACTTCGGCCAGCATCGGCGTCACGGCGCTGAACTTCTTCACGTACGCCGCGCGGTTCTCGCGCACATGGGCCTCGTCGTTCCACGCGGCCACGCTGGCGGCCTGCACGGCAGGGTTCATGGCCGCGCCGTGGTAGGTACGGTATAGCAGGAATTTCTTGAGAATTGCCGGGTCGCCGGCCACGAAGCCCGAGCGCAGGCCCGGCACGTTCGAGCGCTTGGAGAGGCTCGAGAACATCACCAGTCGCTCGAAGCCGCGGCCCAGCTTGTGGGCGGCTTCCAGCGCGCCCAGCGGCGGGTTGGCTTCGTCGAAATAGATCTCGGAATAGCATTCATCCGAGGCGATCACGAAGCCGTGGCGATCGGACAATTCGAACAGTTGCTTCCAGTCCGCCAGCGACATCACGGCCCCGGTGGGATTGCCCGGCGAGCAGACGTACAGCAACTGGACGTCTTGCCAGGTCTCGGCGCCGATCTGGTCGAACGCGGGCGCAAAGTTGCGTGCCGGGTCGCTGTTGGCGAATACCGGCTTGGCGCCAGCCAGCAGCGTGGCGCCTTCGTAGATCTGGTAGAACGGGTTCGGGCACAGCACCAGCGGGTTGGGGCGGCTGGCGTCCACCACGGTCTGGGCGAAGGCGAACAGCGCCTCGCGCGAGCCGGTCACGGGCAGGACTTCCGTGGCGGCGTCCACTTTCGGCAGGCCGTAGCGGCGTTCCAGCCAGCCGGCGATGCCCTGGCGCAGTGCGTCGGTGCCGGCGGTGCTCGGGTAGCTGGCCAGTCCGGCCAGCGACGCGGTCATCGCCTGCTTGATGAATTCGGGGGTCGGATGCTTGGGCTCGCCAATGCCGAAGCTGATGGCTGGCTTGTCGGCGGGTTTGACGTCCGCCACCAGCACGCGCAGTTTCTCGAAGGGATAGGTCTGGAGCAGGTCGAGGCGCGGATTCACGGTGGCAGGCAGGCGGGGCGGTTGAAACCCGGCATTATAAAGGAATGCCGCCGACGCCCCGCGTGCCGGCTTCGCTTAATAAAGCATCACTCGCGACACCGTGGCCACCAGCGGCCGGCGGATGAACCGCTCCAGCGCCGCGTTCAGGTGCAGCGGACGCAACAGCATCTTCACCGTCATCTCGAGCGGCAGGTTCCGGCGCACCACGGCGCTGCACTGGGAGTTCAGCGCGCGCACGTCGCGCTCCGGCACGTCTTCCTGATTGCGCTCCACCCGCAGTACGTTGCGCAGCGCGATCTCGGCATCCTCGTTCTTGATTTCGAGCAAACGCCGCGCCAGCGCGCCCAGCACCCGGGCGCGCCCAATCCGCTCCTGCCCGTTCAAGGCATTGAAATAGCGGAAGAAATGCTTGTAGTGGCGTACCTCGTCGTTGGCGATGCGGCGCGTCAGGTCGCGCAGCACCGGCTCGTCGCTGGCCTGCTCCAGCGCGCGGTAGTAGGTGGCCGTGCCGGTCTCGACCACGCAGCGCGCCGCCATCTCCAGCGCGTGCGACCGCTCGAAATTGTCGATCGAGCAGGTCTTGCTGTATTCGTCGAAGAAGCGCTGGTAGCCGCGCGGCCAGTCGAAYTCCGGCCAGACATGCTCCACGTAGCGGCGCAGCGCGAAGCCGTGCTGCAGCTCCTCGGATTCCCAGTGCCGGGCGAGCCACGTGGCGGCCTCGGGCACATGGGCGTAGTAGGTGGCGAGGTTGCCTGCGTAGGTGTCGGAGCCGCTTTCGATAAACGATGCGGCGACGAGCAGGTAGAACAGCGTACGGTTGTCGCGCACCTTTTCCACGTCGATGGACGCGTAGTCGATGTCGGACACGGACCAGGGCAGGTCGTCCCGTTCCGGGGTCGCTTGGCTTACGGTCATGCACAGATCTCCAGGCAAATCGCGACCTGCAGGCGGCGTGTGACGGCCGGATGACGGTCGAGCGGCGGGGAGGGCGCTTCGCGCCGGAGGGGCTCCGGGGTCACGCCAGCATTCCAAGAGACTAGCACTAACCCTAGGAAGTTTCTTTTGGATTTGCCGCGTGGGCGTCGCATCGCGGTGTTGCGGTCACGCAGCAGCCACCTCGAAACCGCTTGCATGAATAGACGCAACTCGTGGAAAAGCAAGGATTTTCCGGGCGGGGAATGGGAGGTCCGAAACGCCGCCCATCGGGCGATAAAGCGGCCGGACGAACGGTGCGCGATGGTATGATTACCGCCAATCTAATCGGGCCCCAACGGGTCGCATGAGACGTAGACGTCACGTCGCGTCGAGCGCCTCCGGGGCAGCCCGGCTTTTCCAACATTCGTAACGCCCAAACCACACGACAACCGTGCGACTGTCCTCGATCAAGCTGGCGGGCTTCAAGTCCTTCGTCGATCCCACCAATTTTCAAGTGCCCGGCCAACTGGTCGGCATCGTCGGTCCCAACGGCTGCGGCAAATCCAACATCATCGACGCCGTGCGTTGGGTGCTGGGTGAGTCACGCGCGTCCGAACTGCGTGGCGAATCCATGCAGGACGTCATCTTCAACGGTTCCACCGCGCGCAAGCAGGCCGGGCGCGCCAGCGTGGAACTGGTGTTCGACAACGCCGAAGGCCGCGCCGCCGGCCAGTGGAGCCAATACGCCGAAGTGGCCGTCAAGCGCGTGCTGACCCGCGACGGCACCTCCTCGTACTACATCAACAACCAGCCGGTGCGCCGGCGCGACATCCAGGACATCTTCCTKGGCACCGGCCTCGGGCCGCGCGCCTACGCCATCATCGGGCAGGGCATGATCTCGCGGATCATCGAGGCCAAGCCCGATGACATGCGGATTTTCCTGGAAGAGGCCGCGGGCGTCTCCAAGTACAAGGAACGCCGCCGCGAGACCGAAAACCGCCTGGGCGACACGCGCGAGAACCTGACCCGCGTGGAAGACATCCTGCGCGAACTCGGCGCCAACCTCGACAAGCTGGAAGGCCAGGCCGAGGTGGCCCAGCGCTTCAAGACGCTGCATGCCGACGGCGAGGAAAAGCAGCAACTGCTGTGGCTGCTGCGCAAGCGCGAGGCCCAGGCCGAGCAGGAGCGCCATGCGCGCGCCATCGAGCAGGCCCAGATCGACCTGGAAGCCCAGACCGCCCAGCTACGCCATGTGGAAGCCGAGCTGGAGACGATGCGCGCGGCGCACTACGCCGCGTCGGACGGCATGCACGCCGCACAGGGCGCGCTGTACGAAGCCAATTCCGAGGTCAGCAAGCTCGAAGCCGAGATCCGCTATGTGGTGGAGTCGCGCAATCGCGTGCAGGCGCAGATCGCCGCGCTGACCACCCAGCGCGAGCAATGGCAGGGCAAGGCCGAGCAGGCCACCGAGGAACTGGCGCAGGCCGAGGAAAACCTCGCCCTGTCCGAGGCCCGCACCATCGAGGCGCAGGACGCCGTGGCGCAGAAGTCCGACGAACTGCCGACGCTGGAAGGCCAGTGGCGCGATGCCCAGCAACTGCTGAACGAGCAGCGCGCCGGCATCATGCAGGCCGAGCAGACGCTGAAGCTCGAGGCCGCCCAGCAGCGCAGTGCCGACCAGATGCTCCAGCAGCTGGAGCAGCGCAAGGAACGCCTGTCACTGGAAGACAAGGGGCTCGACCGCCCCGACGAGACCCGTCTGGAAGAACAACGCGGCGAACTGGCCGAGCAGGAAGCGATGCTCGAGGAAGCCCAGGCCTTGCTGATGGACAGCGAGGACCGCGTGCCGCGCCTGGACGGCGAGCGCCGCAGCGCGCAGGAGCGCGTGCAGAGCGAGGCCGCCGCCATCGCCGCGCTGGAAGCCCGCCTCTCCGCGCTGCGCCAGCTGCAGGAAAACGTGCAGACCGAAGGCAAGGTCCAGCCGTGGCTGGAGCGCCATGGTCTGGCCGAGCTGCCGCGCCTGTGGAAGAAGGTTCATATCGAGCCGGGCTGGGAAAACGCGCTCGAATCCGTGCTGCGCGAGAAGTTGGCCGCACTGGAAGTGTCCAACCTGGACTGGGTCAAGGCCTTCCTGTCCGATGCCCCGCCCGCCAAGCTGGCCTTCTACTCGCCGCCGTCCGCCGCGCGGCCCGTGGACGCGCCGGCCGGCCTGCGTCCGCTGATGTCGCTGGTGCAGATCACCGAGCCGGGCATCCGCGCGGTCATGCAGGACTGGCTGGCCGACATCTACACCGCCACCGACATGGCACAGGCGCTGGCCGGGCGCGGCACGCTGCCCGAGGGCGCGCAGTTTGTCGTCGCCGAAGGTCACCTGGTGGGCCGCAACGCGATCCAGATCTACGCTGCCGATTCGGAGCAGGCCGGCATGCTGGCCCGCGAGCAGGAAATCGAAAACCTGCAGAAGCAGGCGCGCGCGCAGATGCTGCTGTCCGACGAGGCCAAGACCCAGGCCGTGCGCGCGGAGTCGGCCTACACCCAGGCCAGTCAGGCGCTGGCCGAGGCCCGCACCCGTGCCGAGCAGGCCACGCGGCGCGTGCACACGTTGCAGATGGACGTGCTCAAGCTGTCGCAGGCGATGGAGCGATTCTCCGCCCGGAGCGGCCAGATCCGCGAGGAACTGTCGGAGATCGAGGCCCAGATCGAGGAACAGCGCGCCGTGCGTGCCGAGTCCGAGGCGACCTTCGAGCAGCACGACACCCAGCTGGCCGAGATGCAGGCGGCCCACGAAGACCACCAGATGGCCTTCGAGGCGCTGGACGGCAAGCTGACCGGCGCGCGCCAGCAGTTGCGCGATTTCGAACGGGCTGCGCAGGAGGCGGTGTTCGGCGAGCGCAATCTGTCCGGCCGCATCGACGAACTGCGCCGCAAYATCCAGATGGCGGCGGACCAGTCCGAGCGGATCGCCGAATCGCTGGAAAACGCACGCGTCGAGCTTGAGACGATCAACGAGCAGACCGCCCACACCGGCCTGCAAGAGGCGCTGGAAGTSCGCGCCGAGAAGGAAGAGAAGCTGTCGGCGGCGCGCATCGAGCTGGATGCGCTGTCCGCACAGCTCCGCCAGTTCGACGAACAGCGCCTGGCCGCCGAGCGCAGCCTGCAGCCGCTGCGCGACCGCATCACCGAGTTGCAGCTCAAGGAGCAGGCTGCGCGCCTGAACCAGGAGCAGTTCACCGAGCAACTGACGACCGCGCAGGTCGACGAGGTGGCGCTGGCCGAGAAGCTGACCGGCGACCTGAAGCCGTCCTACCTGCAAGGCGAGGTCACGCGTATCAACAACGCGATCAACGCGCTGGGCCCGGTCAACATGGCCGCGCTCGATGAACTGTCCGCCGCGCGCGAGCGCAAGACCTTCCTCGATGCCCAGTCGGCCGACCTGAACGACGCCATCAACACGCTCGAGGACGCCATTGCGAAGATCGACCAGGAGACGCGCGCGCTGCTGCAAGGCACGTTCGACCAGGTCAACCATCACTTCGGCGAGCTGTTCCCGCAGCTGTTCGGTGGCGGCCAGGCGCGCCTGATCATGACCGGCGAGGAAATCCTCGATGCCGGCGTGCAGGTGATGGCCCAGCCCCCGGGCAAGAAGAACTCGACGATTCACCTGCTGTCCGGCGGCGAGAAGGCGCTGACCGCGATTGCGCTCGTGTTCGCGATGTTCCAGCTCAACCCGGCGCCGTTCTGCCTGCTGGACGAGGTGGACGCGCCGCTCGACGATGCCAATACCGAGCGCTACGCCAACATGGTGGCGCACATGTCCGACAAGACCCAGTTCGTGTTTATTTCTCACAACAAGATAGCGATGGAGATGGCCCACCAGCTGATCGGCGTGACCATGCAGGAGCAAGGCGTGTCGCGGATCGTGGCGGTGGATATGGATGCAGCAGTGTCTATGGCGGAGGCCGCTTGAGATGGAACTGCAAAACGCTCTGATCATCGCCGGTGTCATCCTGTTGCTGTTGCTGGTGGCGTACAACCGCTGGCAGATCCACAAGGCGCGCCGCGTGCGGCCGCTGATGCCTGACGACGACCTGCCGCCCATGCGCGAGCCGGTGGTGGGCAAGACCGTGCATCCCGAGACGGCCGCCAAGCTGCAGGAGCTGCCGCCCGAGCACATCGCCCGGCGCGAGCCCACGCTRGGCGAGGCTGGCAAGATGGCCAGGCCTGAGGTGAAGCCAGCCACCCGGCAGGAGTCGAAGCACGACGCCGAGGTAGCCACTGCCACCGCCGCCGCGCATGCAGCCGCAGGTTCGGCCGATGCGGACGAGATCGTCGCCGACGAAGTGGCCGTGGCGGCATCGCCGGCCATGGCGCAGCCTGCCAGCCGGAATGAGCAAGCCGACGAGGACAGCGATCAGGCCCAAACCGCCACCGTGGCGGCGCCCGCGCCGAAGCCCGCCGCCCCGGAGGCCGCCCCCGCTGGGATGGACGGCCAGCCGGCCCAGGCGGTGATCGACCCGCTGATCGACTGCATCGTGCCGATGCACCTTGAACGCAAGGCGTCTGGCGACCGCATCCTGCCGCTGACGGGCCGGCTGCGCCGCGCCGGGACCAAGCAGGTCCATATCGAGGGCCTGCGTGCCGAAGCCAACGCCTGGGAGCCGGTGACTGCCGGCCACCAGTACGAGGACATCCAGGTCGCCGTGCAGCTGGCCAACCGCAGCGGCCCGCTGAACGCGCTGGAGTTCTCCGAATTCGTCAATGCCGTGGAGGCGCTGGCCGAGGCGCTCGATGCATCGGCAGACCTCCCCGACATGACCGAGACCGTCGCCAACGCCCGCGAGTTGGACGGCTTTGCCGCCGGCGCCGACGTGCAGCTTGGCGTGAACGTGATTTCCGATGGCGCGCCGTGGTCGGCCGCCTATGTGCAGACCGTGGCCACGCAGGACGGGCTGGTGCTGTCTCGCGACGGCACGCGCTTCATCCGCTATGAACCGGGCGCCGATGGCGTGCAGAAGCCGCTGTTCACGCTCCAGTTCGGCGACACGAACTTCCTGCGCGATGACCTGACCGTCAACGCCGGCCGCCAGATCACGCTGCTGCTGGACGTGCCGCAGGCCGCGCAGGCCGTCAAGCCGTTCAAGACCGTGTGCGAGTACGGCTACAGCCTCGCCCAGCGCATGGGCGCCCAGCTCGTGGACGACAACATGCGGCCGCTGACCGAGGCTTCGTTCGTGGCGATCTTCGCCCAGCTCGAAAAGCTGTACGAGAAGCTCGAGGCGCGCGGCATGCCCGCCGGCTCATCGGCGGCCCAGCGCCTGTTCAGCCTGTAAGGAAGCCTGCCATGACCGCCAAGACTCAGGGCGCGCAGGCTCCGGCCTCCGCGCCCCCCGGCGCGTTGCCGGCCGACGCCGCCGCCACCGCGCGCGTGCAATGGCTGCGCGATGAACTCGATCGCCACGCCTACCAGTATTACGTGCTCGATGATCCGTCGATTSCGGACGCCGAGTACGATGCGCTGTTCAGCGAACTCCAGGCGCTGGAGACCGAGCATCCCGACTTGCTGACCGAYGATTCGCCCACGCAGCGCGTGGGCGGCGCGCCGCTGTCCGCGTTCGACTCCGTGCGGCATCGCGTGCCGATGCTGTCGCTGAATAACGGCTTCGCCGACGAGGACGTCGTCAATTTCGACCGCCGCTGCGCCCAGGGGCTGGGCCGGACCGCCGCCGCGCCCGCGCCGGCTGACGACCTGTTCAGCGCCGCCGAGGCGACCGATCAGGCCGTGGAATACGCCTGCGAACTGAAGTTCGACGGTCTGGCCATGTCGCTGCGCTATGAGGACGGCAAGCTCGTGCAGGCCGCCACGCGCGGCGACGGCGAGACCGGCGAGGATGTGACCGTCAACGTGCGAACCATCAAGGCGATTCCGCTGAAGCTGCGCGGCAAGGCGCCGGCCGTGCTGGAAGTGCGCGGCGAGGTCTTCATGTACCGCGCCGAGTTCGACAAGCTCAACGCGCGCCAGGCCGAGGCCGGCGAGAAGACCTTCGTCAATCCGCGCAACGCGGCCGCCGGCAGCCTGCGGCAGCTCGATCCGCGCATCACGGCCAAGCGCCCGCTGTCTTTCTTCGCCTACGGTATCGGCGAGTTGCAGGGCGCGGACCGGCCCGCCACCCACAGCGTAATGCTCGACGGCTTTGCCGGGCTGGGCCTGCCGGTCTGCACCGAGCGCCAGGTGGTGAAGGGGGCGCAGGGCCTGCTGGCCTTCTATCGCGATATTGGCGCGCGCCGCGACCAGCTGCCGTACGACATCGACGGCGTGGTCTACAAGGTCAACGCGATTGCCGAGCAGGAGCAGCTTGGCTTCGTCTCGCGCGCGCCGCGCTTTGCGCTGGCGCACAAGTTCCCGGCGCAGGAGATGACGACGACCGTCGAGGACATCGAGGTGCAGGTGGGCCGCACGGGCGCCATCACGCCCGTGGCGCGGCTCGCGCCGGTGTTCGTGGGCGGCGTGACCGTGACCAACGCCACGCTCCACAACGAGGACGAGATCCGTCGCAAGGATGTGCATATCGGCGATACGGTGATCGTGCGCCGAGCCGGCGACGTGATTCCCGAGGTGGTGGCCGTGGTGCTGGAACGGCGCCCGGCTGACGCGCGCGCGTTCGTCATGCCGACCACCTGCCCGGTGTGCGGCTCGCACGTGGAGCGGCTGGAGGACGAGGCCATCGCCCGTTGCACCGGCGGCCTGATCTGCGCCGCGCAGCGCAAGCAGGCGCTGCTGCACTTCGCCCAGCGCCGTGCGATGGACATCGAGGGCCTGGGCGACAAGGTGGTGGAGCAACTGGTCGATCTGGGCATTGTCCGCACCCCGGCGGACCTCTTCAAGCTCGGCGTAGCCAAGCTGGCCGCGCTGGACCGGATGGCCGACAAGTCGGCGACGAACCTCGTGGCCGCCATCGACAAGTCGCGCAGCACCACGCTGAACCGCTTTATCTTCGCGCTGGGCATCCGCCACGTGGGCGAGGCCACGGCCAAGGATCTCGCCAAGCACTTTGGCAAGCTGGACAACCTGCTGGCCGCCGACGAGGCCGCGCTGCTCGACGTCAACGACGTCGGGCCGGTGGTGGCGCAGTCGATCGCCAACTTCCTGGGCGAGCCGCACAACGTGGAGGTGGTCGAGCARCTGCGCGCCGCCGGCGTACACTGGCCGGAGAGCGAGCCTGCGGCCCGCGCGCCGCTGCCGCTGGCCGGCAAGACCTTCGTGCTGACCGGCACGCTGCCGACGCTTTCGCGCGAGGACGCCAAGGCGCGGCTGGAAGCGGCCGGCGCCAAGGTGGCCGGCTCGGTGTCGAAGAAGACCGACTACGTGGTGGCTGGCGCCGAGGCGGGCAGCAAGCTCGAAAAGGCGCAGGCGCTCGGCGTGGTGGTGATCGACGAGGATGGCATGTTGGCGCTACTGGCCGACGCCACGGGCGCACAACCGGAGGACGCGCAATGATCCGTGACATTTTGAAGATGGGAGATTCGCGCCTGACGCAGGTGGCGCGGCCCGTGACTGCGTTCAACACGCCCGAGCTGCGCGTGCTGATCGACGATATGTTCGACACGATGGCGCACGCCAACGGCGCCGGCCTGGCCGCGCCGCAGATTGGCGTGGACCTGCAGGTGGTGATCTTCGGCTTCGACAGCAACCCGCGCTATCCGGACGCCCCGATGGTGCCGAAGACGGTGCTGATCAATCCGGTGCTGGAACCGCTCTCCGACGAGATGGAAGAGGGCTGGGAAGGGTGCCTGTCGGTGCCGGGGCTGCGAGGCGTGGTGCCGCGCCATGCCCGACTGAAGTATTCGGGATTCGACCCGATGGGGAACCCGATCGAGCGGGTGGCCGATGGCTTCCATGCGCGCGTGGTGCAGCATGAGTGCGACCACCTGATCGGCGTGCTGTACCCGATGCGGGTGAAGGACTTCACGCGCTTCGGCTTCACCGAGGTGCTGTTCCCGGAGCTGCCGGCGAACTACGACGATTGAGGCGGCTGGCCTCCCTCACCGCTTGCCGGCGAGGGAGGCGCAACCTGACGTCAGAACTTCTCGAACGCCCCCAGGAAGCGCCACTGGCCCGGCGGCAGGTCGCCCAGCACGATGCGGCCCATGCGCACGCGCTTCAGGCCCACCACGCGCAGGCCAACCTGCTCGCACATGCGGCGAATCTGGCGCTTGCGGCCTTCGCGCAACACGAAGCGCAGCTGCTCCTCGTTCTGCCAGCTCACCTTGGCGGGCTTCAGCGGCACGCCGTCGAGCGACAGGCCGTGGCGCAGCCGCTCGATCTCCTCGGCCGGAAACACGGTGCTGATGTCTCGCTCGACCGGACCTTCCGGCGATTCCCAGACCACGCGGACCAGATATTCCTTCTCCACATTCGAGTCGTCGCCGATCAGCGCGCGTGCCACGCGGCCGTCCTGCGTCAGCACGAGCAGGCCGGTGGAGTCGATATCGAGACGGCCRGCCGGGGCCAGGTTCTTGCGCTGCCACGGCTGGAAACGCTTGCGGGTGGGGTCTTCGGCCCACTGGTTCTCGGGCGCGAACAGCACGGCGGCCGGCTCGTAGCCGTCTTCGGCCTGACCTGAGACATAGCCGACAGGCTTGTTGATCAGCACGGTCACGCGCTCGCCCTGTTCGGAGCGGGCGGCCTGCAGGATCTCGATCTCGGCGTCGGGGCGGACGCGCGAACCCAGTTCGGTCACGGCCTTGCCGTCCACGTGCACCCAGCCACGCGGAATCCACTCGTCGGCCTCGCGGCGCGAGCAGAGGCCCAGCTCCGACATGCGCTTGGACAGGCGGATGAGACCGTCGTCGTTGGCCTCCGCCTGCTGCCGGACCGGCTCGCGCGCCTCGGCGCGGGGCGCCGGACGCTCGGGTCGCACCGGACGCGCACGATCGGCGGTGTCGCTGAAGCGACGGGTCGGCGCGGCAGGACGGCGCGCGTCATCGCCATCGGCACGACGCTGCGGCGGACGGCGCTCGTCATCGCCATAACGGCGCGGCGGGCGGGCTTCGTCCTCACCGAAACGGCGCGGACGCGGCGCGCCGCGGTCGTCATTGCCGAAGCTGCGCTGGGGCGGACGGCGGTCGTCGCCGCTGAAACCACGCTGCGGGGGACGGCGGTCATCGCCGCTGAAGCCGCGTTGCGGGGGGCGGCGGTCATCGCCGCTGGAACCACCCTGCGGCGGGCGGCGCTCGTCATCGCCATACCGGCGCGGCGGGCGGGCTTCATCGTCACCGAAACGGCGCGGACGCGGCGCGCCGCGATCATCGTTGCCGAAGCTGCGCTGGGGCGGGCGGCGGTCGTCGCCGCCGAAGCCACGTTGCGGGGGACGGCGATCATCGCCGCCGAAGCCACGTTGCGGCGGGCGGCGCTCGTCATCGCCATAACGGCGCGGCGGGCGGGCCTCGTCATCGCCGAAACGGCGGGGACGCGGCGCACCGCGATCATCGTTCCCGAAGCTGCGCTGGGGCGGACGGCGATCATCGCCGCCGAAGCCACGTTGCGGCGGGCGGCGTTCGTCATCGCCATAGCGGCGCGGCGGACGGGCTTCGTCGTCACCAAAACGACGGGGGCGGGGCGGACGGTCGTCGCCACCGGCGCCACGCTGGGGCGGACGGCGGTCATCGCCGCTGAAACCACGCTGCGGCGGGCGTCGCTCGTCGTCGCCATAGCGGCGCGGCGGCCGATCCCCCTCGGGGCGCGGACGGGCAGGGCGCGCCGGGCGCTCTCCACGATCCGCCCGATCAGGCCGGGCGGCGCCCTCGGCGGGAGCGGCCTTGCGCTTGTTGCGCTCGCCCGCGCGTTCCCGCGCCTCCTTGATGCCCGTCACCACGTCCTGCACGCGCTTGCGGTTCAGGTCGGAGACGCGCACCGGGCGGGTGGGCTTGCGCGGCGCGTCCGAGGTGGACGTGGCGGTCTTGATGCCCAGCGTCTTGCGGCCGGGCGTTTTGCTGTCTGTCATATCGTTGCGTTTGCCCGACCCGCATTGCCATCAGATGGCTAGCGCGTCGAGCAAATCCTGTTCAAGCTGAATCTGCAATCGGTTGTCGGCGGCAAGACGGCTGCCATCGACCAGGAACACGTCTTCGACGCGCTCCCCCAGGGTGTTGATGCGCGCCGAATGCACGGACACGCGATGTTGGGCCAGTACGCGGGCGATCGCGTAGAGCAGGCCGGTTCGGTCGTTGGCGGACAGGGACAGCAGGTAGAACTGCCCGCGCTCGTCGGCCCGCAGGTCCACGCGGGGCTTGATCGGGAAGCTGCGCGACTGGCGCGACAGCCGGCCCTGCGCCGGATCGGGCAGCGGGCACTCCAGCCGCAGCCGTTCCGCCAGTTCGTGTTCGACCAACGCGAGGATGTCGCGATAGTCGCCCGCCAGGCCAGGGTCGGTCACCTGGAAGGTGTCCAGCGCGTAGCCGTGGCGTGTGGTGTGGATCTTGGCGTCCTGAATCGAGAACGCCTTTCGTTCGAAATAGCCGCAGATGCGCGCGAAGAGGTCAGGCTGGTCCTTGACGTAGACGGCAATCTGCAGGCCCTCGCCAGCCGGCGAGATGCGTGCCTTGACCACCGCCGCGTCGCTATCCACCTTGTTGAACAGATGGCGCGTGAGCCAGGCGATGTCGCGGGCATCGTGGCGCAGGAAGAACGAGACGTCGAGCTTGTCCCAGAGCGGCCTGCCCAGTTCGGGGTCGAACGCCTTGAGCCGCAACTGGGCGATGGTGTCGTCCCGGCGCTGGGCCCAKAGCGAATGCGGGTCGAGCTGCGCGCCGCCGAGCACGCGCAGCGTGATGCGGTACAGGTCTTCGAGCAGCTTGCCCTTCCAGGCATTCCACACCTTGGGGCTGGTGCCGCGGATATCGGCCACGGTCAGCAGGTAGAGCGCGGTCAGGTAGCGTTCATTGCCCACCACGCCGGCGAAGGCCTTGACCACGTCCGGATCGGTCAGGTCCTGCTTCTGCGCCACGTGGCTCATGGTCAGGTGATGCTCGACGAGCCAGGCGATCAGGTCGGTGTCCTCGCGCGAAATGCCGTGCTGCTTGCAGAAGCGGCGCGCATCGACGGTGCCGAGCTTGGAGTGGTCCCCGCCCCGGCCCTTGGCGATGTCGTGGAACAGCGCGGCCACCCAGAGCACCCACGGGCGGTCGAAGCTGGCCATCAACTGGCTGCAGAACGGGAACTCGTGCGTGTGCTCGACGATGGCGAAGCGGCGGATATTGCGCACCACCATCAGGATGTGCTGGTCCACGGTGTAGACGTGGAAYAGGTCGTGCTGCATCTGGCCGACGATGCGCCGGAAATTGATCAGGTAGCGGCCCAGCACGCTGGTCTGGTTCATCAGCCGCAGCGCGTGGGTGATACCYTGCGGCTCCTGCATGATGGCCAGGAACAGGCGGCGGTTCTCGGGATCGTTGCGCCAGCTCGCGTCCATGACCGTGCGCGCGTTGTAGAGCCCGCGCAGCGTACGGGGGGAGATGCCTTTCACGCCCGGCGTGCGCTCGTAGAGCAGGAAGGTCTCCAGGATTGCGTGCGGATCGCGCTCGTACAGGTCGTCGCTGGTGATTTCCAGCATGCCCTGGCGTTCCACGAAGCGGTCGTTGATCACGCGTGTGACCTTCGATTCACTCGGAAACAGCATCGCCTCGATATTGAGCAGCAGTACGCTGTTGAGCTGCGTCACCGCCTTGGCGGCCCAGTAGAAGCGGCGCATCAACTGTTCGCTGGCGCGCTTGTGCGTGGTCTGCCGATAGCCGAAGGACTCGGCCAGCGCGGTTTGCAGGTCGAACACCAGCACGTCCTGGCGGCGGCCGGCCAGCAGGTGCAGCCGTGCGCGAATCGTGCGCAACAGGCGCTCGTTGCGGGTGAGTTCCTGCGCCTCGCGCTCGGTCAGCAGGCCGCGCTCGAACAATTCCTTCCAGCTGTCGCCGAGGCCCGCCGCCTGCGTCATCCACAGGATGACCTGCAGGTCGCGCAGGCCGCCCGGGCTTTCCTTGCAGTTGGGCTCCAGCGCGTAGGGCGTGTCCTGGTACTTGGCGTGGCGCTGGCGCATTTCCAGCAGCTTGGCCTGGAAGAAGTCGGCGGCGTCGAGGTCCGCCAGATAGCGCCGGTGCATGTCGGCGAACAGTGCTTTGTTGCCGATCAGCAGGCGCGCTTCGAGCAGCGAGGTGCGGATGGTGATGTCGCCCGCCGCCTCGCGCAGGCAGTCGTCGACGGTACGTACCGACGAGCCGATCTCGAGTCCCAGATCCCAGCACAGGCCGATGAAGCGCTCCAGCTTGCCCGCCATCTCCGCGTCCGGCTCGGCCGGCAGCAGGAGCAGCACGTCCACGTCGGAATGCGGGAACAGCTCGCCACGGCCATAGCCACCCACCGCCACCAGCGCGGCGCTGGCGGGCAACTCCAGGCCGGTCCAGGCATCGATCAACGCGGCATCCACGGCACGGCGCAGCCGCGTGACCAGCGGATTGACCTGATTGTGCGCGTCGAATTCGGCGAAGAGCGCTTGCTTGTCGGCGCGCAGCTTGTCGCGGATGCGCTGGCAAAGCAGGAGTTCCGGCGTGGTGTCCATGGTGGGGGCGGTGTGGGTCGCGGGCACGGCTGGAAGTAGAAAGGGCGCCGCGGTCGGCGCCCTGGCGGTCAACGCGGCGTCAGGCCGCGACGGGTTCGGTAATGAAGGCCGGCGGCACGGGCGAGCCGGCCGACAGCGTCAGCACCTCGAAGCCGGTGTCCGTCACCAGCACGGTGTGCTCCCACTGCGCGGACAGGCTGCGGTCACGCGTCTTCACGGTCCACTGGTCGGGCATGGTGCGGATGTCGCGCTTGCCGGCGTTGATCATCGGCTCGACGGTGAAGATCATGCCGGACTTGATCTCGGTGCCCGTGTTGGGGCGGCCATAGTGCAGCACCTGCGGGTCCGAGTGGAACACCTTGCCGATGCCGTGGCCGCAGTACTCGCGCACCACGCTGTAGCCGGAAGCTTCGGCGTGCACCTGGATGGCATGGCCGATATCGCCCAGGCGTGCGCCATTGCGCACTTGCTGGATACCCTTCCACATGCACTCGTAGGTAACCTGCGCCAGGCGCTTGGCCAGGATCGAACCCTCGCCCACGATGAACATGCGGCTGGTGTCGCCGTAATAGCCTTCCTTCGTGATTACGGTGATATCGAGATTCACCGCGTCGCCGCTCTTGAGCACGCGGTCGCCCGGAATGCCGTGGCAGATCACGTCGTTGACCGAGGTGCAGATCGCGCCGGGGAAGGGCGGGTAGCCCGGCGGCGCGTAGTTCAGCGGCGCCGGCACGGTGCCTTGCACGTCACGCATATAGGCGTGGCAGAGCTTGTCGAGTTCGCCCGTGGTCACTCCGGGGACGATATGGGGCGTGATGTAGTCGAGGACCTCGGAGGCAAGGCGGCAAGCCACGCGCATTTGGGCGATGTCTTCGGCGGTATTCAGGTGGATGCTCATGCTGCTTCGCCAGAAATAAGTGACGGCGGGGCCGCGGGCCGCGCCGGTAATCGATTCGCAAAGTGGGATTATCGCACCATCGCGCCCCGAAAGCAGGGATTTGGCGGCGCCCGGGCCAAGAATTGGCGGGCTGGCGGGTGCGCGAGGGGCCAGACAGGGCTTGAGCCCGACGCCATTTTGTTGCTACAATCGCGGGCTGACTTGCTGCTGGCTGATGCCGGTGGCGGGTCGGGAAGCAAATTTTATTAGTAAATCGCTGGTCCGCCCATCCGGGGTGTTCCTTTTCAGGAATGTCGGGGCGGACTTCAGACCTAACCCTATTGGAGTACCTCTCATGTCCGTGACTATGCGCGAAATGCTGGAAGCCGGTTGCCACTTTGGCCACCAAACCCGCTTCTGGAACCCGAAGATGGCCCCCTTCATCTTCGGTCATCGCAACAAGATCCACATTATCAACCTCGAAAAGACCCTGCCGATGTTCCAGGACGCGATGAAGTACGTGCGTCAACTGGCAGCAAACCGCGGTAGCGTGCTTTTCGTGGGTACCAAGCGTCAATCGCGCGAAATCCTGGCTGAAGAAGCTGGCCGCGCTGGCATGCCCTACGTCGACGCCCGCTGGCTCGGCGGCATGCTGACGAACTTCAAGACCGTCAAGATCTCGATCAAGCGCCTGAAGGACATGGAAGCCGCCAAGGAAGCCGGCGCGCTGGACACCATGAGCAAGAAGGAAGCGCTGATGTTCGAGCGCGAGATGGCCAAGCTGGAAAAGTCCATCGGCGGCATCAAGGACATGGGCGGCGTGCCTGACGCCATCTTCGTGGTGGACGTGGGCTACCACAAGATCGCCGTGACGGAAGCCGCCAAGCTGGGCATCCCCGTGATCGGCGTGGTTGACACGAACCACTCGCCGGAAGGCATCGATTACGTGATCCCGGGTAACGACGACTCGAGCAAGGCCGTGGCCCTGTACGTGCGCGGCGTGGCCGACGCCATCCTGGAAGGCCGCGCCAATGCGGTTCAGGAAGTGGTGGAGGCTGCACGTGGCGGCGACGAATTCGTCGAAGTCCAGGAAGGCTGATTGTCCGCTGGCGCCTGAGGCCGGGGTACACCGGCCGCCGGCGCCCGCCTTGCGGCACATGGAAAAGGGGGCACTTCTGGCGCCCCCTTTTTGCAAACTGCGAAACGCAGTGCGCCGCAAGCTGAAACTGACTTTGTTGTCATCCGCCGCGAATACGATTCGCCGCGGGTGAGCCGGACCCAAGTTGATCAGACACCGGCGGGTGTCCCGGAAGCAGGCGGGACATCGGCCCGAACCAATCAAGGAGTGACAAATGGCGGCAATTACCGCAAGCATGGTTGCAGAACTGCGCGCGAAGACCGACGCGCCGATGATGGAATGCAAGAAGGCCCTGACGGAAGCCAATGGCGACCTGGACAAGGCTGAAGAGCTGCTGCGCGTCAAGCTGGGCAACAAGGCCAGCAAGGCTGCGTCGCGCGTGACCGCCGAAGGCGTGGTGGCCTCGTACATCGACGGCACGACCGGCGTCCTGGTCGAGCTGAACTGCGAAACCGACTTCGTGTCGAAGAACGACGACTTCCTGGCTTTCTCGGCCAAGGTCGCCGAACTGATCGCCAAGCAGAACCCGGCTGACGTGGCTGCCCTGTCGGCGCTGGAAATCGACGGCGTGTCGGTGGAAACCACCCGTGCCGCGCTGATCGGCAAGATCGGCGAGAACCTGACGATCCGCCGCTTCACCCGCTACGCCAATGGCGGCAAGCTGGTGTCGTACCTGCACGGCACGCGCATCGGCGTGATGGTCGAGTTCGACGGCGACGAAACCGCCGCCAAGGACGTGGCCATGCACGTGGCCGCCATGAAGCCGGTGTCGCTGTCGTCGGACCAGGTGCCCGCCGAGCTGATCGCCAAGGAGCGCAGCATCGCCGAGCAGAAGGCTGCCGAGTCGGGCAAGCCGGCCGAGATCGTCGCCAAGATGGTCGAAGGCTCGGTCCAGAAGTACCTGAAGGAAGTCTCGCTGTTCAACCAGCCGTTCGTGAAGAACGACAAGCAGACCGTCGAGCAGATGCTGAAGGCCGTCAACACCACGGTGAAGGGTTTCACCCTGTACGTGGTGGGCGAGGGCATCGAGAAGAAGCAGGACGACTTCGCTGCTGAAGTGGCCGCCCAGGTGGCTGCCGCCCAGAAGGGCTGATCGTCAGGGTGGGGGAGCGGCCTTTTTCGTTAAGGGCCGATTCCGCCACCGTATAATGCCGAGGGGCGCCGCAAGGTGCCCCTCTGCACAAGCGCGTCAGGCAGAATGCCGGGCGCCGCGGCTGTATCAGTCGATTTCCGCAGTCACCTGCATGTTGGGCGAGGTTCGCGTAACGATGCCGGCAGATGACAGCGAAAACCGGCTTCGAGCTGTCCCGCAATTCCGTATTTCCGCGCGGCCCTGAGCCAAGCCGGGGTCACAAGCCCCGGCAGCCCGGCTCGCGCGCGCCAATCCATCCGTTCGAACGAGCGATCAAGAACCAGCCCGAGGGTGAACATGCCAGCCTACAAGCGCGTCCTACTTAAACTTTCCGGTGAGGCCCTGATGGGCGACGATGCCTTCGGCATCAACCGCGCCACCATCGAGGGCATGGTCAACGACATTGCCGAGATCGTGAAGCTGGGCGTCCAGGTCGCCGTGGTCATCGGCGGCGGCAACATCTTCCGTGGCGTGGCCGGCGGCGCCGCCGGCATGGACCGTGCCACGGCCGACTACATGGGCATGCTGGCCACCATGATGAACGCGCTGGCCCTGCAGGACGCCATGCGCCACGCGAATATCGAAGGCCGCGTGCAATCGGCGCTGCGCATGGACCAGGTGGTCGAGCCTTATATCCGCCCGCGCGCCATCCGCCAGCTGGAAGAGGGCAAGGTCGTGATTTTCGCGGCCGGCACCGGCAACCCGTTCTTCACCACCGACACCGCCGCCGCGCTGCGCGGCGCGGAAATCGGCGCGGAAGTCGTGCTCAAGGCCACCAAGGTGGACGGCGTGTACACGGCCGACCCCAAGAAGGACCCCAGCGCCACGCGCTACACCACCATCACGTTCGACGAGGCCATCTCGCGCAACCTGCAGGTCATGGACGCCACGGCCTTCGCGCTGTGCCGCGACCAGAAGCTGCCGATCAAGGTGTTCTCCATCGTCAAGCCGGGTGCGCTGAAGCGCGTGATCCTCGGCGAAGACGAAGGTACGCTGGTGCACGTATGACGACGGCGGGCCGCGTCACAATGCGGATTCGGCCCGGCCTGAGAGTAGAATGATTCATTTTCGATCCCGTCCGGCGGGATCCTGTCTGGCTGATTTCCGGAGGTAAACATGAGCGTCGCCGACACAAAGAAGAGCGCCGAGCAGAAGATGCAGAAGTCGATCGAAGCCTTCAGGGCCGATCTGGCGAAAATTCGTACCGGTCGTGCCCACACCGGTCTGCTCGATCACGTCCAGGTGGACTACTACGGCTCGATGGTGCCGATCAGCCAGGTGGCCAATGTCGGCCTGGCCGATGCGCGCACGATCAGCGTGCAGCCCTGGGAGAAGAAGATGGTGGGCGCGGTGGAAAAAGCCATCCGCGACGCCGACCTGGGCCTGAACCCGGCCACCATGGGTGAAACCATCCGTGTGCCGATGCCCGCACTGACCGAAGAGCGCCGCAAGGAGCTGACGAAGGTGGTCAAGGGCGAGGCCGAAGGTGCCAAGGTGGCCGTGCGCAACCTGCGCCGCGACGCCATGGAGCAGTTCAAGAAGCTCGTCAAGGACAAGACCATTTCCGAGGACGACGAGCGCCGCGGCCAGGATGAAGTCCAGAAGCTGACGGACAAGTTCGTGGCCGAGATCGACAAGCTCGTGGCCGAAAAAGAAAAGGAGATCATGACGGTCTGACGGCCGCCCGGCGGGAACCCCGCCGGCCCCGTCCCCGTCCGCGAATCCATGCAGCACATCAGTTCGACGCTCGGCGTTCCCGATACCACTTACGTGCCCCGCCACGTTGCCATCATCATGGATGGCAACGGCCGTTGGGCGACCCAGCGTCATCTGCCCCGCGTGGCAGGCCACAGCCGTGGCCTGGACGCGGTACGCGCGGTGGTGGAGGCCTGTGCCACCCGCGGCGTGCAGTTCCTCACGCTGTTCGCGTTCAGTTCGGAGAACTGGCGCCGTCCGGCGGATGAGGTGTCGTTCCTGATGCGCCTGTTCATGACCGCCTTGCGCCGCGAGGTGGTCAAGATGCATGCCAATGACATCCGCGTGCGCGTGGTGGGCGACCTCGGGCGCTTCAGCCCGCGCATCCAGCAGCTGATCCGCGATGCGGAGGCCCGCACCGCCGGCAATACCGGCCTGACGGTGACCATCGCCGCGAACTACGGCGGCCGCTGGGACCTGCTTCAGGCCATGCGCAAGATGCTGGCCCGCTCGCCGATGCTCGACCCGGATGCCATCGACGAGGCTGTGCTGGCGCCGCACCTGGCGATGTCCTATGCGCCCGAGCCGGACCTGTTCATTCGCACCGGCGGCGAGCAGCGCATCAGCAATTTCCTGCTATGGCAGCTCGCGTATTCCGAGCTGTACTTCACCGATACCTACTGGCCCGATTTCGACGCCGCCGAGCTGGACAAGGCTTTCGCCTCGTACCGGCAGCGCGAGCGGCGCTTTGGCCGGACCAGCGCCCAACTGGTGGCGCCCGGTCTGTCTGGTACGGCCTGAGCGGCTCGCCGCGACCGGCCTGTCCTGATCCCACCTTCAAAGGAAACCGCAGCGCATGCTCATCACCCGCGTCATCACCGCCCTGTGCCTGTTGCTGTTGATCCTGCCGATCCTGTTCCTGGCGCCCGTGATGTGGCTGGCGGGGCTGATCGCCGTGATCGTGCTGCTGGCCGGATGGGAGTTCGGGCGACTGATCGGGCTGCGCCRTTTCTGGCCCTACGTCTACGCGGTGGCCTGCCTGCTGGTGCTGATTTACTTCCATGACGCGCCCGAACGCCGTGCCATCCATTTCCTGCTGGCCGCCGCGTTGGTGGCCTGGGGCGTGGCGCTGGTGCTGCTGGCACGGGGCGTGCGCAAGGCGACGCCGGGGTTCACGGTGCTTGGCGCCATCCTTGGGCTGATCATGCTGCCAGCGTTCGGTCACGCCGTGATGGTGCTGCGGGCCGAAGGCATCGCGGTACTGCTGTCGGCGGCCGTGCTGGTCTGGGCGGCCGATATCGGCGCCTATTTCGTCGGCAAGGCCATCGGCAAGCGCAAACTGGCGCCGACCATCAGCCCGGGCAAGTCCTGGGAGGGTGCGATTGGCGGCTGGCTGCTGGTGATGATCGTGGCCGTGGCGCTTGGCACCACCCATGCCTTCGCACCGACCTGGTTTTCGCGCGTCGCCGATCAGGGTGGGCTGGGGCTGATGATCGGCCTCTCCACGCTGCTCGTGGCGGCCAGCGTTATCGGCGACCTGTTCGAGTCGCTGCTCAAGCGTCAGATCGGCAAGAAGGACAGCAGCCGGCTGCTGCCCGGGCACGGCGGCGTACTCGATCGCATCGACGCGCTCATTCCGGTGTTCCCGCTGGCGGCGCTGCTGCTGGCCTGGATGTGATCACAATCTGAATTTGGTTATCTGGTTCCTATGCAACGCATTACCATCCTGGGCGCCACGGGCTCCATCGGCGAAAGCACACTCGACGTAGTGCGTCGGCATCCGGACCGCTACACCGTGCATGCGTTGAGCGCCCACCGTCAGGTGGAGAAGCTGGCAGCGGCCTGCGTGGAATTCCGCCCGGCGCGTGCCGTGGTGGGCTCCGCCGATGCGGCACGCCAGCTCGAGACGCTGCTGCGCGATGCCGGCGTAAAGACCGAGGTCAGCTACGGCGAAGCCGCGCTGGAGTCGATCGCCGCCGATGACGGCACCGATGCCGTGATGGCCGCCATCGTCGGCGCGGCCGGGCTCCGTTCCTCGCTCGCCGCCGCACGGGCGGGCAAGCGCGTGCTGCTGGCCAACAAGGAATCGCTGGTCATGTCGGGCGCCATCTTCATGGACGCGGTGCGCGAGCACGGCGCCACGCTGCTGCCCATCGACAGTGAACACAACGCGATCTTCCAGTGCCTGCCGACCAGCGACCCGCGCTACGGCGCGGGCGTGTCCAAGGTGCTGCTAACCGCGTCGGGTGGCCCGTTCCGGACGCGTGATCCGTCCACCTTGCACGACATCACGCCCGATCAGGCCTGCGCCCACCCCAAATGGGTGATGGGCCGCAAGATCTCGGTGGATTCCGCCACGATGATGAACAAGGGGCTCGAGGTCATCGAGGCCCATTGGCTGTTCGGCGCTCCGGCGGACAAGATCGAGGTGCTGATCCACCCGCAAAGCATCGTTCATTCGATGGTGGCGTACGCCGATGGTTCGGTGCTCGCCCAGCTTGGCAACCCCGACATGCGCACGCCCATCGCCTATGGCATGGCGTACCCGGAGCGGATCGACTCCGGGGTGAGCCCGCTCGACCTGACCGTCGCCGGCGGCCTGCATTTTGAGATTCCTGACCTTKATCGCTTCCCCTGCCTGGGGCTAGCCTTTGATGCATTGCGCGCGGGCGGGCTAGCCCCCGCCGTGCTGAACGCCGCGAACGAGGTGGCCGTGGAGGCCTTCCTCGGCGGGGCGATCCGATTTACCGATATTGCCCGCGTGGTAGCCGGCGTGCTCGAGCAGCCGCAGTCTGGCTCGGCCGAGACACTCGAAGGCGTGCTGGCGGCCGATGCTGCGGCACGGCGTGCCGCGCAGGCATTGCTGACGCGGCTGGCCAGCCGCTAAGTAGGTAGCGCCGTCGCGCCTCGGCGCGGCTAGCTCTGGAGAGGGTGATTTGTCATGCAGACCGTAATTGCGTTCGTCGTCGCCCTGTGCATTCTGATTTTCGTGCACGAGATGGGGCACTACCTGGCCGCTCGCGCGTGCGGCGTCAAGGTGTTGCGGTTCTCGATCGGCTTCGGCCGGTCGTTGGCGCGCTGGACCAGCAAGGGGCCTGACCGCACCGAGTGGACGCTCGCCGCGATCCCCCTGGGCGGCTACGTCAAGATGCTCGACGAGCGCGAGCGGGACCCCGAGACCGATCCCCCCATCCCCCCGGAAGACCTGCCGCGCGCGTTCAACCGGCAGCCGGTGGGCAAGCGCTTCGTGATCGTCGCAGCCGGGCCGGTGGCCAACTTTGCGCTGGCCATCCTTCTATATATAGTGCTGTTCGCCGGCGGCATGCGCGAGCCGGTACCCCTGGTGGCAACCCCCGCGGCCGGCACCGTGGCTGCCCAGGCCGGTGTGCGGGACGGCGACCGCGTTTTGTCGCTGACCGCCAACGACCGGACCGAGCCGGTCCAGTCCTGGAATGACCTCCGCATGGCCGTGTTCGCCGAAGGTTTTGGCGACGCCAGCGCCGTGCTGCGCGTGCGCGGCACCGATGGGGCCGAGCGCGACATCCGGCTGCCTCGCCTGCCCAATACCGGCGGCAATCCCGAACAGGACCCGCTGGCCACGCTCGGCCTGTACCTGAAGGGCGGGCCGGTTACGATTACGGAAATCGTGCCGGATTCGGCGGCGCAGCGGGCTGGGCTGAAGGCCGGCGACCGTGTGGTGGCATGGCAGGGCCAGCCCCTGACGCAGGCGAGCGAGCTGATCCGCGCGGTACGGGCGCGGCCGGGCGAGCAGGTCACGCTGGGCATAGAACGTAATGGGCAGCGGCTGGATGTGCCGGTCAAGCTGGACGCAGCCCCGGCCCCGGACGGTGCGAAGGACGCCAGCGGGGCGGCGGCAGGCCCCACGGGCAAGCTGGGCGCCGCGCTGAACCAGGCGGTGCAGACCGAGATCGTCCGCTACGCGCCGTGGCAGGCCGTGGTGCGGGCAGCCGACCAGGTCTGGAGCACCAGCACGCTGTCCCTGAAACTGCTCGGCAAGATGCTGGTGGGGCAGGCGTCATTGCAGAATCTGAGCGGCCCGCTCACGGTGGCGGACTACGCCGGCCGTGCCGCCAACATGGGTTGGCAGCCGTTTATCAGCTTCCTGGCGCTGGTCAGCGTCAGCCTCGGTGTGCTCAATTTGTTACCCATTCCGGTTCTGGATGGGGGGCATTTGCTGTATTATTGCGTGGAATTTTTGACTGGCAGGCCCGTACCAGATCACTGGCAGGCGATGCTGCAGAAGGTCGGCATCGCGTGCATCTTGCTCCTGACCTCACTCGCTTTGTTCAATGACGTCAGCCGACTGTTTCTTGCGCGCGGCTAGATCCGCGTAGCCGAAACCGGCCGTCGGCCGAAGAAGGTCGCGTCCCGGCGGTGTCGTCGAACCCGTCGGGAGGGGACGGCCTTGTCAGCAAAGCCAGGCGTCATCATGGACGGCGTCGGGACGGCATCGGAGCCAATACCCTGCATGAAATCGAAGAGGAATAGGGGATTCACGTTGATCAGACATAAGCGCATCTCGCTGGGCGTGCTGACGAGTGCCATTATCGCGGCCTGGAGCCCGGCGGGCTGGGCCGCCGACCCGTTTGTGGTCAGGGACATCCGCGTGGAAGGCCTGCAGCGCGTGGAGCCGGGCACTGTGTTCGGCTATCTGCCTGTGCGCGTCGGGGAGACCTTCACCGACGACAAGGGCGCCGATGCGATTCGCGCACTCTACAATACCGGTTTCTTCAAGGACGTGCAGATCCGCGCCGAAGAGGGCGTGCTCGTGGTCCAGGTGGAAGAGCGCCCGGCCATCTCGCAGCTCGAGTTCGTCGGCATCAAGGAATTCGACAAGGACACGCTGCGCCGTTCGCTGCGCGCGGTGGGCGTGGCTGAAGCGCGCTACTACGACAAGGCCCTGATCGACAAGGCCGAGCAGGAGCTGAAGCGCCAGTACGTGGCGCGCGGCTACTACGCTGCCGACGTGCAGACCACGGTGACGCCGGTGGACCGCAATCGCGTGTCCGTGGTGTTCAACGTGGAAGAAGGCCCGGTCGCCAAGATCCGCCAGATCAATATCGTCGGCAACAAGGCTTTCAAGGAAAGCACGCTGCGCGACGAGATGCAGCTCTCCACGCCGAACTGGCTGTCCTGGTACACCAAGAACGACCTGTACTCGAAGCAGAAGCTCACGGCCGACCTGGAAGCGCTGCGCTCGTACTACCTGAACCGCGGCTACCTGGAGTTCCAGATCGAGTCCACGCAGGTCTCGATCACGCCGGACAAGAAGGACATCTTCCTGACGCTGAACATCAAGGAAGGCGATCAGTACAAGGTGTCCGACATTCGCCTGGCCGGCGAACTGCTCGGCAAGCAGGCCGAGATGGAAAAGCTGCTGCAGCTGAAGAAGGGCGATATCTTCTCGTCCGAAAAGCTGACGGCCAGCACCAAGTCCATCACGGATCTGCTGGGTACCTACGGCTACGCGTTCACGACTATCAATCCGCAGCCCCAGGTCAACCAGGAAACGCGCGAAGTGGCGCTGACGCTGATGGTCGACCCCGGCCGCCGCGTGTATGTACGCCGCGTGAACGTGGTGGGCAACAGCAAGACCCGCGACGAAGTGGTGCGCCGCGAAATGCGCCAGATGGAAAGCTCGTGGTTCGACAGCGAGAAGCTCACGCAGTCGCAGGCCCGTATCAACCGTACCGGCTACTTCACGGACACGAATATCACCACCGAGGACGTGGCCGGCGCGCCCGACCAGGTGGATGTCAACGTGAACGTGACCGAGAAGCCGACCGGCCAGATCAGCCTGGGCCTGGGTTTTTCGTCGACTGACAAGCTCGTGCTGCAGGCCGGCTTGCGCCAGGACAACGTGTTCGGCTCCGGTACCAGCCTGGGCCTGGACGTGAACACGGCCAAGTCGTTCCGGACCATCTCGCTGACGCAGTACGACCCGTACTTCACGGTGGATGGCATCAGCCGTTCCACGGACATCTACTACCGTACCTCCCGTCCGCTGTACTACACCGGCGACCAGGACTACAAGATCGTCTCGGCCGGCGGCGGCTTCAAGTTCGGCGTGCCGTTCTCCGAGAAYGACACGGTGTTCTTCGGTATCGGTTACGAGCGCACCGAGGTGCATACCTCCGTCAACACGCCGACCCAGTACACCGCGTGGCTGAACAAGATCGGCAAGAGCAGCGGCGACCCGATCAACAACTTCCCGTTCACGATTGGCTGGGCCCGTGACCGTCGCGACAGTGCGCTGATCCCGACCAAGGGTCCATACACGCAGGCCAACCTCGAAGTGGGCGTGCCGGGCGGCGATACGCAGTACTATCGCGCCAGCTTCCAGCAGCAGTACTTCTATCCGATCTCCAAGGCCTTTACACTGGCCTTCAACGGCGAAGTGGCGTACGGCCACGGCTACGGCGACACGCCGTTCCCGGTGTTCAAGTACTTCTACGCCGGTGGTATCGGCTCGGTGCGCGGCTACCAGACCAGCACGCTTGGTCCGAAGGACCAGAACGGCAACCCGGTGGGTGGTGCGTCCAAGCTGATCGGTAACGTGGAATTYGTGTTCCCGCTGCCGGGCTCGGGTGTTGACCGCACGCTGCGCCTGTTCACGTTCTTCGACTTTGGTAACGTGTACCAGGAAGGTGCACCGATTACGTTCAGCGACCTCAAGTACTCGACCGGCTTCGGCATGTCGTGGCTGTCGCCGATCGGCCCGCTGAAGGTCAGCATGGGCTTCCCGCTGAAGAAGGACGATACGGATCGCGTACAGCGATTCCAGTTCCAGATCGGTACCGCGTTCTGATCCCCAAAAAGGATTTGTTTCATGAAACTCCATACACCACTGATGAAATCCCTGAGCGCCGCAGCGCTGGCCGCAGCGGCCCTGTGCGTAGCCGCCCCGGCGATGGCTCAGGAGGCACGCATTGCCGCGGTCAACTCGGAACGTATTCTGCGTGACTCGCAGCCGGCCAAGGCTGCCCAGGTCAAGCTCGAGCAGGAATTCTCGAAGCGCGATCGCGAACTGCAGGACATGGCCCAGAAGATCAAGGGCATGGCCGACAAGCTCGACAAGGACACGGCTGTGCTGGCCGATTCCGACCGCCAGCGCCGCCAGCGCGAAGTGGCCGATCTCGATCGCGAGTTCCAGCGCAAGCAACGCGAGTTCCGCGAGGACCTGAACCAGCGCCGTAACGAGGAACTGGCCCAGGTACTGGAGCGCGCGAACCGGGTGATCCGTCAGATTGCCGAGCAGCGCAAGTACGATCTGATCGTGCAGGAAGCGGTGTACGTCAATCCACGCATCGACATTACCGATGACGTGATGAAGGCGCTCAACGCCGGCAGCAAGTAAGCGGCGCGCGCTCGTTCGTCGCTGTCTCGTTCTTCAAGGAAGTACCGCCATGCAGACACCCACACTGGGTCAGCTCGCCACCGAAAACGGCGCGCAGGTTGTGGGTGATCCCGACCTCGCCGTGCGCGGCCTGGCGCCGCTCGACCAGGCCGGCCCCGGTGACCTGTCTTTCCTGTCCAATCCGCTGTACCTGCCGCAGGCGCTGGCCTCCAATGCCAGCGCCGTCATCGTCTCGCCGGCCGACCTCGAGCGTATTCGCGCCGATGGCCAGGCCGACGGCCGCAACTGGCTGGTCGCCCGCAACCCGTATGTCTGCTTTGCCCGCGTGGCGCAGCGCTTCGACCGTGAGGCGAATGCCGATCCGCGCACTGGCATCGACCCGCGCGCGAGCGTGGCCGCCGATGCCGTGGTGCCGGCGTCCTGCTTTATCGGCCCCAACGTGGTGATCGAGGCTGGCGCGCGGCTGGGCGAGCGGGTAAGGGTCCTGGCGAATGCCTTTATCGGCGCAGGCGCGGAGATCGGCGACGATACGCTCATTTACGCGAACGTTTCCGTCTATCATCGTTGCGTGGTGGGTGCGCGCAACATCCTGCACAGCGGCGTGGTAGTGGGCGCGGATGGCTTTGGCTTCGCGCCGGACATCGGTCCGGCCGGGGTGGAATACGTGAAAATTCCGCAGGTTGGCCGTGCCGTGCTGGGCAATGACGTGGAAGTGGGCGCCAATACGGCCATCGACCGCGGCGCGATGGCCGATACGGTCATCGAGGAGGGCTGCAAGCTCGACAACCAGGTCCAGATCGCGCACAACGTGCGGGTGGGCGCCCATACGGTCATTGCGGGCTGCGCGGCGGTGGCCGGCAGCACCCGCATCGGCCGTTTCTGCGTGATTGGCGGATCGGCCAATTTCGCGGGCCATTTGAATATCGCCGACCGGACGACGGTGTCCGGCGGCACCTCGATTACCAAATCGATTACGAAACCCGGGGGGCATTACACCAGCGTGTTTCCGTTCACGACGCATGGCGAGTGGGAGCGCAATGCGGCCATCGTGCGCGGATTGTCCAAGCTGCGCGAGCGCGTGGTCACGCTGGAACGCCGCCTGCGCGGCCAGTCCGCCGGGTCCAATACCAAACAAGACGAAGAGAAATCATCATGACCGCATCCGACATCGACATCCGCAAGATCCTGAAGCTGCTGCCGCATCGGTACCCGATCCTGCTCGTCGATCGCGTGCTGGAGTTCGAGCCGCAGAAGCGGATCAAGACGCTTAAGAACGTCACGATCAACGAGCCGTACTTCATGGGGCACTTTCCCGATCAACCCGTGATGCCGGGCGTGATGATCCTCGAGGCCCTGGCGCAGTCGGCCGGCCTGCTGACCTTCGGCGCCGACATGGAGCGCAAGGAAGGCGCGCTGTACTACTTCGTGGGTATCGATGGCGCGCGCTTCAAGCGTGTGGTCTACCCCGGCGACCAGCTGCACCTGAATGTGACCGTCGAGCGCTATATTCGCGGCATCTGGAAGTTCAAGGCCAGCGCCACCGTGGACGGCGAAATCGCCTGCGAAGCGGAACTGATGTGCACGGTCAAGCAGGCCGAAGGCTGATCGGCGCCGCCGCGCCCACCCATGGGCCCCGTCCCGCGTGGCAACACGCGGGACTCAACCGAATTCAGACCACAGGACAGGACGTATGACGCAAATCCATCCCAGCGCACTGGTCGACCCGAAGGCAGAACTTGGCGCCGACGTGACCGTCGGTCCGTTTTCCATCATCGGTCCGAACGTGCGGATTGGCAGCGGCACCCGGATCGGCTCGCATACCACCGTCGAAGGCCATACCACCATCGGCGAAGGCAACCGCATCGGGCCGTACGCCTCGGTGGGCGGCACGCCTCAGGACATGAAGTACGCCAACGAGCCCACCCGGCTCGAGATTGGCGACCGCAACACGATTCGCGAGTTTACGACGATCCACACCGGCACGGTGCAGGACCAGGGCGTGACCAGCCTCGGCAACGACAACTGGATCATGGCCTACGTGCACATCGCGCACGACTGCCGCGTGGGAAACAACACGGTGTTTTCGAGCAACGCGCAGATCGCAGGCCACGTGGAAGTGGGCGACTGGGCCATTCTCGGCGGCATGAGCGGCGTGCACCAGTTCGTGCGCATCGGCGCCCATGCGATGCTGGGCGGCGCGTCGGCGCTCGTCCAGGATGTGCCGCCATTCGTGATCGCCGCGAGCGACAAGAACGGCAACAAGGCCACGCCGCACGGTGTCAACGTGGAAGGTCTGCGTCGCCGGGGCTTTGATGCCGGCCAGATCGCCGCCCTGCGCCAGGCCTACAAGCTGCTGTACAAGTCAGACTTGGGCTTCGACGAGGCGCGCAGCGAGATCTCGGCCCTGCTGGGCCAGACCGATGCGGCTACCGGCGCGCCACTGCGTGCCTTCGTCGAATTCCTGGCCGCGACGCAGCGCGGCATCGTCCGCTAAGCCGCGCCGCACATGATTCACGCCGCAGTGCAGGCCGATCCGCCCGCCGTAGCTCGGGCGAATGTCAACAAGCGTGGCACGATTGCCATGGTTGCCGGGGAGGCTTCCGGCGATCTGCTGGCATCGCTCCTGCTTGAAGGGCTTCATGCGCGGCTGGGCGAGTCCGTGGACTTCGCGGGCATCGGCGGCCGCCGCATGATGGCGCAGGGCTTCGTCTCGCACTGGCCGATGGAGACGCTCTCCGTCAACGGCTATGTGGAGGTGCTCGGTTCGCTGCGGGAAATCCTGGCAACGCGCCGGGCAATTCGCGAGAAGCTGCTGGCCAATCCGCCGCTGTGTTTCATCGGCGTAGACGCGCCCGACTTCAATTTCGGATTGGAAGTGCCCCTGCGCCGCTCGGGCATCCCTGTCGTGCATTTCGTCAGCCCGTCAATCTGGGCGTGGCGCGGCGGGCGCATTCGTACCATCGCGCGCGCGGTGGACCACATCCTCTGCCTGTTCCCGTTCGAGCCCGAGATCTATGCGAAGGCCGGCATTCCGGCGACCTACGTCGGTCATCCGTTGGCCGATGTGATTCCGATGGTGCCTGACGTCCAGGGCGCGCGGGAAGAGCTTGGCCTGCCCGAAGGCAAGCGCATCGTCGCGGTGCTGCCGGGTAGCCGGCAGTCCGAGGTGCGCAACCTTGGCGCGACGTTCTTTGCGGCCATGGCACGCATGCATCGCATGGACGGCAACCTSGCATTCGTTCTGCCGGCAGCCAGCGCGCCGCTGCACGAGATTATCCGCGGGCTGCACGAGCGCTATCCGGAGATCGACCTGACCGTGGTGGATGGCCAGTCGCATCTGGCCATGGAAGCCGCCGACGTCGTGCTGCTGGCCAGCGGTACGGCTACGCTCGAGGCAGCGCTCTACAAGAAGCCGATGGTCATCTCGTACAAGGTGCCCTGGCTCACCGCGCAGATCATGAAGCGACAGGGCTACCTGCCTTACGTGGGCTTGCCTAATATTCTGTCAGGGCGGTTCGTGGTGCCAGAACTGCTCCAGGACGACGCCACGCCGGAGGCGCTGGCGCGCGAGACGCTGCTGCAACTGAACGACGAGGGCAATATCGCCTTCTTGCGGGAACATTTCACGACCATGCACGAGACGCTGAAGCGCGACACGGCCAACCTCGCCGCCGGCGTGGTGGTGGATCTCATGCACGAACGGGGTGTGCGCTGATGGCCAGCCAGAAAACCGGCAAGGGTCCGTCGCCGCAGATGGGGCTGGAGTTGACCCAAACCGTTGCCGTCGTACGCCATCTTTGTGGCGTGGATGAGGCCGGGCGCGGTCCGCTGGCGGGGCCGGTCTATGCCGCCGCCGTGATCCTGAACCCGGAGCGGCAAATCCGGGGCCTCGCCGACTCGAAGATCCTGAGCGCCGATAAGCGCGCGGTACTGTTCGAACGCATCTGCGAGCGGGCGATCGGCTGGCACATCGCGTCGGCTTCGGTCGAGGAAATCGACTCGCTGAATATCCTGCACGCTTCCATGCTGGCGATGCAGCGCGCCGTGGCGGGCCTGACGGCGAGCGGCATCTTGCCCGATCTGGTGCAGGTCGATGGCAATCGCTGTCCGCAGGTCCCGTATCCGGTCGAGGCCATCGTGAAGGGCGACGCCAAGGTGCGAGCCATTTCCGCTGCGTCGATCCTTGCCAAGGTGGCCCGCGATCGCGAGCTTCACGCGCTGCACCTGGAATATCCCCAGTACGGCTTCGATGCCCACGTGGGCTATCCCACGCCCCAGCATCTGGCCGCGCTCCAGCAGTTTGGTGCGACACCGCATCACCGCCGCTCGTTTGCGCCGGTGCGGGTGGTGCTGGAGCGCGACGCGCTGCCTTTCTGAGACACATCCTTGAAGCACGTCACCTCGCGCGACAATGCGCTGTTCAAGCACCTGAAGGCCCTTACTGGGTCCACGCACGCACGCCGCAAGGCGGGGCAGTCCGTGCTCGATGGCGTGCACCTCGCGCAGGCGTATGTGGCCGCGCGAGGGCAGCCGACCAGTTGCGTCGTGTCAGAGCGGCACTACGATCACGCCGAAGTGCGCCCACTGCTGGAAGGCATTGATCCGGACCGCGTTGTCCTGCTGGCGGATGCGCTGTTCGCGCAGATTACGAGTGTGGTGAACGGCATCGACCTGATGCTCGTGATCGACACGCCCGGCGGGCACCTGCCGTCCACGATCGACACGGATTGCGTGATCCTGAACGGCGTGCAAGACGCCGGCAATGTCGGATCGATCTTGCGCAGCGCTGCCGCTGCGGGGATTCCGCACGCCTTCCTGACCACGGGCTGCGCGTTTGCGTGGTCGGTCAAGACCCTGCGCGCGGGCATGGGTGCGAATTTCCACCTCAATATCGTCGAGCACTGCACGCTCGAGATGCTCGAAAGCCGGCTTGCCGTGCCGTTGCTGGCGACGTCGTCGCATGCCGATGCAGCCGTATTCGATACCGATCTCCGCCAGCCGGTGGGCTGGGTCGTCGGCAACGAAGGCGCAGGTGTCAGTCCGGAATGGATGGCACGCGTCTCGCGGACCGTCGGCATTCCGCAGCCGGGCGGCCTTGAGTCGCTGAATGTGGCGGCGGCGACCGCTGTCTGCCTGTTTGAAACGGTCAGGCAGCGGCGCGCGGCATCGCGCTGACATCAGGAGTTCGGCTGGCGAGTGGCCGGCAACCGCCGCGCGCCGCTGTACATCCCGATGTGCTCGGCGATCCTGTCGATCTTGCCTTCCAGTCGCGCCAATCCCCGCTCGTGCCGGTCTTCCATGCGATCCATCCGGGCTTCCGATTTGTCCATCCGTGCGTCCAGCTTGTCGAACCGCTCGTTGACCTGGCCGAACTGATACAGGACCGCCGATTCGAACCGATCCAACCGTTGGCTATGGGCTTCTTGCTGGGCGTGAATGGCCTTAAGCTCGCCATCAATGGCGGCACGCGTGTGCCGGGCGCTCAGCTCGATGATGCCGAAAATTCCCCCGAGCGATGCGACAACGGCTGCGAAGATGACGCTGGCGATGCGCATGCCAAGCGTGTGCCGCACGGGCGGCGGGGGCGGGCGATCGCGCTGGCGGCGCCCGTCATTGCCGGGAGGGGGTAGGAAGGAGTGGCCAGCAACCATGGTGGTCATATTTCCTCGCAGTGAGTGATTGACCATCCGATGGTGACCCCGTAGCGCCTCCAGCGCTACGGGACGATTCTCAAAATCTCAATAGTTGTCGCGGTCGATCTTGATTTCCTGGAGGATTGTCGTGGCAATCTCCTCGATCGACTTGTGCGTCGAACTGAGCCACTTGATGCCTTCGCGGCGCATCATGGCCTCGGCCTCGTTGACCTCGTAGCGGCAGTTCTCCAGTGCCGCGTATTTGCTGCCCGGGCGCCGTTCGTTGCGGATCTCGGTGAGACGCTGCGGGTCGATCGAGAGCCCGAAGATCTTGGGCTTGAACGCGTAGAGCGCCGACGGCAGGCGGCCGCGCTCGAAATCGTCCGGGATCAGCGGATAGTTCGCGGCCTTCAGCCCGTATTGCATGGCCAGGTACAGGCTCGTCGGCGTCTTGCCGCTGCGCGACACGCCGACCAGGATCACGTCGGCTTCTTCCAGGTTCTTGTGCGACTGGCCGTCGTCGTGGGCCAGCGAGAAGTTGATCGCCTCGATCCGGTTCTTGTAGGCCTCGGTGTCCGCATTCTGGTGGAAGCGGCCGATTGCATGTGTGGACTTGAGGCCCAGCTCCTTTTCCAGCGGCTCGATGAAGGTCTGGAACATGTCCAGGATCATCGCCTTGGCGCGCCGCAGGGCCTTGTTAGCCTCGGCATTGACCAGCGTGGTGAACACGATGGGCGGCACGCCCTCGTTATAGAACGCCTCGTTGATCTTGCCGACGGCCACGTGTGCCTTTTCCGGCGTGTCCACGAACGGCATCCGCACCTTGCGGAAGCGCATTTCGAACTGGGCCAGAATGGAGTGGCTGAAGGTCTCGGCCGTGATCCCGGTGCCATCCGACACAATAAAAACCGTACGGATGGCAGGGCGATCGCCAGTGCTGGCAGTGGCCGGGGGCGACGCGGCGGGAGAGGTGGCAGGGCTTGCCGCCGTGCCGGGCGCAGGCGCCTGTTGGGGCGCATCAGGCGCTTCGGGAAGGGACATGTCTGGTCAATTTTTGAGGCTGCCACGCGAAAGTGCGGTGCGGCACGGTAGAATAGCGGCGATCTTTTGGCTAAGCAATTCCGTACGCGCCGGTGCAGCAACGATCTGCGGCACGATTGTCGACAATGTGCGCCGCAGCATCCGCACGCGCTCCGGAATGGTTTAGCCAAGCGATCCGCCGGGAACAGAACCCCAACAACATACCGGTCGGTGACACCGATTTCTTACTTTGTTTTTGAGGCTTTTATGACTAACCAGGCAGATAACGGCGCCTATGTGCTGCCGTTCGAGCAGTTGCGCATGCATGACGTGGAAACCGTCGGCGGCAAGAACTCTTCGCTGGGGGAGATGATCTCCCAGYTGGCAGAGGCTGGCGTCCGTGTTCCCGGCGGTTTTGCTACCACCTCGCTCGCGTTCCGCGACTTCCTGCAACACAACGACCTGACCGCCCGCATTTCGGATCGCCTGAAGACGCTCGACGTCGATGACGTGAAGGCCCTGGCGGAAGCCGGCGCCGAGATCCGCGGCTGGGTTGCCGCCGCTCCGTTCCAGCCGCGCCTGGAACAGGAGATCCGCGAATTCTATGCCCGCGTGTCGGCCCGTGAAGGCGCCGAGGCATCGTTCGCCGTCCGTTCCTCGGCCACGGCCGAAGACCTGCCGGACGCCTCGTTCGCCGGCCAGCAGGAGTCGTACCTCAACGTCAGCGGCATCGACGACGTGCTCGACAAGATCAAGCACGTGTTCGCCTCGCTCTACAACGACCGCGCCATCTCGTACCGCGTGCACAAGGGCTTTGCCCACGATGTCGTGGCACTGTCCGCCGGCGTGCAGCGCATGGTCCGTTCGGACCTCGCGGCGTCGGGCGTGATGTTCACCATCGACACCGAATCGGGCTTCCCCGACGTGGTCTTCATCACGTCGAGCTATGGCCTCGGCGAGACCGTGGTGCAAGGCGCCGTGAACCCGGACGAGTTCTACGTCTTCAAGCCGACCCTAGAGCTGAACAAGTACCCGATCATCCGCCGCTCGATTGGCTCGAAGCTGATCAAGATGGAATTCACGGGCCCGGGTGAAGCCGGCCGCGTGAAGACCGTCGATGTGGCGCCCGAACTGCGTAACCGCTACTCGATCACCGACGCCGATGTGTCGGAGCTGGCCAAGTACGCGATGATCATCGAGAAGCACTATGCCCGCCCGATGGACATCGAGTGGGGCAAGGACGGCAAGGACGGCAAGATCTACATCCTCCAGGCGCGCCCGGAGACGGTGAAGAGCCAGTCCGCCGGCAAGGCCGAGCTGCGCTTCAAGCTGAAAGGCACGGCGCCCGTGCTGACCAGCGGTCGCGCCATCGGCCAGAAGATTGGTACCGGCCCGGTCCGCGTGATYAACGAYCCGTCCGAGATGGAACGCGTGCAGCCGGGYGACGTGCTGGTGGCAGACATGACCGACCCGAACTGGGAGCCGGTGATGAAGCGTGCCTCGGCCATCGTSACCAACCGTGGCGGCCGTACCTGCCACGCGGCCATCATTGCCCGTGAACTGGGCGTGCCGGCCGTGGTCGGCTGCGGCGATGCGACCGATCTGCTGAAGGACGGCACGCTGGTGACGGTGTCGTGCGCCGAAGGCGACGAAGGCCGCATCTACGACGGCCTGCTCGAGACCGAGATCACCGAGGTCCAGCGCGGCGAGATGCCTGAGATCGAAACCAAGATCATGATGAACGTGGGCAATCCGCAGCTCGCGTTCGACTTCGCGCAGATCCCGAACCACGGTGTGGGCCTGGCCCGCCTCGAGTTCATCATCAACAACAACATTGGCGTTCACCCGAAGGCCATCCTCGACTATCCGCAGGTCGATGCCGACCTGAAGAAGGCCGTGGAATCGGTGGCCCGTGGCCACGCCAGCCCGCGCGCGTTCTACGTCGACAAGCTGGCGGAAGGCATCGCCACGATCGGCGCGGCGTTCTATCCGAAGCCCGTGATCGTGCGCCTGTCCGACTTCAAGTCGAACGAATACAAGAAGCTGATCGGTGGTTCGCGCTACGAGCCGGACGAGGAAAACCCGATGTTGGGCTTCCGTGGCGCGTCGCGCTACATCGCCGAGGACTTCGCCGAAGCGTTCGAGATGGAATGCAAGGCCATGAAGCGCGTGCGCGACGAAATGGGCCTGACGAACGTCGAGATCATGGTGCCGTTCGTGCGCACGCTGGGCCAGGCCAAGAAGGTCATCGAGCTGCTGGCCAAGCACGGCCTGAAGCGCGGCGAAAACGGCCTGCGCATCATCATGATGTGCGAAGTGCCGTCGAACGCGATCCTGGCCGAGGAGTTCCTGGAGTTCTTCGATGGGTTCTCGATCGGCTCGAACGACCTGACGCARCTGACGCTGGGTCTGGACCGCGATTCCGGCATGGAGCTGCTGGCCAAGGACTTCGACGAGCGCGATCCCGCTGTGATCTTCATGCTGCAGCGCGCCATTTCCACGGCGCTRCGCCTCGACAAGTACGTCGGTATCTGCGGTCAGGGCCCTTCGGACCATCCGGATTTCGCGCTGTGGCTCGCCAAGGAAGGCATCAAGTCGATCTCGCTGAATCCTGATTCGGTGGTCGAAACCTGGAAGCAACTGGCTTCGTAAGGCATTTGGCGTCACAATAGCGATAACTCATCCAAAGCGGTGCCCGGCTGAACCCGGGACGCCGCGTGGCACCGGCCCTGCGGCAGGTGTTGCAACAGCCCCCGCAGGCGCCTATGGCGCGGCGGGGGTTTTTTATTGGGAAAAGGAGCGGGATGTCGTCTTACTACATATGGTTCGCCGCGGCAGTGGTGCTGGTGATTGCCGAGATGGCGACGGGCACCTTCTATCTGCTGATGATCGCCGTGGGCGTGGCGGCCGGTGGTGTGGCCGCGCTTGCCGGCCTCGGTGTACCGGCGCAAACGGTCACGGCRGCCCTGGTAGCCATCGCGTGTATCGCGGCCTTGCGCCGCACACGCTATGGCACGCTGCGTCGGGGTACGGCATCGACGGATCCCGATGTAAACCTCGATATCGGCCAGGAACTCGATGTCTCCGCCTGGGACCCGAATGGGCGTGCCCGCGTGCCGTATCGCGGCGCTGACTGGAGCGTGGAGCTGGCGCCGAACACCGAGCCGCTTCCGGGTCGCTTCCGCATTGTCGAGGTGCGGGGTACCACGCTGATCGTCTCGCCGCGCTGATTCCTGCGCGGCACCCATCCAATGACTAGCAGTTTTCCTATTTGACGGGAGTTGTACATGCTTGCCTACCAGCTCGGGCTGTTTCCACTGATTCTGCTCATCGCGGCCATCGTGCTGATTGCCAAGGGCATCAAGATCGTGCCGCAGCAGCACGCATGGGTGCTTGAGCGTCTGGGGCGCTACCACGCCACGCTGACGCCCGGCCTGACGATCGTGGTGCCGTTCGTGGATCGCGTGGCCTACAAGCACATCCTCAAGGAGATTCCGCTCGATGTGCCGAGCCAGGTCTGCATCACGAAGGACAACACACAGCTGCAGGTGGATGGCGTGCTGTACTTCCAGGTGACGGATCCGATGAAGGCGTCTTATGGCTCGAGCAACTTCGTGGTCGCGATCACGCAGCTGTCGCAGACCACGCTGCGGTCGGTGATCGGCAAGCTGGAACTGGACAAGACCTTCGAGGAGCGCGAGTACATCAACCACAGCGTGGTCAATGCGCTCGACGAAGCCGCCGCCAACTGGGGCGTGAAGGTACTGCGCTACGAAATCAAGGACCTGACGCCGCCGAAGGAGATCCTGCATGCGATGCAGGCCCAGATCACGGCCGAGCGCGAGAAGCGGGCGCTGATCGCGGCTTCCGAAGGCAAGCGGCAGGAGCAGATCAATCTGGCCTCCGGCGCCCGTGAGGCGGCGATCCAGAAGTCCGAGGGCGAGCGGCAGGCGGCGATCAACAGGGCCCAGGGYGACGCGTCGGCGATCCTGGCCGTGGCCGAAGCCAACGCGCAGGCCATCGAAAAGATCGGCCACGCGATTCGGGGCGAGGGCGGCGCGGAAGCCGTCAACCTCAAGGTGGCCGAGGAATACGTTGCCGCGTTTGGCAACCTCGCCAAGCAGGGCAACACCCTGATCGTGCCGGGCAACCTTGGCGAAATGAGTTCGATGATCGCCTCGGCACTGCAAATCGTGAAAACCCAGCAGAAGACCTGAGCGACGCGCACTGACGCGGCATCGCCAGACAAGAACGGAGGCCATGGCCTCCGTTTTTTCTTATTCCTTGTTATCGCTCTTCATCAGGCGCGCCTTTTCGCGCTGCCAGTCCCGATTTTTCTCGGTTTCGCGCTTGTCGAACTGCTTCTTGCCCTTGCCGAGGCCGATTTCGCACTTCACGCGGCCGCGCGTGTAGTGCAGGTTCAACGGCACGAGCGTATAGCCGCGCTGCTCGACCTTGCCGATCAGCTTCTTGATCTCGTCCGCCTTGAGCAGCAGCTTGCGCGTGCGCACGGGGTCCGGCGTCACGTGCGTGGAGGCGCTCTGCAGCGGGCTGATATGGGCGCCGATYAGGTACATCTCGGCGTTGCGCACCACGACGTAGCCTTCCTTGATCTGCACACGGTTGGCCCGGATGGCCTTGACTTCCCAGCCCTCCAGCACAATCCCGGCTTCGTAGCGTTCTTCGATGAAGTAGTCGAAAAAGGCTTTCTTGTTATCAGCGATGGTCATGCGTACGTGGTGGATTCCTGAGCAAGGCTGCCGCGCTGCGGCAAAGAGGGGAGCGACCGTTGTGGCGTCATCGAGGGGCGCCATGTGCGCCGGGGATGCCGTCGACCCGCGTGTCGGCTAAAATCGGGATTCTAGCAAACCCGCCCCGTTCGGGCCCAGCCCCTGGCGGCGCCCGCATCCGATTACATGGCAGACGTCCATAAATCCGTCCTGCTTGGCTTTTCGGCCGAGCAGATGTATGACCTGGTCACCCGCGTGGAGGACTATCCCAAGTTCCTGCCATGGTGTGGTGGCGTCGAGATCTTCGAGAACACCGAGACGCTGCTCGACGCGAAGATCCATATCCATTTCAACGGCATCAAGCAGTATTTCCATACCCGGAACGTGCAGGAGCGTCCTACACGCATTGATATGACGTTCGCGGACGGTCCTTTCAAGACCTTCAATGGCTCCTGGCGCTTTACGCCGCTGCGCGCCGACGCCTGCAAGATCGAATTTCACCTCCATTACGAGTTTTCGAGCTTCATCCTCGAGAAAATCATCGGTCCCGTGTTCAGCATGATTGCCAATACGTTCGTCGATGCCTTCGTCAAGCGCGCCGAGGTGGTGTATGCCAACAACGGCTGATCCTGGCGCCATGGTGCGGCTCTCGGTCTGCTACGCCAAGCCTGAGGCGGTGTTCCTGAAGGAAGTCTCGGTGCCGGCTGGCACGAGCGTCGAGGGGGCGATTCGCGCCAGCGGCCTGACCGAGGCGTATCCCGAAGTGGACCCGACGACGGCACGGGTCGGCATCTACGGCAAGCTCAAGGCCGTGGAAACACTGGTTCGGGAGGGAGATCGGGTAGAGGTCTACCGGCCGCTGACCGCCGATCCCAAGCAGGCACGCCGCAAGCGCGTGCAGAAGACCCGGGCTACCGGGACGCGCGAGGGCCTGAAATGGCTGCGCGGCGGGGGCGGGCAGGGGAGTTGACTGGGCGGGCGGCCTATCCGGCGCCCCCCCCTGCCTCAGCTGCAGTGCTGGGCCATCGACTGGCTGACCTTGTCGAGTTCGGCGGCGCGTTCATCGCCGTTCAGGCGGTGCGCGGCGCCATCCGGGCCGGCCTTCGAGATGCGCATGCCTTCGCGCAGCCCCGTRGCGTARTTCGACATCTCTTCGCAGCGCGTCTGGCGGGCCAGTTGTTCACGTTCCTTGGTGGCGGCTTCCAGGTCGGCCTTGAGGCGCTCCTCGCGGCGCTCGCGGAAGGCCTGATCGGGATCGGTGTCGRCGGCGGGCTTGTCCTTGGCCCGCGCGCTGACCTGGCGGGCCCGGGGCGCGTCGCCCGCGGGGGCCTTGGCGTCAGCTTGACCATCGGCCTTCGCGGCGGTTTCGGCTTCCACCGGGCGATAGGCGCCTGCCGCGCGGCCGGGTGCCATGACGATGGCGCGGTCCGGCACGGCGGGCGGCGGCGGTACATCGCTATAAACCATGCGGCCGGTGCCGTCCTTCCACTGCCATTGGGAAAAGGCCGTGGCGGGCACGGCGAGACTGGCGGCAACAAGCAGGTACAGCGCGGTCGAACGGTTCATGGCAAGAGTGTCTGTGGCGTCTGGGCGGAAAAATGCCAGGTTGGCGATGAAAACCGGACGGTAGGAGGGTTGACAACCATGTGACCCCCGCGTCATGCCGGTAGTCTACGCAGACTTGTCCGTGGCGTGCAAGCGCACGGACCAGGCCACCCCGACGATCAGCAGGGCGACGGCGGCCAACTCCAGCGGCCGTGGCCAGCGGTGATCGAACACAAACCCGTATGCCAGCGCGAACAGCGTCTCAAAAACGATCATTTGCCCCGAAAGCGTCAGGGGTAGGCGGCGACTAGCGATGTTCCAGAGGTTGTTGCCAATTAGCGACGCCCCGAGCGCCACGGCGGCGTTGACCGTCCAGAACCACTGCCATTCGCGCCCGCTGCCCGGGGCGGTCAGCGCGTCGCCGGCCACGAGCCAGCCGATGCCRGCCAGCACCACGGAAACCAGCCCGGTAGATAGCCCGTACAGGGCCGACCACTCGTTCCCGCTGTAATGCGGATGGCGCTGGAGGTAGCGCGCGTTGTCCACGGCGTAGAGCGTCCAGCAGACCAGCGCGCCCGCCGCGCAGGCCACGCCAGCCAGTTTCTGCCACGCCGGGCGGGCCAGGGCGTCCACCGCCGCGCCATGCGCACCGCCGCCCCCGGCAAACAGGTCGATATTGATGCTGGCGATGCCGGCCGCCACCACCAGCAGCGGCCAGACCAGCCGCGAGAGCGGCACAGCGCCGTGGTCGCGGCGGCCCATGATCGTGATGGAAACCGGCAGGATGCCGATGATCAGCGAGGTCGGCCCGACTCCGGCCAGTTGCACGCCAAACGCCAGCAGTACGTAATAGAGCAGGTTCCCGGTGAACGCCTGGCGCAGCAAGGCGACGCAATCGCCCCGAGTTAGCTTTTTTGCGAGGCGCCGCATCAGCGGCAGCGCCGCCACGAAGGCGACCAGCCCATAGGCCAGGTAGCGGCCAATGGCGAGTTCCCAGGGCGAAAACGCCGGCAGCAGCTTCGGCGCGATGAACACCATGCCCCAGAACGCGCCGGCCAGCAGCCCGCACAAAACGCCGATGCCCATCGGACTCCTGTTGTGATCTGTGGAAGGGAGGCCGAGAATAGCAAGGGGGATGCAAGAACGCATCAGCAAATCCTGCATTCCTGTATAATCTGCTTTTGCGCCTAGAGGATTTGCTATGCGTCTTGTCCAGAAAGCACTCACATTCGATGACGTGCTGCTTGTACCGGCCTATTCGGCCGTCCTGCCCCGGGATGTTTCCCTCCGCACCCGCCTGACCCGTTCAATCGAACTGAACATTCCGCTCGTGTCCGCCGCCATGGATACCGTGACGGAAGCCCGGCTTGCCATTGCGATGGCTCAGGCCGGCGGCATCGGCATTGTCCACAAGAACCTGAAACCGGCCGACCAGGCGCGTGAAGTGGCGCGCGTGAAGCGGTACGAATCGGGTGTGCTGCGTGATCCGATCACCATTTCGCCGGACATGAAGATCCGCGATGTGATCGCGCTGTCGCAGCACCATGGCATTTCCGGCTTCCCCGTGCTCGAAGGCAAGACCGTCGTCGGCATCATCACCAATCGCGACCTGCGCTTCGAGGAAGAACTCGACGCCCCGGTGCGCGCCAAGATGACCCCGCGCGAGAAACTCGTCACCGTGGCCGAAGGCGCGCCGCTGGAGGAAGCCAAGCGCCTGATGAACCGTCACCGCCTGGAGCGCGTGCTGGTGGTCAATAGCGCATTCGAGCTGCGCGGCCTGATCACCGTGAARGACATCCAGAAGGCCGTGGACAACCCGCTGGCCAGCAAGGACGATCACGGCCAGCTGCGCGTCGGCGCCGCCGTGGGCGTGGGTCCGGACAACGACGAACGCGTGGAACTGCTGGTCAAGGCCGGCGTGGACGTGATTGTGGTGGATACCGCGCATGGCCACAGCCAGGGCGTGCTGGACCGTGTGCGCTGGGTCAAGCAGAACTTCCCGCAGGTGCAGGTCGTGGGCGGCAACATCGCCACCGGCGCGGCCGCGCTGGCGCTGGTCGAGCATGGCGCGGACGGCGTGAAGGTGGGCATCGGCCCCGGTTCGATCTGCACCACGCGGATCGTGGCCGGCGTGGGCGTGCCCCAGATCACCGCTGTTTCCAACGTGGCCGAGGCGCTCAAGGGCACCGGCGTGCCGCTGATCGCCGATGGCGGCGTCCGTTATTCGGGCGATGTGGCCAAGGCCCTGGCGGCCGGCGCGCACACCGTGATGATGGGCGGCATGTTCTCGGGTACCGAGGAAGCGCCGGGCGAAGTGTTCCTGTATCAGGGCCGCTCGTTCAAGAGCTATCGCGGCATGGGTTCCGTGGGCGCGATGAAGGACGGCGCCGCCGACCGCTACTTCCAGGAAGACAACACCGCCAACGTCGACAAGCTCGTGCCGGAAGGTATCGAGGGCCGGGTCCCCTACAAGGGCTCGGTCATGGCGATCATCCACCAGCTGACCGGTGGCGTGCGTGCGTCGATGGGCTACTGCGGCAGTAGCTCCATCGCCACCTGGCACGAGACGGCCGAGTTCATGCAGATCACGGCCGCCGGCATGCGCGAATCGCACGTCCACGATGTGCAGATCACCAAGGAAGCGCCGAACTACCATATCGACTGATCACGATATGGCCCGCCCGACCTGGGCATCACGGCCGCGCTGGCAACGTCGAGGTTGACGAGGCCGCGCGGCCGCGACGCAAGAAGCATCAGGAAATAGGAGCGCCCATGAAAGTACTATTGCGAGCCGTGCTGTTCTTCGACGCCTTGCTAGACCTGCTGCTCGGCATCCTGCTGCTGATGTCGCCGTTCACGACGCTGTATGCCGCACTCCAGTTGCCGCAGCCGCAGCCGGCCATGTTCGGCCAGCTGCTCGGCGTGGCGATGATCGGCATGGCGTGGCTGCTGTTCCAGGCTGCCATTAACGGCCAGCTGACCGTGCCCGTGGCACGCACGGTGGGCCAGGTGAACCTGGTGAGCGCTGTGCTGATCGTGGCGTGGACGCTGTTCCTGGACATGCCCGTACAGGGCGCCGGCAAGGTCTGGCTGCTGACGCTGGCCGCTGTCATGCTGTTCTTCGCCGTGGTGCAGATGCCCGCCGCGAAGCGCGTGCGCCTGCGCGAGCGGGAGCAACTGGCCCAGCGCGAAGCCGAACTGCGCGCCGCCCGGCATGGCGATGGCCCCGTGTACTACCCCGGCACGCCGGTCGATGCCGTCGACCCCGCCGACCCGCACCAACAACCCGGCGCCGCCAACCCGGCACGCCCGCATGGATCCCCCGAATACCGGCGCGAACCGGTCATCACCCCGCCACCCGGCTACGGCCCAGGCACCGAGGTCATGCCCGAACCCGAGCCGGAAGCTCTGCCAAACGCCCATCATGCACGACAAAATCCTCATCCTTGATTTCGGCTCGCAGGTCACGCAGCTGATTGCCCGCCGCGTTCGCGAGGCGCACGTCTACTGCGAGATCCATCCTAACGATGTGACCGACGAATTCGTCCGCGAGTACGCGCCGAAGGCGGTCATCCTGTCCGGCAGCCACGCCAGCACCTACGAAGACCACCAGCTGCGCGCGCCGCAGGCCGTGTGGGACCTCGGCGTGCCGGTGCTGGGCATCTGCTACGGCATGCAGACCATGGCCGTGCAGCTGGGCGGCAAGGTGGAGTGGAGCGATCATCGCGAATTCGGCTACGCCGAGGTGCGCGCCCATGGGCATACCAAGCTGCTCGATGGCGTCGAGGATTTCTCGACGCCCGAAGGCCACGGCATGCTCAAGGTCTGGATGAGCCATGGCGACAAGGTGGCCGAACTGCCGGCGGGCTTCAAGCTGATGGCGTCCACGCCGAGCTGCCCGATCGCCGGCATGGCCGACGAGGCGCGCGGCTACTACGCAGTGCAGTTCCACCCGGAAGTCACCCATACGGCGAAGGGCCGCGAGATGCTTGAGCGCTTCGTGCTCAAGATCGCCGGCGCCAAGGCCGACTGGGTGATGCGCGACCACATCGCCGAAGCCGTGGCCAAGATCCGCGAACAGGTGGGTGACGAGGAAGTCATTCTGGGCCTGTCCGGCGGCGTGGATTCGTCGGTGGCGGCGGCGCTGATCCATCGCGCCATCGGTGACCAGCTGACCTGCGTGTTCGTCGACCACGGCCTGCTGCGCCTGGACGAAGGCAAGATGGTCATGGAGATGTTCGCGGGCCGGCTGCACGCCAAGGTGGTCCATATCGACGCCTCGGAGCAGTTCCTGGGCCATCTGGCCGGCGTGACGGACCCCGAGCAGAAGCGCAAGATCATCGGCCGCGAGTTCGTCGAAGTCTTCCAGGCCGAGGCCAAGAAGCTGTCCAACGCCAAGTGGCTGGCGCAGGGCACGATCTACCCGGACGTGGTGGAATCGGGCGGCACCAAGACCAAGAAGGCGACCACGATCAAGAGCCACCACAACGTCGGCGGCCTGCCCGAGACGCTGGGCCTGAAGCTGCTGGAGCCGCTGCGCGACCTGTTCAAGGACGAAGTGCGCGAGCTGGGCGTGGCGCTGGGCCTGCCGCCCGAGATGGTGTACCGCCATCCGTTCCCGGGCCCGGGCCTTGGCGTGCGGATTCTGGGCGAGGTCAAGCGCGACTACGCCGAGCTGCTGCGCCGCGCGGACGCCATCTTCATCGAGGAACTGCGCAAGACCATCGCCACGGAGCAAGACGCCGCGGCGGGCCTGTGCGAGCCGCAGCAGGTGGGCAAGAGCTGGTACGACCTGACCAGCCAGGCCTTCGCGGTGTTCCTGCCGGTGAAGTCCGTGGGCGTGATGGGCGATGGCCGCACGTACGACTACGTGGTGGCCCTGCGCGCGGTGCAAACCACGGACTTCATGACCGCTCACTGGGCGCACCTGCCGTATGCGCTGCTCGGCCGCTGCTCGAACCGCATCATCAACGAGGTGCGTGGCCTGAATCGRGTGGTGTACGACGTCTCGGGCAAGCCGCCGGCGACGATCGAGTGGGAATAAACCCAGGCCCTTCGGGGCCTGCGGAGCAGTGACGTATCAACGGCCGGGGCSCATCGCCCCGGCCGTTTTYTTTTCGGGATCCCCAAACGAGACAGCCAATAGCAGTGTGGTGCGTGCGCGACGCCTGACAATCAAACCGGCGATAAATGTATCGAGACCATTACATGACATTACAATGGCAAAAGAAATGCGAGTCATTYGCATTATCATTTCCCATCAGTAGAGAGATCTTGCAATGTCTGTATGCGCCCGGCGCCGCGTTCGCGGCTCGCACGCCCTCCGCCTGACCACCTTTGCCTTGAGCATGCAAGCCGCCAGCGTCACGCTGGCCCAGGAGCAGGCACCTGCTCCCGCCCACCAGGAGTTGCCGACGATCACCGTCCGAGGCAGCAGTCTCCCCGAATCGCCGACCGGCCCGGTACACGGCTTCGTGGCGAAACAAGCCGTGACCGCCACCAAGACCGACACGCCGATCATGGAAACGCCGCAGTCGATCACCGTCATCACGCGCGACCGGATCGAACTCACGGGCGCCCAGTCGGTGGCGCAGGCGGCGGGCTACACGGCCGGCGTCTCGGCGGCGGGGTTCGGCACGGACAACCGCACGGATTCGATCAAGATCCGTGGCACCGATTCCACGCAGTACCTCGACGGGCTGCTCAATGCCGTCGGGTTCTATAACAACACGCGCCCGGATCCATACGCCCTGGAGCGCATCGAGATCCTGAAAGGGCCGTCCGGCATGCTGTACGGCCAGGGCTCGGTGGGCGGCGTGGTCAATCTCGTGTCGAAGCGTCCGCAGGCGGAGGCCGCGCGTGAAATCGGCGTGAGTTTCGGTAATTTCAACCGCAAGCAGATCCAGGCCGACTTCACGGGGCCGATCGATGCCGACGGCAAGTGGCTCTACCGCTTCGTGGCCCTGGCGCGCGAYAGCGATGCCTCGGTGGACTACGTCAAGGACAACCGCTACTACATCGCCCCCTCGCTGACCTATCGSCCGACGTCCGACACCAGCTTCACYYTGCTGGCCAACTTTCAGAAGGACGATACGGGCTCGATGATCGGCTTCTTCCCGTGGCGCGGCACCCAGATCGAGAACCCGGCCGGCCAGATCCCGCAGAGCTTCTTCATCAGCGAGCCCGGCTTCGACAAGTACACGGCCGAGCAGCACGCCGTGGGCTACCAGTTCGAGCACAAGWTCAACGATACCTTCACGGTGCGCCAGAACCTGCGCTATTCGCACAGCACGGTTGACTACCGCAGCATCTACACGGCCGGCTACACCGGCGCCACGCATGGATGGGTGCCCGGCAGCGACACGATGCTGCGCCGCACCATCTACCTGAACCAGCCGACGCTGAACCAGCTGGCCGTCGACACGCAGGTGCAGTCGAAGTTCGGCACCGGCCCCGTGCGCCACACGCTGCTGTCCGGCTTCGACTACCAGAACAACGAGATCACGGGCCGCACCGGCGTGGGTGGCTTTGCCGCGCCGATCAACGTGTTCAATCCGGTCTACGGCAACTACCAGGCGCCCACATCCACGCGCGACCTGGCACCGGCCAAGCAGATCCAGACCGGCGCCTACCTGCAGGACCAGATCGAATGGAACAAATGGCTGCTGATGCTGGGCCTGCGCTACGACTGGTCGCGCGCGGCGCAGGACAACACGCCGGCGGGGTCGCGTGACGACAACGAGCTGACCAAGCGCTTCGGCCTGATGTACCGCTCGGACTTCGGCCTGAACCCGTACGTCAGCTATGCCGAATCGTTCCAGGGCCAGGCCGGCTTCAATGTGGACGGGGGCGCGTTCAAGCCGCTGCGCGGCAAGCAGTGGGAAGTGGGCGTCAAGTACCAGCCGCCCGGCAAGAACATGACGCTGACCGCCTCGCTGTTCGATATGCGCGAAGAAAACCGCAAGGTGGCCGGTGTGGTCAACGGCCTGCCCGGCACGGTGCAGGTGGGCGAGGCGCGCACGCGCGGGGCGGAACTGGAGGCGCTGGTGTCGCTGGGCCGGCTGGACCTGATCGCCACGTACACCTACCTGGACGCCAAGGTCATCGAAGGCACGGCCGCCGAGCAGGGCCAGCGGCTGGCGAGCATCCCGGCGAACATGGCGTCGCTGTGGGCCAACTACCGCTTCAGCCTGTTCGACATGCCGGGCTTTGTGRCCGGGGCGGGTGTGCGCTACAACGGTCCGTCCTATGACGGCACTGGCAACAACCGCGTGGGCGGCTTCACGCTGTTCGATGCCGTGCTCGCCTACGATCACGGCCCGATCCGCGTGTCGCTGAACATGAACAACCTGTTCAACAAGCAGTACGTCAACACCTGTATCGCACGCGGTGATTGCTTCTTCGGCACGCAGCGCACGATCATCGGCAATGTGACCTACCGCTTCTGATCGCCCAATCAGGAATRCGAACGCCGGCTGCCCAAGGGYAGCCGGYGTTTTTTTTGACCCTCGTCAGACAATTCCCAGGATCGACCAGAACTGACTTAGTCTGCTATGACAATGCGTCTCACCATCCACCCCGGAGTGACACATGCCGTATTACGCAGGGTTGAAACAGATCGAGGACGCGGAGATCCGCAAGCGGACCATCGACGGGCTGAAACGCCTGCGGCCCGCGCTGGCCGGCGCCATTCCCGCGCGCACCGCCACCCGCACGCTGCTGCTGGCCACCTGGAATATCCGCGAGTTCGACTCGGGCAAGTACGGCTACCGGGACGACGAGCCGTATTACTACATCGCCGAAATCCTGAGCCGCTTCGACCTGATCGCGATCCAGGAGGTGCGCAGCGGGCTCTATCCGCTCCAGCGGCTGCAACGGATATTGGGTAGCTGGTGGGATTTCCTCGTGACGGACGTGACGCTGGGCACCTCGGGCAACGCCGAGCGCATGGCCTACCTGTACGACCGGCGCAAGGTCTCGTTCACCGGGCTGGCCGCCGAGCTGGTGCTGGCGAAGGAAAAGGGCGCGCCCGAGGAGCCGGTGCAGATGGCGCGCTCGCCTTATATCGCGGGCTTCCGCGCCGGCTGGGCCTACCTGACGCTGGCGACGGTCCACATCTACTATGGCAAGAGCGTGGCCGTGGACCCGCGCCGGCTGGCCGAGATCACGGCGTTCGCCCGCACGCTGGCCAAAAACGCGGGAAAGCTCTCCAGCGCCCCGCAATACGCGCCCGGCACGCCGCCGGAGGCGGATAACCTGATCGTGCTGGGCGACTTCAACATCTTCAACCGCAACGACGTGACCATGGAGGCCATGACCCGGGCCGGATTCGCGGTGCCGGACGCCCTGCAGGCCGTGCCGGGCTCCAACGTCGACAAGAACAAGCATTACGACCAGATTGCCTACCTCAGCAAGCTGGCGCACCTGGCGCCCACCGGCCAGGCCGGCGTGTTCGATTTCTACGAGCACGTCTACCGGCTCGAGGACGAGCCCGCTTATGCGCGGCAGCGGGCCGCCAAGCCGGGGCGCGGCTTCAAGGAGTGGCGCACCTACCGGATGAGCGACCATCTGCCGATGTGGGTCGAATTCGGCATCGACGATGGCGACGCCTATCTCGACGGGCTGCTGGCGTAACCGCACGGGCCRCCCGGGGTGCCCGGGGTGCCTTCAGCAAGCCGGGCCGATTCGATCTATCCTCCGGTCTGCAGCACAGACGGCGGCACCGCCGCGCACCCCCACGACACCGCACCCAAGGAGCCCAAATGGCCCTCTCGATGTATGACGTTTCGATCCCGGCGTTCATCCGCGCGCTGAACAACCTGTCGGCGATTCTTGAAAAAGGCGCCGCCCACGCCAAGGCGCAGGGGATCGATGAATCCGAGCTGATTCAGACGCGTCTGATTGCCGACATGGACGCGCTGCCCGCCCAGGTGCAGCGCGCCAGCGATGCCGCCAAGGGCTGCGCYGCCCGGCTGGCCGGGATCGAGATTCCGTCCTATGCCGATACCGAGGCGACGTTCCCCGAGTTGCAGGAGCGCATCGCCAAGACCATCGGCTTCCTGAAGTCGATCCGTCCCGAACAGCTGGAAGGCAGCGAGACGCGCACCGTGGAACTCAAGCTCCGCAACGGCCCGGTCACCTTCGACGGCAAGAGCTACCTGCTGGGCTTTGCGCTGCCGAACTTCTACTTCCACGTGACCACCGCCTACGACCTGCTGCGCCACAAGGGCGTGCAGATCGGCAAGCTGGACTACCTCGGCGCGCGGTAAGCCGCCGTTAATCCCATTGCGGCGCGAAGCCGGGGTTGGCCAGCCGCTCGCCCCGGTCCAGCGCGGCAATCTCGGCCATCTCGCCCGCCGTCAGCGTGATCCGCGCCGCGCCAAGATTGCTCTCAAGGTTGGCGCGCCGGGTGGACGACGGAATCACCGCATAGCCCTGTTGCATCAGCCACGCCAGCGCCACCTGCGCCGGCGTGGCGTCACGCACGGCGGCAATCCGCCGTAGCACCGCATCCTCCATCACCTTGCCGTAGGCCAGCGGCATGTAGGCCGTCAGATGGATCCCCTGTTCGCGCATGAACGCCGCCACCTTGCGGTTCTGCAGGAAGGGATGCAGTTCGATCTGGTTCGTGGCGATGGCCGGCGCGCCAACGGCGTCGATGGCCTGCTTCAGATGCCCGATCGTGAAATTCGACACGCCAATCGCGCGCGTCAGCCCGGCGGCCTGGGCCTGCGCCAGCGCCTCCATATACTCGGCCACCGGCAGCGCGTTGCCCGGTGACGGCCAGTGGATCAGCGTCAGATCGACCCGATCGAGCTTCAGTTTCTCAAGACTCGTCTCAAGGCTGGCGCGCAGGGCGTCGCGGCCCAGGTGCTCGGTCCAGATCTTGGTCGTCACGAACAGGTCGTCGCGCGGCACGCCGCTGGCGGCAATCGCGCTGCCCACTTCGGCCTCGTTGCCGTAGATCTGGGCCGTGTCGATGTGGCGATAACCCACCTCCAGCCCCATCGTCACGGAATCGATGACCTGCTGGTCCTTGAGTCGGAAGGTGCCAAGGCCAAGTTGCGGAATCTGCATGAATTTCTCCGATGAAAGGAAGGTTGGCGAACAATCAGTGAGACATCGCCCCGGCCGGCACATTGCCCGCACGGTGATCGATGCCGGCGGCGCGGTCCAGCCGGCCACTCCATTCGGTCAGGCCCAGCGCCACGAGCACCACCAGCGCGCCGATCCACGGCGTATGCATCAGCCCCAGATGCTGGACGATCAGCCCGCCCGCCCAGGCCGCCCCGGCAATGCCGAGGTTGAACGCGGCGATGTTGAGGCCGGACGCCACGTCCACGGCCTGCGGCGTATGGCGCTCCGCCTGCTTCACCACGTAGACCTGCAGGCCCGGCACGTTGCCGAAGGCGACCGCGCCCCAGGCCAGCACCGTGGCCACCACCAGCCAGCGGTGCGGCGCGGTGAAGGTCAGCACGAACAGCACGGCGGCAAGTAGGAGAAATACGATGCGCAGCGCCGGAATCGGGCCATGCCGGTCCGCCAGCCGGCCGCCCCAGATATTGCCCACCGCCACGGAGACGCCATACACCAGCATCACCAGGCCCACGGCGCCGGCGCTGAAGCCCGAGACGTCCTGCAGGATCGGGGCGAGGAAAGTGAACGGAATGAACGATCCGCCGTAGCCGATGGCCGTCTTCGCGTAGACCAGCAGCAGCCGCGGCTCGGCCAGCACCCGCGCCTGCTGCAGCAGCGAGGCAGGCGGCGAATGGCGGATCTGCGAGGGCACGAACAGCAGGCTGCCGATAAAGGCGACCACGCCGAGGCCGGACACGGCCAGGAAGGTCTCGCGCCAGCCAAAGTGCTGGCCGATGAAGGTACCGAGCGGCACGCCGGTCACCAGCGCCACGGTCAGCCCGGTAAACATGATGGCGATGGCGCTCGCGGCACGCTCCTTCGGCACCAGGCCGGTGGCGATGGTCGAGCCGATCGAGAAGAACACGCCATGCGCAAGGCCGGTGAGGATGCGCGCCATGATCAGCGATTCATAGCTCGGCGCCTTCCACGCGAGCAGGTTGCCGGCCGTGAACAGCGCCATCAGCGAGAGCAGCAGCAGCTTGCGCGGCAGGCGGCCGGTGAGGGCGGTCAGCACCGGCGCGCCCACGGCCACGCCCAGCGCGTACAGGCTCACCAACAGGCCGGCGGAGGGTACCGAGATATGCAAATCCGCCGCGATGGTCGGAATCAGGCCGACGATGACGAATTCCGTCGTCCCGATGGCAAAGGCGCTGATCGTCAGCGCGAGCAAGGCAATAGGCATGTCGAACATCCTCAAGCAGGGTTTTTTCGATGGACGCAGTGTGCCGCGTGCTTTCTTGCAGAAAAACCCCGTGATCAGCCAAAGATATTTGACTAAAATTCAAGGATGAAGCTGACGCTCGAAGAATTGCTCGCCTTTGCGACCGTGGTGGATAGCGGCTCGATCACCGCCGCTGCGGAGCAACTCGACCAGACCGTCTCCGGGGTCAGCCGGGCGCTGTCCCGGCTGGAGGAGAAGCTGGAAACCACGCTGCTGCGCCGGACCACKCGGCGGCTGGAACTGACCGAGGAGGGCGCGGCGATGCTCGCCCACGCGCGCCAGATCCTGGCGGCGGCCGATCTGGCCGAGGAGCAGATGGCGGTGCGGCGCCAGCGSCCGGCAGGGCGGCTGCGGGTGAACGCGGCGTCCCCGTTCATGCTCCACGTGGTGGTGCCGCTGGTCGGCGCCTTCCGCGCAGCCTACCCGGAAATCGAACTCGAACTGAACACGAACGATCAGATCATCGATCTGCTCGAACATCGCACCGATGTGGCGATCCGTATCGGCACGCTGCGCGATTCCACGCTGCACGCGCGGCCGTTGGGCAGCAACCGCATCCGCGTGCTGGCCAGTCCGGACTACCTGAAGGCGCGTGGCACCCCGGCCGTCGTGGACGAGCTTGCCGATCACACYTTGCTTGGCTTTACCCAGCCGGAGTCGCTGAATCGCTGGCCGCTGCGCGGGGAAAATGGTGCGGAAGTGGAKATTCGTCCACAAATCTCGGCATCGAGCGGCGAGACCCTGCGGCAACTGGCATTAGCCGGGCAGGGYATCGTCAGTCTGGCCGATTTCATGACCGATGCGGACCGGCGCGCGGGCCGGCTGGTGCAGGTGCTGGAGGCCAGCACGATCGAGGTCCGGCAGCCGATCCACGCCGTTTATTACCTCAACACGCAGCTTTCGGCGCGTATCGCCGTGTTCCTGGACTTCCTGCAGGAACGGCTGGCGCCGTAGGCGGGGCGGGGTGTGTCTTAGCGAAAACCCTAGTCCCTTGCTATACTAATGGGTTGCTCGTCGCTACCCCACACAATGACTTACGCCGTCAAGGAAATCTTCTACACGCTGCAGGGCGAAGGCGCCAACGCCGGCCGCGCCGCGGTGTTCTGCCGTTTCTCGGGTTGCAACCTGTGGACCGGCCGCGAAGAAGACCGGGCGCGCGCAGTCTGCCAGTTCTGTGACACCGATTTCGTCGGCACGGACGGCACGCGCGGCGGCAAGTACAAGACCGCCGAGGAACTGGCGGCSGTGGTGGCYTCCGAATGGCCCCAGGGTCCGGGCAGCGCCGGCGGCAAGCCGCTCGTGGTCTGCACCGGCGGCGAGCCGCTGCTCCAGCTGGACGCGCCGCTGATCGACGCGCTGCACGCGCAGGGCTTCGAGATCGCCATCGAGACCAACGGCACGCTGCCCGTGCCGGAMGGCATCGACTGGGTCTGCGTGAGCCCCAAGATGGGCGCGGAACTCGTGGTSACGCGCGGCGACGAACTCAAGGTCGTCATCCCGCAGGACGGCCAGGACTTCGCAGCATATGAACAACTGGATTTCCGCTATTTCATGGTGCAGGCCATGGATGGCCCGCTGGCCCGGCAAAATACGGCCGCGGCGGTGGAATTCTGCCAGCGCCACCCGCGCTGGCGCCTGTCGCTGCAGACCCACAAGCTGCTGGGCATTCGCTGATCCATGACCAAACAAGTCTCCATCACCCGTCGCCTGGAGTTCGATTCCGGCCACCGTATTCCCAGCCATGGCGGCCAGTGCCGCAACATCCATGGCCATCGCTATCGCCTGGACCTGACCCTGTCGGGCGAAGTCCTGCACAAGGAAGGCGCCTCCGACGACGGCATGATCCTCGACTTCGGCGACATCAAGACGCTCGCCAACGAGCATCTGGTGTCGAAATGGGATCACGCCTTCCTGATCTACCGGGGCGACACGGCGCTGCTGAATTTCCTCCAGTCGATGGACAACCACAAGACCGTGGTGCTCGAGTCCATTCCCACGGTGGAGAACCTTGCCCAGGTGGCGTTCGACATCCTCGCGCCTGTGTTCAAGGACTGCTTCGGCCACCATCTGCAACTGACCCGCCTCGTGCTGTTCGAAACGCCGAACTGCTGGGCCGAAGTCAGCGCGCCGGTGCGCCTGCCTGCCCAGGACTGATCCGGGCCGATGTCCGATCCGCTGCCCCAGACCTTCCCCGATCCGGACGCGCGCGACCGCTTCTACATGAGCGCCGCGCTGGAAGAGGCGCGTCTGGCCGAGGCAGCGGGCGAGGTGCCGGTGGGTGCCGTGGTGGTCTGGAACGACAAGATCATCGCGCGCGGCCACAACCTGCCGATCCGCTCGATGGACCCGTCCGCCCACGCCGAAATGCAGGCACTGCGCGCCGCCGCCCAAGTGCTCGGCAACTACCGCATGCCCGAGTGCGAGCTATATGTGACGTTGGAGCCCTGCGCGATGTGCTCGGGCGCCATCCTCCACGCCCGCCTGCGCCACGTGGTCTTCGGCGCGACCGACCCCAAGACCGGCGCGGCCGGCAGCGTGGTGGACCTGTTCGCGCAGGCCACGCTCAACCACCAGACCACGGTGGCCCGGGGCGTGATGGCCGAGGAATGCGGCCAGATGCTGCGTGATTTCTTTGGCGCGCGGCGCCGTGCGCAGAAGTCGGCACGCGTTAAAATCGCGGCTCCAGATTCCGGCGAAGAGAATTCAGGTTCATGAGCGAATCGATCGAAGTCCGTCTGATTGCATCCTCCGGTTATCCGCATGATGTGGCGATTGCGGCACGCGGCTGCGCCTGGCTCAAGCATCACGGCTATCACGTGGGCAATCCCGATGTGCTGGCGCGCCGCTACCAGCGCTTTGGGGGGACGGACGCCGAACGGCTGGCCGACCTGCACGCCATCGGCACCGGCGCCCAGCGTGAACTGACGCTAGCCGTGCGCGGCGGCTACGGGCTCGGGCGGCTGCTCGGCAAGATCGATTTCGCGCGGATTGCCGACCAGGCGCACGCCAGCGGCACGCCCATCGTCGGACATAGCGATTTCACGGGGTTTCAACTGGCCTACCTCGCCGCCACCGGGGGCGTGACGTTTGCCGGCCCGATGCTGCTGGCCGACTTCGGCGCCGAGCCGGTGGACGCGTACATGTGGCAGCACTTCGAGGCCATCCTGCGCGACCCGGCCTACACGGTGACGGTGGAGGCCCCACAGGCGCTGGGCCGGCCCGTGGCCGTGGACGGCACGCTCTGGGGCGGCAACCTCGCCATGCTCTGCAGCCTGCTCGGCACCCCGTACATGCCGAAGATCGATGGCGGCATCCTGTTCATCGAGGACATCAACGAGCCGCCGTACCGCATCGAACGGATGCTGCTGCAACTGGCGCAGGCCGGCGTGCTGGCGCGCCAGCAGGCGCTGGTGCTGGGGGATTTCTCCAATTACCGCACCACGGACTACGACAACGGCTACGACATGGACGCCGTGTTCGACTACGTGCGTGCCGAAGTCGGCATTCCGGTGCTGACCGGCCTGCCGTTCGGCCACTGCCCACGCAAGCTGACGCTGCCGGTGGGTGCCCAGGCCCGGCTAACCGCCCAGGCGGACGGCTTCACGCTGGCCCTGTCCGGCTACCCGACGCTGTAACGGCGTCACACCAGACGTCACATCCCGCCGCGGCTCCGGCAATCGCCCCAGCAATCCCCGCTAACGGCCCGCGAGTGGTAAAATCTCGGGTTATTTCCGCATTTTTGCCAGGTCGGACGCGCTGATGGGCAGGTCTTCCACGCGATCCCCCAGCCTTGGCAAGCCCGGGCCGGCCCGGGCGGCGCAGGCGCCCCGCGCAGCCTCCCTCTACGCACCCATACGCATTCAAAGGTTCCAGACGTGCTTTCTACCGCAAACATCACCATGCAGTTCGGCCCCAAGCCGCTGTTCGAGAACATCACGGTCAAGTTCGGCGAAGGCAACCGCTACGGCCTGATCGGCGCGAACGGCTGCGGCAAGTCCACCTTCATGAAGATTCTCGGCAGCGACCTGGAGCCCTCGTCGGGCCAGGTCATGCTGGAGCCGGGCGTGCGCCTGGGCAAGCTGCGCCAGGACCAGTTCGGCTATGAAGACAACCGCGTGCTGGACGTGGTGATGATGGGCCATACCGAGATGTGGGCTGCCGCGACCGAGCGCGACGCCATCTACGCCAATCCGGAAGCCACGGACGAGGACTACATGAAGGCGGCCGAGCTGGAAGCCCGCTATGCCGAGTTCGACGGCTACACCGCCGAGGCGCGCGCCGGCGAGCTGCTGCTGGGCGTGGGCATTCCCACCGACCAGCACCAGGGCGCGATGAGCGACATCGCTCCCGGCTGGAAGCTGCGTGTGCTGCTGGCGCAGGCGCTGTTCTCGAACCCGGACGTGCTGCTGCTCGACGAACCGACCAATAACCTGGACATCAACACGATCCGCTGGCTGGAAGATGTGCTCAACGAGCGCAATTCCACGATGATCATCATCTCCCACGATCGACATTTCCTGAATTCGGTGTGCACGCACATGGCCGACATGGACTACGGCACGCTGAAGGTCTACCCGGGCAACTACGACGACTATATGGAAGCGTCGATGCAGGCCCGCGAGCGCCAGGTGGCCGCCAACGCGCGCGCCAAGGAGCGCATCACGGAACTGCAGGACTTCGTGCGCCGCTTCTCGGCCAACAAGTCCAAGGCCCGCCAGGCCACGTCGCGCGCGAAGCAGATCGACAAGATCAAGGTGGAAGACATCAAGCCGTCGTCGCGCCAGAACCCGTTCGTCCGCTTCGAGTTCGAGAAGAAGCTGCATAACCTGGCGGTCGAGGTGGAGGGCATCACCAAGACCTACGACCGCAAGATCATCAACAACCTGACGCTGGCGATCCAGGCCGGCGAGCGCGTGGCGATCATCGGTGAAAACGGCGCCGGCAAGACCACGCTGCTGCGCAGCCTGCTGAACAATATCGTCCAGACTGGCGTGCAGCGCGGCGTGGAAGTGGATCGCGGCGAGGTGAAGTGGGCCGAGAACGCCAACGTCGGCTACATGCCGCAGGACACCTACGAAGAATTCCCGGTGGACCGCGACGTGATGGACTGGATGAGCCAGTGGACGCAGGCCGGCGACGACGACCAGTCGCTGCGCGGCACGCTGGGCCGGCTGCTGTTCTCGGCCGACGACATCAAGAAGAACGTCAAGGTGCTGTCCGGTGGCGAGAAGGGCCGCATGATCTGGGGCAAGCTGATGCTGGGCCGCCACAACGTGCTGGCCATGGACGAGCCGACCAACCACATGGACATGGAGTCGATCGAGTCGCTGCAGATCGCCCTGGACAAGTTCACCGGGACCCTGATCTTTGTGTCGCACGACCGCGAACTGATCAACGGCCTGGCCACGCGWGTGATCGAAGTCCGCACGGACGGCAAGATCACCGACTACCTCGGCACGTACGACGAGTACCTGGAGTCGCAGGGTATCGCGGCTTAAGCAGGGAACGCCCCTCTCCTCTGGGGAGGGGCGATGGTTTTACCTGGCGGCCGCCCCCTGCGCCGCCAGCATCGCATCCAGCTGATCAAGAATCGCCCGCGCGGTGATCTCGCCCTTGGCCTTCTGCAAGGCCGCGCCCAGTGCGTCGCGCAACTCGGCCAGTTCGGCCACCGTTCCCGCCTTTTCCACCTTCACCTGCAGGACGTAGCCGCGCAATCCCAGATGATTGCCGATCACATCGGTATAGAAGTGATAGAGCTGCTTGTAGCTGTCCGCGCCGCCTACTGTCACCGGCATAGGTGCGATGGCGGTATCGGCCAGCACGTCATCCAGTCCCTTGCTAAGTGCTGAATACGCCGCAAACAGGTTGGTGTCCGGCGGCCCGGAGCGGGCCGGGCGCTGTGGGGTGGTGCTCGCCGGCGTGGCGAGGGGTTTGGCGGCCTCCGAGGTTTCTGCGACCAGCAGCCCCAGTTCCACCAGCGTATCCAGCGCTTCCTCCCCGACCCCCATCCCGCCCACCTGCGCCAGCAGCGCCGATTTGGGGCGTTCGCCATTCACGATAAGCAGCAGCGCGCGCAGCTTGTGATCGAGCTTGCGGGCACGCGTGCGGATCTCCTCCTGACCTGCCTCCGTCTTCTGAAAGACCGGATCGACCATGTCTCGCTCCTCTTTTCTTTGTTTTCGATCGGCGTCATGCGCCCGGAATCAAACAAAATCCGAGTTGGCATTCCGCTCTACAATGTGAGGCACCCTAAAAGTAACAAAAAATTGCAACCGCCGATTCACCTATTGAGAACTGTGGCCATGCAACAACGAGACAAACTTTTCATCAACGGCAAGTGGATTCAGCCCCATGGCAGCGGGCTGATCGATGTGGTTCATTCCGCCACCGAGGCGGTCATGGGCAAGATTCCCGAGGGCGACGCCCGGGACGCCGAGGACGCCATCGCCGCCGCGCGGGCCGCCTTCGACGGCTGGTCCAACACCCCGCCGGCCGTGCGTGCCGGCTACATCCGCAAGATCGCCGAGGGGCTCAAGGACCGTACCGAGGAACTGGCGCAGCTGATTGCCGCCGAAGTGGGCATGCCGATCAAGCTGGCGCGGGCCATCCAGGTGGGTGGGCCGGTCTATAACTGGGGCCAGGCCGCCTCGCTGCTGGAGCAGTTCCAGTTCGAGGAACAGGTCGGCAATTCGCTGGTGGTGCGCGAGCCCGTGGGCGTAGTGGCCGCCATCACGCCATGGAATTACCCGCTGAACCAGATCACGCTGAAGGTGGCGCCGGCGCTGGCCGCCGGCTGCACGGTGGTGCTCAAGCCGTCCGAGGTGGCGCCGCTGAACGCCTTCGTGCTGGCCGAGGTGATCGAGGCCGCCGGCCTGCCGCCGGGCGTGTTCAACCTCGTCACCGGCTATGGCCCGATCGTGGGCGAAGTGCTGGCGAGCCACCCCGAAGTGGACATGGTGTCGTTCACCGGCAGCACGCGGGCCGGCAAGCGCGTGTCCGAGCTGGCCGCGCAGTCAGTCAAGCGCGTGGCGCTGGAGCTGGGCGGCAAGTCCGCCTCGGTGATCCTGGACGACGCGGACCTGCCGCAGGCCGTCAAGGGCACCATCAACGCCTGCTTCCTGAATTCGGGCCAGACCTGCTCGGCCCATACCCGCATGCTGGTGCCGCGCGCCCGTTATGACGAGGTCAAGGCCATCGCCGCGAAGGTGGTGGAGAACTTCACGCTTGGCGACCCGCTGGTGGAGACCACGCGCCTCGGCCCGCTGATCTCGGCCGTGCAGAAGGAGCGCGTGACGGGCTACATCCGCCGCGGACTGGAGGAGGGCGCCGAGCTGCTGGCTGGCGGCCCCGAGGCACCCGAGGGGCTCGACAAGGGCTTTTTCGTCAAGCCGACGGTGCTCGGGAATGTCGATCCGAAGGCGACCGTGGCGCAGGARGAGATCTTCGGCCCGGTGCTGACCGTGATCTGCTATGACACCGAAGACGATGCCGTGCGCATCGCCAATGACAGCGTCTACGGGCTGGGCGGCGGGGTCTGGTCCGGCGACGAGGCCCGCGCGATCCGCGTGGCGCGCCGCATCCGCACCGGGCAGGTGGACATCAACGGCGGTCCGTTCAACATGAACGCGCCGTTCGGCGGCTTCAAGCAGTCCGGCAACGGGCGCGAGGCTGGCAAGTACGGACTCGAGGAATTCCTCGAATACAAGTCGCTGCAGCTGAAGAAGCCCGCCTGACGGGCGCTTCCTGGCGTTGCATCGCATGCCCGGCACGTCCGGGCATTTTTTTCTGGCGCCGGAATCTGCGATGCTTCGGTCTTTGATCGATCCCAATCGACCTGAATCGATCTGAAATTTTCGGAGGAATACGATGCGCTGGTGGAAACGGCTCGGCGGCTGGCTGCTCTCGCTCATGTTGCTGCTGGCGACGGGTGCGGTGGGCGGCTATGCCTGGTATCGCCAGGCCTCGCAGCCGGACACGGCCGGCACGCTGATCCTGCCCGGCCTGCACGACCGCGTCGTCGTGGTGCGGGACCGCAACGCCGTGCCGCACATCCAGGCCGCCCACGTGCTGGACGCCTATTACGCGCTCGGCTACGTCCACGCGCAGGACCGGCTCTGGCAGATGCAGATGAACAAGCGCGTGGTGGCCGGCCGGCTGGCGGAGATCCTCGGCCCTGGCGCGCTGGACACCGACCGCTTCCTGCGCACGCTCGGGGTGCGGCGAAACGCCGAGGCCATCCTCGCCCAGACTTCCCCCGAGACCCGCGCGGCGCTGCAAGCCTATGCCGATGGCGTGAACGCGTTTATCGATACGCGCAAGTCCGCGCTCCCCCCCGAGTTCCTGATCCTCGGCACCAAGCCCGAGCGCTGGGAGCCCGTCGACACGCTCGGCTGGCAGACCATGATGGCGTGGGACCTGGGCGGCAACTGGACGCAGGAGGTCCTGCGCATGGGACTGGCCCAGCAACTGCCGACGGCGCGCATCGCCGAGATCCTCGCGCCGTATCCGGGCGATGTGCCGCTGCGCACGATGGACTACGCGGCCTTCTATCGCCAACTCGCGCCCGTGGCCACAGCCATGGCGAGCGTGGTGGAGCGGGCGCCGGCGGGTTATGTGGAGGGCATGGGATCGAACAACTGGGTGGTCTCGGGCGCCCACACGGTCAGCGGCAAGCCCTTGCTGGCCAATGACCCACACCTGGGCTTGCAGGCGCCGTCGCTCTGGTACTTCGCCCAGATGCAGGCGCCGGGGCTCGACGTAACGGGCGCCACGCTGCCCGGCATTCCGCTGGTCGTGCTCGGCCACAACGCGCGCATTGCCTGGGGCTTCACCAATACCGCGCCGGACGTGCAGGACCTCTATATAGAACGGATCGATCCCGCGCACCCCACCCGCTACCAGACGCCGGACGGCTGGGCGGAGTTCGAGACCCGCACCGAGACCATCCGCGTGAAAGGCGCGCCGGACGTGAACCTGACCGTCCGGGCCACGCGCCACGGCCCGGTGCTWTCCGATGTGGCCGAGCCGCTGACCATCGCCGCCAAGCCGCTGGGCGCGCAGTACGTGGTGGCGTTTCAGTGGACCGCGCTACGCCCGGACGACAAGACCTTCGAAGGCGGCCTGAAGCTGGCCGGCGCGCGCGACTGGAACACCTTCCTGGCGGCGATGCGGGACCTCCACGCGCCGCAGCAGAACATCGTCTATGCCGATGTGGACGGGAATATCGGCTATATCGCGCCGGGCCGGGTGCCGCTGCGCCGGGCGGACAACGACCTGAAGGGCCTCGCGCCGGCGCCGGGCTGGGATGCGCGCTACGACTGGACCGGCTTCGTGCCGTTCGACGCGCTGCCGCGCCGCTTCAACCCGCCGGACGGCATGATCGTGACGGCTAACCAGAAGATCGTGGCCGACGACTACCCGTACTTCATCACCAGCGAGTGGACGGTGCCGTACCGCCACGAYCGCATCCGGGCGCTGCTGGAGGCCACCCCGCGCCATACGCCGGACACCTTCGCGGCCATCCAGAAGGACGTGCTCTCGCTGGCCGTGCGCGACGCCTTGCCGCTGCTGCTGGCCGCCCCGGTGGCCAGCGACGCCAAGCGCCCGGACCGCGAGCGCGCCTTGTTCGATGCCCTGCGCAAGTGGGACGCCACCATGGCGGCGGACCGCGCCGAGCCGCTGGTCGCCACCGCGTGGCTGCGCGAGCTGTCGCGGCTGCTGTTCGAGGACAAGCTCGACGAAACCCAGTTCAACCGGCTCTGGGACCAGCGCAACGTGCAGTTGCCGATGCTCAACGCGCTGCGCGCCCCGAACGGCGCCGGCGCGTTCTGGTGCGAYAACACTCGTACGCCGACGCGCGAGACCTGCGCGGAGACCATCGGCCTGGCCTGGCAGCGGGCCATCGCCGACCTGGACACCCGCTATGGCAGCAATCCGGAAAAATGGCGCTGGGGCCGGGCCCATACGGCGCGCGCCGAGCACAAGCCATTCGGCAAGGTTTCGTACTTGTCAGGGTTYTTCAACGTGCGCGTGCCGACTGGCGGTGATACGTATACGGTGGATGTCGGCCGTCACGCCCTCCGCGACGAGGCCGCGCCGTTCGAGAGCGTGCACGCGGCCAGCCTGCGCGCGATTTACGACCTTTCAGATTTGTCCCATTCCCGCTTCATGACCTCGACGGGACAATCGGGCAATGCCTTATCTCCGCACTACCGCGACTGGACCGAGCGCTGGGCGGCCGTACAGTTCATTACGATTGGCGCGCCACGCCGCAATCCCGGCGGCGACGCGTTCGACACATTGGTGCTCCGGCCAGCCGGCGCACCCTAAGCATCAGGAGAATTGACGATGACCGAGACCCGACGCCGCACCGACGTGATCCAGCATGTGCCGTTCGAGCATGCCGGTGTGATTGCGAATGCCGTGCGCGACCGCGGGCACGAGATCCGCGTGTTCCAGGCCGGCGTGGACGACCTGACGCTGGTCGCGGCCGATCCGGCGGACCTGCTGGTGGTGCTGGGCGGGCCGATCGGGGTCTATGAAACCGAGGCCTATCCGTGGCTGGAGGCCGAGATCGCGGTGATCCGCGAGCGGCTCGGCACGCGGCGGCCGATGATCGGCGCCTGCCTGGGCGCGCAGCTGATCGCGGCGGCATCTGGCGCGCGCGTCTATCCGGGCACGCGCGAGATTGGCTGGGGGCCAGTTACGCCGACCGAGGCCGGCCTGCGCTCGCCACTCGCGGCGCTGGCGGACGCCGACTGGCAGGTGCTGCACTGGCACGGCGACACCTTCGACCTGCCGCCTGGCGCCGAACTGCTGGCCTCCACGGCCGGCACGCCGCATCAGGCGTATGCGATCGGCCAGCACGTGCTGGCGCTGCAATTCCACCCCGAGGTGCTGCCCGGCGACATCGAGACCTGGCTGATCGGCCATACCGTGGAACTGGCCAAGGCCGGCATCGACCCGCGCACCATCCGCCGCCGCACCGCCGAGATCGGCGCCACCGTGGCCGCCGCCGGGGAGCGCATGTTCATGCGCTGGCTCGACGAGGCCGGGCTGTGACCGTGCCGGACATCGATATCGCCATCGACGCCTTGCTCGCGGGCAAGGTGCGCCCGTTCGGCCCGAAGGGGGTGCCGAGCGGCATCGACAAGCAGTTGCAGGACGGATCGCTGCGTGTGACCACGCTCGGGCTGGCTGGGGACGAGCAGGGCGATCCGCGCCATCACGGCGGCCCGGAAAAGGCCGTCCATCACTATCCGCGCGATCACTACCCGGCCTGGGCGGCGGAACTGGCGCGGGAAGATGGCGTGACCGATGTCCTGTCGCGCCCCGGTGCCTTCGGCGAGAACCTGAGCACCCGGGGTTTGACGGAAGCGGACGTGTGCATCGGCGACCAGTTCCGGCTCGGTTCGGCGCTGGTGGAGGTCTCGCAGGCGCGCCAGCCATGCTGGAAGCTCAATCACCGCTTTGGCTACGCGGGCATGTCGCGCGCGGTGCAGCAGAGCCAGCGCACGGGCTGGTATTACCGGGTGATCGAGGAAGGCGAGGTGCGCGCCGGGGACCGGCTGGTGCTGGCCGCACGGCCTTACCCGCAATGGAGCCTGCAGCGGCTGCTGCACGTGCTCTATGTCGACCGCCTCAACCATGCAGCGCTGGCCGAGATGGCGGAACTGGCGCCGCTGGCGGAAAGCTGGCGAAAACTCGCCCGCGAGCGCGTGGCGCGGCGCGAAGTCGAGGATATGGAGAAGCGGCTGACCGGGGTCATCCCCGGATCCCTCAGCCCTGGCTGAAGCGGCGCGCAGTGCCCTCGCGCGTGATGCGGTCCCAGATCACCTGCTTTTCGGCATCGGAGTAGAACACCCAGTTACTGACCTCGACGGCGGTGCGGCCGCAACCCTGGCAGATCTCATCGAACAAGGTGGAGCAGATGCCGATGCAGGGGCTGTCGGGCCGGTCACTGAGACCCTGGGCTTCGGTAATGTCGGACGGTTCGGCAGGCATGCAGGGGTGGGGCGGGGACGGCTGGAACGTTTGGGTGGCCATTATACCGGCCGGCGCCCCGGCGGTTTGGTGTGCCGCAGGAGGCTCAGGAGGTTCAACTACCCCTCAGGTCATTGAGCGAATGGGYAGCGCCGGCTACGCTGGGTGGAATCGAATTCGTCCCATGCCGTATGTTCTGGAGCCTTCCTATGCCTGAATCGACTGTGGACCCGCGCCTGGCCGCGATGGTGGCGTCCGTCCTGATGGAATCGCCGGTGGCGCGCACGCTGGGCATCCGCCTGGATGCGCTGGCGGTGGACCGCGTGGAGCTGGTGCTGCCGTTCAGCCCAAACAACGTGACGGTGCGGAAGGTCGTGCATGGCGGGGTGATCGCCACGCTGATCGATGTGGCCGGCGCGGCGGCGGCGTTCTCGAACGTGGATCTGGAGGTGGTACGCGGCGGCGCCACCGGGGCGCTGTCGATCCAGTACCTGGCGCCCGCCGATGGCGTGGCGTTACGCGCGGTAGCGGAGGTGATCCGTCGGGGCAAGCGGCAGGTGTCGCTCGAAGTGTCGGTCTACGCCGACGGTGCTAACGAGGGGCCGCTGGTGGCCAAGGCGCTGATGACCACGGCGCTGTTCTGACAGCGTCTGAGAGATCCTCGGGCGGTGAACGATTACCACGCATTTTCGAACTAGTACGATTGTTGGGCGCTGATTGCCGCTCCTAGTATGCCGAGTTCGCAGCTTTTTCAGGGCTGCACCGGCACTGGAGCTGCTCAGGCATGACCCGACAAACCATCACCACGCCCATCGCGCTTTCGCGTAGAAGTTCGGCAGTCATTACGCTGCCGTGGTTCGTCCAGCGCGTCGAATATGCGCCCCAGCCCTGCACCTTTCATCCCCTCGTGAATGGTGAAGAGGCATTCGGCGATCTCCATGACACCATTGCCGCCGCGCAGAAGAGTGTCGACATTATCTGCTGGGGCTTCCAGCCATCGATGTTCTTCAAGCGCGGCGCCCGGGAACGCGGCACGCCCTGTATTGGCGACCTGCTCGAAGCAGCGGGAAAGCGCGGGGTAAAGGTCCGCCTGCTGAGTTGGGGCGGCGAAGTATTCGGCATTCCCGGCATGACGGAAATGGGCGACGAGCCGAACCTGCCTGACCGCATGCATCAGCATCCATGGTTCTCCCGCCCGCCCAATCCCCGCGTCAATCCCACGGACTTCAACCGGTACTGGCATTGGCGGGCCGCACGCACCTCACCCACCGCCAAGATATTAAAGGGACCGGTTCCATCGCAGATCATGGAAAAGTTGCCGGCATTGCTGGGGCTGCCGAAGCTGGTCAATGTCGAATTTGTCGTGCGGGATTTTGGCCTGTCCAACCGGCTGGAAATCGCATTTCGCACCGCCTTGTGGGGGACCGACGATACGCGCTCTGCCGGCAACAAGGCCCAAGCCGGCGCGATCATGGGCGCGATCGTGCCGACGCACCACCAGAAAATGGTGCTGGTCGATTATGAATTGCCTGACCGGGCAGTTGGCTATGTCATGGGCCACAACATGCTCGACCCGTACTGGGACAAGGACGACCACAGCGCGGTCCGCCTGACGGGCGATCAGGGTCGGAATGGCGCGACACCACGGCAGGACATTTCAAGCCGGGTCACCGGCTCGATTCTCCGATATCTGAACCAGAACTTCTGCGAGGCATGGGACCGCGCCACCGGCGAAGCGCTGCAAACCACCCGAAAACCTGCCGCGACGGCGCTCAAAATGCTGCCAAAAACCGGCGTGCGGGTCATGGCCCAGGTGCTGCGCACTCAGCCGGAACACGGCAAGTTCGATATCGAGAAAATGTATTTGCAGGTGGTCAACAACGCCTGCAGCTTTATCTATATCGAGAATCAGTATTTCCGCTTTCCGCCATTGGCCGAGCAAATCAAGGCGGCCGCCGCAAAGCAGATAGCCTGGGGCCGCGACCCGGGCGAGCATGGCCCCATCCACCTGTTTGTCGTCACCAATGCGAGCGACGAGGGCATC